>JAOUIH010000168.1 GCA_029884165.1 Gammaproteobacteria bacterium | reverse complement strand
GTTCATCAGCTCCCAGCGCTTCTGCGCTTCGCCGCGGGGCCAGGCGGAGTGGGCGGCAAAGAGGAGCAGGATCAGGAGCAGGCGTGCGAGGGTGCTGGGCTGCATGGCGTGTCTCGTCGTCGTAGGCTGCAATCGGCGAATTGTATACCGCCGTGGCCCGCTGCCCAGCCCGGCTGGCGCCGGGACGCATGGCATCAGTCCATCCGTTGACACCGACGGCGGCGCTCGCCAGAGTGCCGGCTGGCCGAACAGGAGACCGTAGCTTGCGTGCCGTTGTCGAATCCCGCTGGTTCAATATAGCCATTACCGCGGTAATCGTGATCAACGCGATCACGCTGGGCCTCGAGACGTCGCCCGCCGCCATGGCCGCGGCGGGCAAGGTGCTGCAGGCGCTGGACCATGCCGCCCTGCTCGTTTTCACCGTCGAGATAGCGCTGAAGCTCCGGGTCTACCGCTCTCGTTTCTTCTCCAGCGGCTGGAACGTCTTCGACTTCACGATCGTCGCGATCGCCTGGCTACCGGCCAGCGGCCCGCTGGCCATACTCCGCGCCCTGCGCATCCTCCGGGTACTGCGCCTGCTGTCGGTCGTGCCCCAGATGCGCGCGGTCATCGGCGCGCTCCTCGGCGCGCTGCCCGGCATGGGCTCCATCGTCGCGGTGCTGCTGCTCGTCTTCTACATCGCGGCCGTCATGACGACCAACCTGTTCGGTGCGGCCTTCCCGCAATGGTTCGGCACGGTCGGCGAGTCGATGTACAGCCTGTTCCAGGTGATGACGCTCGAGAGCTGGTCGATGGGCATCGTCCGGCCGGTCATGGAAGTCTATCCGTATGCGTGGGTGTTCTTCGTGCCCTTCGTCATCGTGACCAGTTTCGCGGTGCTGAACCTGTTCATCGCCCTGATTGTCAACTCGATGCAGTCGGCACACGAGGTCGACCGCGAGGTCGTCCAGGCGGAAGCGGCGATCGCCCACGATGAGCGGGAGGCGCTGAGGCGGCAAATAGAGGCGCTGCATGACGATCTGCGGAGGTTCGATGAACGGATCCGGGGCAGCTCCCGCTAGGCATCAAGCAGTACGATCCGGAAATTTGGAAGCAGGAACGATCTTGCGAAAGCTGATAATTGTGCTCGCGGTCGGCTTCGCAACCGCCGCGGCTGCAGGCGACGTCGCCGAAGTTGTCGCCGTGGCCGACGCGGTGCGCATGCACGATTGCGGCGGCACGCCGGGCGCCGCACGGCCGCTCGAGCCGCAGGCCGCGTTGCACAACGCGGCCCGATTTCTTGCCGATGGCGCGAAACTCGAAGCGGCCGTATCCAAATCGGGATACCGGGCGAGACGATCCGCGTCGATCGTACTCCGAAACGCGGTCGACGAGGACCGCATCAGGATGGTGCTGGCGCAGCGATTCTGCCGGACCGTCGCCGATCCGGACCTGGTCGAGATCGGTGCCTACCGGCGCGAGACGGATACGTGGATCGTGCTTGCCGAGCCGTTCGTGCCGCCGGCCCCTGACGATGCGGCGATCGCCGGCCGGGTGTTCGACCTGGTCAACGAGGCGCGCGCCGAGGCGCGTCGCTGCGGCCGGAAGAAATTCCCCGCGGCCGCGCCGCTGCAGCAGGCGGAAGCGCTCAGCCGGGCGGCACAGGCGCACGCGCACGATATGGCGACTCACGACTTTCTCGACCACGAGGGTACGGATGGGGGCGCCCCGGCAGATCGCGCAAGCGGGGCCGGCTATGCGTGGAGACTGGTCGGGGAAAACGTGGCAGCCGGGCAAGTGACGCCGGAGGAAGCGGTCGCTACCTGGCTCGCGAGTCCGGGCCATTGCGCCAACCTGATGGACGCCGGGTATACCGACACCGGCATCGGCTACGCGGTCAACAGCACCGGCGGCAAGGGCACCTACTGGGTGCAGATGTTCGGTACGACGCGATAGCCTGGCTGCGGGTCAGCGCGCACGGGCATGCCGAGGGCTCCGGTTTGCCCGGGCTGCGTGCCGGGCTATTCTGTGCCTGGGGAACAGGAGAGGGTACCGATGCACCTGGGGAGTCTCGATATCGCGGTCGTCGCGATCTATGCCGTCCTGTTGCTCGTGCTCGCGCAGTGGGTGTCGCGCGAAAAGCCCGGTCACGAAAAGGTCGCGAGCGACTACTTCCTCGCAGGCCGGTCGCTGCCGTGGTGGGCGATCGGCGCATCGCTCATCGCGGCGAACATCTCGGCCGAACAGATCATCGGCATGTCGGGATCGGCATTCGTCATGGGAATCGCGATCGGCGTCTACGAGTGGACAGCGGCGATCGCCCTGCTCATCGTCGCCAAGTGGCTGCTGCCGGTATTCCTGAAGCACAAGATTTTCACGATGCCCCAGTTTCTCGAGGAGCGCTACGATCACCGCGTTCGGAACGTCATGGCCGTGTTCTGGCTCGGGATCTACGTCTTCGTCAACCTGACGTCGATACTGTGGCTCGGCTCGCTGGCCGTAAACACCGTCACGGGCGTCGACATAACGACCGGCCTGCTCGCACTCGGCGCGTTCGCCGCCGCGTATTCGCTGTACGGGGGGCTCAAGGCCGTCGCGCTCACCGACATCATCCAGGTGGCGCTGCTCGTGCTGGGCGGCATCCTGATCGCGATCATTTCGCTGAACGAGGTGTCCGGCGGGGAAGGGGTGATCGCCGGCTTCGCGATGCTGGTCGAGCGGACGCCGGAACGTTTCGATCTCATCTTCTCCAGCGACTCGCCGCATTACATGAGCCTGCCGGGCATCTCGGTCCTGGTCGGCGGCATGTGGGTCATGCACCTGTCGTACTGGGGCTTCAACCAGTACATCATCCAGCGAGCGCTGGCGGCGAAGAGTACGCGGGAGGCGCAAAAGGGCATCCTGTTCGCGTCCGCGCTGAAGATGATCACGCCGGTAATCATCGTCCTGCCCGGCATCGCGGCGGCTGTGCTCGCGCCGGATCTCGAGGCGCCGGACCGGGCCTATCCCACGGTAATGAACCTGCTGCCGCCGGGCGTGCTCGGGCTCGTCTTCGCCGCCCTGATTGCCGCCATCGTGTCGTCGCTCGCGTCCATGATGAACTCGATTTCGACGATCTTCACGATGGATCTCTACCGCCATCTCCGCCGCGCGGACACCTCCGGCAAACACCTGGTGACGGTCGGCCGGCTCGTCAGCCTCACGGCGATCGTCGTGGCGATGATCGTCGCACGTCCCTTGCTCGGCAATTTTGCCGAGGCCTTCCAGTACATCCAGGAATTCACCGGGTTCTTCACGCCGGGAGTCTGTGCATTGTTCCTGCTCGGTTTCTTCTGGCCGAGGACGACCTCGAACGGCGCGCTGGCCACGGCGCTCGGGTCGGCTGCCTACTCCATTGTCTTCAAGCTGGCCTGGCCGGAGCTGCCGTTCATCGACCGTGTAGGCATCGCCTTCCTGCTGTGCATTGCGACCGGCATCCTCGTATCGCTGGCCCAGAAGCCGGAAGCGCATCCCTATGCCATCGAATACCGGACGGTGGATACATCGACGACCGCCGGATTCAATATCGGTGCCGCCGTGATACTGGTGCTGCTGGGCGCGCTGTACGCGACCTGGTGGTAGTTCGCTGCAGCAGGCGGCAAGGGTCCGCCGGGTGTCAGGAAGTGACCCGGTTTTGCATGCAACCGATGGTTGCCCACCGAAGGCGCCGCGGTTTCCGCTCTCCGAGTCAGTCAAATGATCCGGTTCTGCCAGCCTTTGTTAGAATCGCTCCGAGCCTGACAACAACGATCAAACGGGGAGTAAATCATGCCGAAGATCGAACGAGCACGCGCCGGCACGATCATCGCCGCGCTGCTGCTGGCGCCGGCCGCAGTCGTCGCGCAGGTCGCCGACACCGTGTACGTCAACGGGAACGTCTACACGGTCGACGAGGAGTTCAGCCAGGCTTCCGCGTTCGCGGTCAAGGACGGCAAGTTCATCTACGTCGGCGATGACGCCGGCGCGAGGTCGCATGCGGGCCCGCTGACCTTCGTCGTCGACCTCGAGGGCAGGACCGTCATCCCGGGCCTGCACGATGCGCACATCCACATCCGCTTCGGGGAGCGGGAGCTGTACCCGCAGATTCCGGACATCCGGGCGACGCTAGGCGAGTGGGCGTCCGTCGAGCGCATGCAGGAAGTGGTCCGGCGCTCGCTGGCGACGGGGGCCGGCATGCGCCCCGGGCCCGAACCGCGCTGGCTGGTCCTGCGCGGCTGGATGTCCGACGTCTGGGATCCGCCGGAGTGGCACAGGGAACTGATCGACGCGGTCGCGCCCGACAACCCGGTTTACATCATCCGCTACACGCACGGCAGCGCCGCCAACTCGAAGGCGCTGGAACTGGCCGGCATCACGCGCGACACCCCCGACCCCGAGGGCGGGCACATCAAGAAGGACGAGAACGGCGAGCCCACCGGGGAGTTCGTCGAGCGAGCACCGCCCGAACTCCTCCGCCTCATACCGCCATTGCCGCCGCTGTCGAACTACGAACTCAGTCGCAACCTGGTGGAGGGCACCAGGCTGGCCCTGGCGAGCGGCCTGACCACACTGCACGGCGCGAGCGGCGGGACGAGTTACGACGACGTCATGCGGGAACTGAAACTCTACGAGGTGGGACTCCTCAGGGTCCGCATCAACCAGATGGTGAGCGTGGATGCCGCGAAGCAGATGGGCGGGCCGCTGAATTACGAAAACAAGCTGTTCGTCCAGTCCGTCAAGACACTGCTGGACGGCGCGCTCGGATCCCGCGGCGCCCACTTCCTCGAGGAGTACGAGGACTATCCCGGCTTTCACGGGGAGCCGCGATCTTCCGAGGACGAAACGGCACAAACGGCAATCGACCTGCTGAAGATCGGCTTCAACATGCGCATCCATACGATTGGCGACGCGGCCAACCGGATCGCGCTCAACGCCTTCGAGGCCGCCCTGAAGCAGACCGGCATGAACGGGCACGACGTGCGCTTCGCGCTCGAACATGCCCAGGTCATCACGCCGGAGGACATCCCGAGGCTGGCGGAGCTGGGCGTCATCGCCTCGATGCAGCCCCTGCACGCGACCGAGGACATGCACTTCGCCGAGGCAAGGCTGGGGCGGGAACGCCTGAAGGGCGCGTATGCGTGGAAGACGCTGCTCGAAAACGACATCGTGGTGGCGACCGGGACGGACTACTCGGTGTCGCCATACAACCCGTTCTACACACTGCACGCCGCGGTGACCCGCCAGGACCGGAATAACAACCCGCCGGGCGGCTGGTATCCCGAAGAGGCGATGACCCGGGAAGAAGCGCTCTATGCGGCGACGATGGCGGGCGCCTACGCGATGCGTGCCGAGGACGTCCTGGGCTCGATCGAGGCCGGCAAGCTGGCCGACTTCGTGGTGATCCCGGTGGACTACATGAGCATCCCGGCCGAAGACATCTGGAAGATCACGCCGGACATGACGGTGATCGGCGGCGAGGTCGTCTACTCGCGGCCGCTCGGCGCAGATCAGGGCGGGCTGTTCAAGGCGGCGCCGTGACCGAAGGCATGTCGCGGGTGCCGTCCCTATTTCAGGGTATCCCTTGTCAAACCCGGCGCCGATGTCATGATGGGCGGCAACGTTGATGGCCGAGCGAGCGGGTTTGCCATGGCGGAATCATCGGACGACCGGGCGCAGGACGGGACGGAAGCCGAGCGGCGGGTACTGGCGGCGATCGAGACCCGCAGCATTGCCGAT
>JAOUIH010000167.1 GCA_029884165.1 Gammaproteobacteria bacterium | reverse complement strand
GTTTTTACTCTGACCCCAAATGATATGCGGTTACGGAGCGCTCGGCGGGACGATAGAATCCCCTGTCTCCTGGAGCGATACATGGCCGAACTCGACGAACGGCTGGAGCTCGCGGTGCACATCGCGCTGCAGGCATCCGCCATACCGCGACGGTACTTCCACGACCAGGAGCTGGTCGTGGGCCGGAAGGCAGACGCCAGCCCGGTCACGCGCGCCGACCAGGAAACCGAAGTGTTCTTGCGCGATCGCATCGAGGCGGCGTGTCCCGGCGATTCGATCGTCGGCGAAGAATTTCCCTCGAAGGACGGGACGACGGGCTACAAGTGGTATCTCGACCCCATCGACGGCACACAGTCGTTCATCCGGGGTGTGCCGCTGTTCGGGACGCTGATCGGGCTGCAGCAGGGCGTCGACGCGGTGATGGGTGTCATCGTTTTCCCGGCGCTTGGCGAGATCGTCTACGCGGCGAAGGGCGGCGGTGCGTGGTGGGCGACCAACGCGAACGCTGCGAAAAGTATCGATCAATTGGATCGGCGTGCTGCGAGAGTGTCGAAGACCGTCGAACTGGCAGAGGCGGCACTCTGCACCGGCGGCATGGAGATTTTTCCACGGTCCGGGATGAACGGCGCGTTTGAACGACTGCTCTCGAAGACAAAGATTTCCCGGGGCTGGAGCGACTGCTACGGGCACTACCTGGTCGCGACCGGGCGGGTCGATGCGATGGTGGATCCGGTGATGCACGTCTGGGACAACGCGCCGCTGTTGCCGATCGTTGTCGAAGCGGGCGGCCGATTCACCGATCTTGCCGGCAATGCGGTGATCGACGGTGGCAGCGGGCTGTCGACGAATGGTCTGCTGCACGACGCCATACTGCGCGAGTGGCGCGGTTCCAAGTAATTGGGGTCAGAGTAAAAACTCGATTTTTTACTCTGACCCCAACTATCCGCCGGCGATCCTGAGCAGCAACCCGACTTCCGCGCCTTCGGGTATCGGCTGGTCCCAGTTGTCCCGGTAGATGACGCCATCGATCGAGACGGCGATGCCCTGGCCGATACGTTCCCGTATCCGCGGGTACTCCCTGCCGAGGCTTTGCAGCAGTTCGCGGATGGTCGCGCCCTCGACGCGTACCGACTCCGCGCCGTCGACAGCATCGCGTAACCCCCCGAACAGTCGGACCTCCGGCATCAGCCCGTCGGCGCCTTCTCTGCGCGTGACGCCTTGATCGCCGCGAGTACTCGCGGCGGCGACATCGGCACGTGGGTCATGCGAACGCCTGCCGCGTCGGACACGGCGTTGGCGATTGCCGCCAGCGGCGGCACGATCGACGTTTCGCCGACGCCCCGTATGCCGTACGGGTGGTTCGGGTTCGGAATCTCCAGTATCTGTGTGTCGATGAACGGCAGGTCGGAACAGACCGGAATTCGGTAGTCCAGGAAGCCCGGGTTCTGCAGGCGGCCGTCCTTGCCGTAGACGTATTCCTCGTTCAGGGCCCAGCCGATGCCCTGGGCGGCGCCGCCCTGGAACTGGCCCTCGACGTAGTCCGGGTGCACCGCCTTGCCCGCGTCCTGCACGACCGTATACCGAACGACTTTCGTGCCCCCGGTTTCCGGGTCGACCTCGACGTCGCAGATGTGACTCGCGAACGAGACGCCGGCGCCGTCGGCCACCACCTGGCTGTGTCCGGAAATCGGCCCGCCGGTGTTCGGCGAGGCTTCCGCGATCTCCTTCAGCGTAAGGGACTTTCGCTTGCCTTTCGCGATGGCCTTGCCGTCCTTCCACGAGACGTTCTTCACGTCGATGCCCCAGGCCTTCGCCGCGCGAACGCGCAGTTGTTCGATCGCATCGCGAGCGGCAAAAATCGTCGCCATACCCGACGAGAACGTGCCACGGCTGCCGTCGGTCATGTCGTTGTGCCCGAGCGACGCTGTATCCGCGATGTTGCAGCGGACCTCTTCGTAGGGGATGCCGAGTTCCTCGGCCGCAATCAGCGACAGCGACGCGCGTGCGCCGCCCACGTCGACGGTACCGACGCTTAAGCCCACCGTGCCATCGACATCGATGATCAGATCGGCACAGGTCTGGCCGCCGAAATTGAACCAGAAACCGCAGGCCACGCCGCGACCCTGGTTCTTGCCGAGCCGTGCGCGCATGTGCGGATGTTTCTTCACCGCTTCGAGCGTTGGCACGATGCCGATCGGCCCGTAAGTCGGGCCGTAAGACGCGCGCGTGCCCTCGCGCGCCGCGTTCTTGAGACGAAACTCCACCGGATCCATGCCCAGCGCCTCGGCCATCAGCGTGACGGTGCTCTCGACAGCGAACGCGGCCATCGGCGCGGAAGGCGCCCGGTACGCCGCGACCTTCGGCCGGTTGAGCAGGACCTCGTAGCCGACGCTACGGACGTTCTCGATGTCGTAACAGGCCCACGCCGCCATGGCGCCGACCTCGCCCCAGATGCCGGGGAAAGCCCCGTTGCCGTAACGCATCGCCGCATCCGCCGCGACGATGCGGCCGTCCCGGGTGGCACCGAGCCTGACGTCGATCGATGTCGGCGACGTCGGTCCCGATGCACGGAATACCTCCTCGCGGCTCATCACGAGCTTGACCGGGCGATTGGCCTTCCGCGACAAGGCCAGCGCGATCGGCTCGATCCAGACGTGGGTCTTGCCGCCGAAGCCGCCGCCGATCTCGGACGAGGTCACCTTGAGCTGCGACATCTCCATGCCCAGGAGGGTGGCGCACCAGTTGCGGTACGCGAACGGGCCCTGGGTCGTCACCCACAGCTCGCCGTGCCCGTCCGGGCCGACGCTCGCGAGGCAGGCATGCGGCTCGATGTAGCCCTGGTGAACCTGCTCGGTCTTGTAACTCTTTTCGATGATGACGTCGGCTTTCCCGAAGCCCGCCTCGACGTCGCCGTGGCCGTAGGTCGTGACGTTCGCGACGTTCGTCGGCGCGGCCTTCTTGTCTTTCGTCTTCACGCCCGGCTGGACGACCGGCGCCCCCGGCTTTATGGCCAGGTCCACATCGGTGACGTGCGGCAGTACCTTGTAGTCCACCTTGATGAGCTTGAGCGCTCTTCTCGCGGTTTCGGCATCAACGGCCGCCACGGCCGCGACCGCGTGACCGTCGTAGAGCGCCCTGCCGCGCGCCATGCAGTTCTCGAGAACGTTGTAGAGCTCGCCTTCGCCGCCCGTGAAGTCCGGCAAGTCCGCGCTGGTGATGACGGCCTTCACACCCTTGAGCTTCTCGGCCTTCTGCGTATCGATCTTGCGGATCGTCGCATGCGCATGCGGCGAGCGCAGGATAGCGCCGACCAGCTGGCCCGGCGCGGACGCATCCGCGCCGTAGCGCGCGCGCCCGGTCACCTTGTCGACGCCGTCCGGGCGCATGACCCGCGTGCCGACGAGTTTGAATTTCTGGTTGGTGAACTTGCTGTCGTTTGCCACGTGAATATTCTCCCTAGCCGGCTGCCTTGCGCTTTTTCCTGGCCTTCTGCTGTCGTCGCAGATCCCCTGCCGCGGCATGAACGGCGTGGACGATCTTGTCGTAGCCCGTACAACGGCACAGGTTGCCGGCCAGCGCGTAGCGAATCTCGGACTCGCTCGGGTTGCTGTTGCGCTCGAGCAGCGCCTTCGCCGCGACCAGGAAGCCGGGCGTGCAGACACCGCATTGCAGCGCCGCATGTTCGAGGAAGCGCTTCTGCAACGGATGCAGCCTGTCCCCGTCGGCCATGCCTTCGACCGTTTCGATCTCGCGCCCTTCCACCTCGGCGCCGAGCACCAGGCAGGAACAGACGAGTTGCCCATCGAGCAGCACGCTGCAGGCGCCACAATCGCCGGTACCGCAGCCTTCCTTTGCGCCGGTCAGCCCCAAATGGTTGCGCAGCACGTCGAGCAGCGTCTCGCGGGCGTCGCAGACGAACTCCACGGCATCGCCGTTGACCGTCGTCGAAACCGCTATGCCCTTCATCGTTTCCCCCTTGCCCGGTCATAGGCCATCACGGCCGCGCGCCGCGCCATCACCCCCGCGACTTCGGTCCGGAATTCCACCGTTCCTCGCTTGTCGGCAATGGGCGAGCACGCCGCCTCGCAAGCCGCCGCCAGTTTCATCAATGCATCGTCTTCGAGTCGCGTGCCGACGAGAGCCCGCGCCGCCTTCGGCACCAGCACGACGGTCGGCGCCACGGCGCCCAGCGCCACACGCGCCTGCTTCACGACGTTGCCGGCTCCCAGCGTCAGGCTGACACCGGCACTGCAGACGGCAATGTCCATCTCGGTGCGCGGGGTGAAGCGCAGGTAGGCGTCGCCGGACTTCGGCGGTCGCTTCTGCAGCTCGATCGCGACGACGATATCGCCCTTCTTCAGGCTGGTCCTGCCCGGCCCCGTGACCACATCCTCGACGGGGACACGGCGCCGCCCGCCGGGGCCGACCACGACGGCTTTCGCCTTCGCCGCCACGAGTGCCGGCACGCTGTCAGCGGCCGGTGACGCGTTGCAGAGATTGCCGACCATCGTGCAACGACCCTGGATCTGGTCGGAGCCGATCAATTGCGCGGCCTCGACGACGCCGGGCCATGCGCTGGCCAGCGCCTTGTCCCGCCCGAGCATCGCGCAGGGCACGCCGGCACCGATGCTGAAGCCGGAGGCCGTCTTGCGGATTTCCTGGATGCCCGGGATTCGCTTGATGTCAACGATGAGGTCGGGATCGATGAAGTCGCCGCGCATGCGGACCAGGAGGTCGGTCCCGCCGGCAAGCAGGTAAGCCTTGCCCTTCTCACCGGCCATCAATGCGACGGCCTCGCGGGTGGTTGTCGGTGATACGTATCGCATCGGGTTCCGTCCGGCCAGGGAAACCGCAATGATGTCACGATAGCGGCATGCTTAGAAAGTTGGCTTTCAGCATGTGCCGGATACGGGCCTGCCAGTAGGCCCATCGTCAGGATGCAGCGGGGCTACGTACATACCCCCATTGCGAGGCCTCCGGTGAGCGGTAAGACTCGACCGGCCAGGCTTTTGAACGAGCCCGTTGCACGTTATGAACCCCTACGGCGAACCCCCGACCAAGAAGGACCCTATTCCGGATGGCCGAATCTTTTCGGAGGCCCGGGGCCAGGAATCGCCGGTCGTAACGTATACGATCTCCGCGAGGGGCAAGAGTGCGAATGCGCCCGTATTCGCGTTCCTGCGGAATCAGTACGGCAACATTCCCCTGCGGGAAATCGAGAGTCTTTTCGGGTTCGTGCAGAAATCGACGCTTTACGGCGGTCGAATATTCGCTGACCGCGAGTTGTCCGATCGTGACGTGATGCAATTGAACAATGCGGGCATCGGCATACGCATCCCGATGTCCAACCATTACGTCCACAGGTCCGAGTATCTGAACAACCGGAAACTCCTGGAACAGTATGAGCGGGACATCAACTCGATCATCGTCACCAACGATGACCTGGCCCACTGGATTCGCCGGGACTATCCGCGTTACTCACTGGACGGCAGCGTCATCAAGAACCTCAAGACACACGACAAGATCGAAGCGGCACTCGATCTCTATGACTCGGTTGTCCTGCCGATGCGATTGAATGAGGATTTCGAATTCCTCGAGAAGATAGCGCAGAAGGATCGCATCATTCTGTTCGCAAACGCCGGCTGCGCACTGACCTGTCCCTCCAAGCTTTGCTATCCGTCCATTTCGAAACTGAACAAGTTCAGGGGCGGAGAATTTCAGTGCTCGCAACCCATCAAGGAGCG
>JAOUIH010000166.1 GCA_029884165.1 Gammaproteobacteria bacterium | reverse complement strand
GAGACACGGATGTCTCGCCCGCGGTTCAAGCACGTAAGTGCCTGAACCGTCGGGAGCGAGTCCGGACATGCGCCGGACTCGCGACGTTGAAAAAGGTCTGGACGACCTTTTTCAACATCCTGCTAGCGAGCGGCGGCCGGCCCGGCATCGATGCGCCGTCACGGCGCGGTTGCGTTCTCCAAGACGGTGCCGGGCGGGGGCGTCGACTTTCGCCCGGTGCCTGCATACGCTGTCGGGACCCGGGCGGCAGGCAGCCGGCCCGCCGCGGGGCAGGGGGGGCGATCATGCCGGACAAGGACCAGCAGAGCGGGCTGACGCGGCGCGCTTTCATCGGCTCGGGCGCGGGCGCCGTCACGCTGCTGGGCGGCGCGGGCGGCGCGGCCGCAGAACCCGAAGGCCCGGCCGCGCTCGCGGTCCCGGCGCCGACGGCAGCCCAGCTCGCCCGCGACGTCGGCGAGGCCGTACCGCCGACGGAGATCCGGCGCGCGGCGAAGCGCCCCGGCTCCGACCTGATGGTCCAGGTCCTGAAGGACCTCGGCATCGAGTTCGTCGCCGCGAACCCGGCCTCGAGCTTCGAGGGCCTGCAGGAGTCCATCGTCAATTACGGCGATCCGCCGAACGCGATGCCCGAGCTGATCACGGCGTTGCACGAGGAGTCGGCCGTCGACATGGCGCAGGGCTATGCGCGTTCCGAGGGGCGGCCAATGGCCGTGATGCTGCACGGCACGATCGGGCTGCAGCACGCCTCGATGGCGATCTACCAGGCCTTTCACGGCATGACGCCGGTCGTGATGATCGTCGGCCGCGACGACGGGTTCTTCCTGCAGCAGCAGACGGCGAACGACATTGCCGGCATCGCGCGGGCCTTCACGAAATGGGACGCGCACCCGCACACGCTCGAGCAGGCGCTCCTCGACCTGCAGCAGGCATACAACGAGGCCATCACGCCGCCCTGCGGACCGACGCTGGTCGTCATCGACGCGGAACTGCAGAAGGAGGAAGCCGGTGACCTGGCGCTGCCGGCGTACCGCCCGCCCGCGTTCCCGGTCATCGACCGGGACGACGCACGGGCGATAGCAGAGGGCCTGCTTCGCGCCCGCAACCCGCGCATCCACGTCGGCCGGCTCCGGACGCCGGAGGGCGTGCGGCGTGCCGTCGAACTCGCCGAGCTCGTCGGCGCCTCCGTCCGCACGGATGCGGCCACCGGCCCGATGAGTTTTCCGCAGCGGCATCCGCAGAGCGGTCCCGGCACCGGTACCGACTACGATTACGTGCTGGGTCTCGAGACCGACGGGGCGGACGCATCGATCCGCGGGCCGACCGTCCGGACGCTGGCGTCGCGCGATGCGACCGGCATCGGCTTCGGCGGCGTGCGCGAGCCGGTGCTGCCGCAGCGCACGATGCCGGGAAAGAATGACCTGCAGGCGGATGCCGAGGCCAGCATTCCGCTGATCGTCGCCGAAATCATGCGCATCCGGTCGGAGGCGGAGGTTCGGTCCTCGGGCGCACGTATCGCGCGCCACCGCGCCGCGAACCGCGCCGCGCGCCGGGCCGAACTCGAGGCCGCACTCGCGGCACGCCGGACCGGCTGGAACGGCAGCCCGGTGAGCCTGGCGCGCCTCTATGCCGAACTCTGGCCGCTGATCATGGACGAGGACTGGTGCCTGTCCTCGCCGACGGTGTTCTCCAGCCGCCATCACCAGGTGCTGTGGGACCACGACCGGCCCTGGAGCCATCTCGGCATGCACGGCGCCGGCGGCATCGGCTATTGCATCGGCGCCTCGGCCGGCGCGGCACTGGCCGCCCGCGCCCGCAATCGCATCGTCATCAACATTCAGTGCGACGGCGACCTGAACTACGCACCGGGTTCGCTGTGGACGGCGGCGCATCACCGGCTGCCGCTCTTGACGATCATGCACAACAACCGCGGCTACCACCAGGAAGTGATGTACCTCCAGTACATGGCCGGCGTCCGCGGCCGCGGCACGGACCGCATGCACATCGGCACGACGCTGCGGGAGCCTTATATAGACTATGCCAGGCTCGCCGCGGCCTACGGCATGGACAGCGAGGGCCCGATCTCGGACCCCGAACTGCTCGCGCCGGCGCTCGAGCGCGGGGTCGCGGCCGTCAAGGCCGGGCGCCCGTACCTCGTCGACGTGATTACGCAGCCGAGGTGAGCCGACGATGAACCCGAAGATCCTCCGACTCCAGCGCCTGGCGCGCGGTGTCGCGCCGGCATTCCTGCTCGTCGCCGCGCTTGGTCACGCCGGCGATGCGGAACGAGGTGCAGTGGTCTATTACGAGCACGGCTGCTACGGCTGTCACGGTTTTGGCGGTGCCGGCCGGACGCCGCTCGTGAATGGCGTCAGCGGCATGCTGGTCAGCGAGGACGTGTTCCTGGCGTTCCTGCGCCAGCGCGAGGACCAGAACCCGGTGCTGCCGGCGAACAGCATGCCGAACTACGGCGTCTATGCGCTGAGCGACGACGACGCGCTCGCGGTTTACGCCTACGTGCGCACGCTCGTCGACACGCCGCCGGAGATCGACGAGATTCCCGCGTTCCTGACGATACTCGAGGCCTCGGATCGGGCGTATGACGAAGATGAAGAGCACCCCTGACACCCTGCGCCGCGTCGGCGTGCTGTCCGTATTGCTGTCGCTGTCCGCCGGCGCGGCCGCGCACCATTCCGCCGTCGCGTTCGACCAGTCGAAGACGATCACGGTGACGGGCAGCGTGACCCGCTTCGTATGGCGCAACCCGCACATGGCGATCAACATGGAAGTCCGCAATGCCGCGGGCCAAGCGGAACTCTGGAAGATCGAGGGACCGGGGACGACGGTGCTCGGCCAGCGCGGCTTCAGCAAGGAGGCGATCGGCGACGGCGATACGATCACCGTCGTCGTGCACCCACTGAAGTCCGGAGAGCCCGGCGGCCTTTTGCAGGCGGTGACCCTGGCCGACGGCAAGACCTACGCGCTGACCGACGACTACGCAGCGGCGACTCCGGCGCAGCAGCAGGTCCGGCGCACGATCCCGTCGCTGGTCGAGTACGAGCCTCCGCCGGCCGGTGAGACATGGCAGCAGCGCGAGCAAAAGACGCGGCCGCCGCAGTTGCCGCTGGTCAATGAGGACCCGCGCCAGACCGGGCCCGGCGCGCTCGACCCGGACCATCTCGCGAAATCCTGGCCGAAGGCGCCGTTCGACCTGACCGGCACCTGGGCCTTCCGTGGCGAAGAGGACTACCGCGCGAACTACGGTTCCTACGAGTTCAAGCCGCAGCCGGCACTCACGCCGAAGGGCCAGGCGTTCTACGACGAATACATGAAACATGCCCGCGCCGGCGAGCGTTACGGCGAGCCGACGGCGCAGTGCTACCCGGCCGGCATGCCGCGGCTGATGACGCGTTACGGCTCGCTGATGATGCTGCAGTACCCGACGGCCATCTTCATGATCTCGAGGCTGAACAACGAGTACCGGGTCGTCTGGCTCGACGGCCGGGGGCGCGAGCCCGACTCGGCGCGCGACCGTAACTGGAACGGCGAGTCGCTGGGGCGCTGGGAAGGCGACACGCTGGTCGTCGAGACGATCGGATTCACCGCCGAGAACCACCTCGTCCAGCAGGGCGTGAAGACCGGCGAGCAACTGAAGATCGTCGAGCGCATACGGATGCTGAACGACGGCAACACGATGGTGACCGAGTACGTAATGACCGACCCGGAGCACTGGGTCGGCGAGTGGCGGCACGTCAAGTTCCGCGACCGTATCCTGCGCGCCGATGTCCGCGAGGCGACCTGCCTGCCCGCGGACAACGAACTGCTGCCGGGCCTGTGATGGACGCGCCTCGAATGCGCGGACTCGGGTTCGCGGCCCTGGCACTGCTGATGCTGGCCGCGCCGGCCGGGGCGCACCACTCGCACGCGAGTCTCAACATGGACGATGTCCGTACTTACAGCGGCGTCGTCACGCGTTACAGCTGGACGATGCCGCACGTGTTCCTGAAGGTCCGCGGACCGGACGAGAACGGCGACCTGGTCGAGTACAGCATCGAGCTGCAGCACCCGCCGGCAATGGCCAAGGTGGGCTGGAGCAAGACGTCCTGGAGGCCCGGCGATCGCATTACCTGGGAAGGCCCGCACGATCACGACCCGGAGCGGCACTACACGGGCCTGACCTGGGCGGAGCGCGGCGACGGGCAGCGTTTCAATTTCGACGAAAAGGCAGAAGGCGCGATCCTTCCGTCAACCGATTTCACGGGCCTGTGGAAGCGCTCGGACGTCGGCGGATTCAAGCCCCACTACCAGCCTCCCGAGGGCTGGCCGCTGACGCCGCGCGGACAGGCGCTGGTCGACGGCTTCGACGAGGACCAGAACCCGATGGTCCGCTGCGGCAACCCCGGGCCGCCGAAATCGATGATCGTGCCGTACCCGGTGATGATCACGCGGCCGGACGAGAGCACGATCGTGTTCGAGCGCGAGCTGATGGAGGAACTGCGCGTCGTGCATCTCGACCGAGGCCACCCGCCGGGGGACCCGTCCGTGCTTGGTCACTCGGTCGGTTGGTTCGAAGGCGACGCCCTGGTCGTCGAGACCACCAACTTCGTCGCCGACGCGTGGGGCACGCATACCGGCATCGATTCGAGCGAGCAGAAACACCTGGTCGAGCGGTTCACGCTGTCGGACGACGGGCTGTACCTGCATGCCGAGATAACGGTGACGGATCCCGTCTACCTGGCCGGGCCCGTCACGTTCACGCACCGCTGGACGAAACTTGCCGACCGGGAGGTGATCCAGGCGCCCTGCACGATGGAGGCTGCGCAGCTCTATCTCGAGGCAGGCTACGGCGAACGCCGCGAGTAGCGGCGGCGAGCCGGCGGCAACCGATGAGCGACGTGAGGCTGGAACGCAAGGTCGGTCTCGCGGGAGCGGTCTTCCTGCTGGTCGGCAACATCATCGGCGCGTCGATATTCATTTTGCCGGGGCAACTCGCGGGCATCGCCGGCCCGGCGGTCTTCGTGTCCTATCTCATCGCGGTCATACCGGCGATCTTCAACTCGCTGGTCGCCGCGCAGGTCGGCGGCATCCTGCCGGTCAGCGCGGCCGACTACGTGTTCACGAGCACGGTGCTGAAGCCGGTGCTCGGTTTTCTCAAGGTGTGGGCGGCGATGCTCGGGGCGATGGTGGGCGGCCCGCTGCTGTCCTACGGCTTCGCCGCGTATATGCAGTTCTTTTTACCGGGCGTCGATCGCGTCGTCATCGCCATCGGCATCGTGCTGCTTATCACCGGCATCAACCTGGCCGGCATCCGCGCGAGCGTCAAGGTCCAGGTCGCGATGGTCTCGGTGTTCGTCAGCGCGCTCCTGGTGTTGTCGATCGGCGGACTCTTTTATATGGACCGCGAGCTGATGACGCCGATTGCCCCGCGGGGCTGGGGCGCCGTGCTGGCGGCCGCCGTGCCCGCGTACTACTCCTACACCGGTTTCACGATGCTGCTGTCGTTCACCGAGGAGATAAAGAGCCCGGCGCGAAACGTCCCGCTGACGGTGCTTTTCACGTTCCTGATCGTCGCGCTGGTCTACACCTCGATCACGTTCGTCGTGCCCGGGCTTATCCCGTGGCAGGAACTCGGCACGATCGCTGCACCGCTGGGCGCGGCGGCCGCCACCTTCCTGCCCGAGTGGTTCTCGGTCGTCATCACCGTCGCGGCGCTGCTCGCGGCAGGCACGTCGATCAACGTGCTGATCATTTCGACCTCGCGCTCGTTC
>JAOUIH010000165.1 GCA_029884165.1 Gammaproteobacteria bacterium | reverse complement strand
CCGGGAGCCCGATCAGATTTTGGAGTCGACGCTCGAGCTTACCGCTTCCGGCGCCGATGGATTCGAAACCCGCCATACGCGAGGCGGGCAGGTGTTCGAATGCAGGGATCCGCAGTACTTTCGCTCAATGATGCGCGACGCACCGGAAATTTGTCGCAGGCCGGGCGGATCGACGATCAAGTCGTCGATCCTGTTCCAGGAAGGACAGGCTGCGCTGCTGCCAACAAACATCAACGTCGCCACCCTTTTCGATGAGGAAGTCGAGGAAGTTACGAGATTCTCAAGTGGGAAGGAATTCGTCGCCAGGAATCGCTACATCCGGGCCTGCATCGCCGAGGGCGCGGACAGCGTAACGACACCGGCCGGCGTATTCGACTCGGTACGATTCCTCTGTGGTTCAGTCATGGTCAGCGACAGTCGCCATGAAAAGGTGCTTGGCACCGTGTGGGTCGACCGGGGCTCAGGGTTGCCGATCAAGGAAACGAGAGAGGTTCACTCGGTGTCAGGCAGTCAGCGATTCCGACTGGAGACGCAAGTTACCAGCCTGATCCGACCCTGATGTATTGAGCGAAGGGCGAATTCACAGTGCCGACAGGTGCAGCTATGGAGTTCACCATATACCCAGCGAGGGCGGCACACTTCGATTGTCCAGGACGGCAGATCAGGCCCTCGATCCGGTCGCCGGGGCACGGCAAGCAGTACAAGAGGTAGCGCATGATCGTATCGCCGGGACGGGCAATGCTGCTCGTCGTATTCATTGGTTACTGTTGCGCGGTGCAGGCGGCTGAGCCGGCGGCCGATGCTCGCCCCAACGTCGTCGTGATCGTCGTCGACGACCTGCGGTTCGACGAGTTCGGCGCGGCCGGGCATCCGTATCTCGAGACGCCGAGCATCGACCGGCTCGCGGCCGAGGGCGCGATGTTCACCGAGGGCATCCACGCGGTGGCGCTGTGCTCGCCGAACCGTGCGAGCATCCTGACCGGCCAGTACCCGACGCGCCACGGCATCATCGATAACGTGGCGCGCGATCGCCGCAGCCACCAGCTGGTCACGTTCCCGCAGGCGATGCAGGCCGCCGGCTACGAGACCGGCTTCCTCGGCAAATGGCACATGGGCAACGACCCGACGCCGCGGCCGGGCTTCGACTACTGGTCGGCGTTCCCCGGGCAGGGCAGGACTGTCGACCCCGATCTCTACGAGGACGGGCGGCTGCACAAGGTCGAGGGTTACATCACCGACCTGCTGACCGACCGGGCCGTCGACTTCATCAATAAGGAGCGCGACGTCCCGTTCCTGCTCTACATCGGCCACAAGGCGGTGCACCCCGACTCGCGCCAGCTCAACGACGGCTCCGTGGATCCGAACTACCCGCGCGGCTACGTGCCCGCGCCGCGGCACCTGGGCGTGTACGAGGACGAGGTCTTTCCGCGGCGCCCCAACGTCGCCGGCTCGGCGGACGCCCTCGAAGGCAAGCCGGCGCTGCGCCAGAGCCTGCAGCTGCGCGACTCGCCGCCGATGCTGGAGCAATTCGGGTTCATGCTCGACCACGGCACCTCGGAGGAAACCATCCGCCGTCGGGCCGAGATGGTGCTGTCCGTCGACGAGAGCCTCGGCCGGATCATCGCGGCGCTCGAGCAACAGGGCGAGCTCGACAACACGATGATCGTGTTCACCAGCGACAACGGGTTCTTCTTCGGCGAACACTGGCTGAGTCTCGAGCGGCGCATGCCCTACGAGGAGGCCGTGCGGATGCCGCTCCTCGTGCGTTTCCCGCCGCTCGCACGCGCGGGCAGCCGGGTCGACGGGCTCGTGAGTTCGATCGACATCGCGCCGACCGTGCTCGACGCCGGCGGCGCCGAGATCGGCGCGCATATCCAGGGCCGCTCGCTGCTGCCGCTCCTGCGGGGCAACGCGGACGGCTGGCGGGATGCATTGCTGATCGAGTTCTACACGCACGAGAACCCGATGCCGTGGCTGATGGACATGGACTACCGCGCCGTCCGCACCGAGCGCTACAAGCTGGTGCACTGGATCAAGCATCCCGACGAGGAAGAGCTGTACGACCTCGAGACCGATCCGTACGAGATGCAGAACCTCGTCAACGACCCGAAGGCGCAGGGCGTGCTGCGGGAGCTGCGAGTCGAGCTCGCGCGGCTGGCGGTCGAGGCGATGGGGCTGTCGCCGGGGCGATAGGCGCTGGTCGCCCGTCAGGACGGGCTCCTACAGGTGCGACAAATTGGGGTCAGAGTAAGAACTCCTCCGGCGAGTTTTTACTCTGACCCCAATTACTTGTGGGAGCGGGTCCTGACCCACGACAGCGGCCGAGGGGCAATCCAGCGTCCCCGAACGATCCCACACCCTGCGGGCGTGCCCCGGCAGACACCGACGGGAACTGTGATACCGATCACTGCAACTTGCGTGAAGTCGATCCATCATCCGACGGTCCTTGGTCCCATTCCGCGCCCATCCACGAATCCGGGAGGAAACGATGAACGATCCATACGATAACGCCGGGGACGCCAAGTCTTCGGTCCTCGGTCCAACGCTGAAATTCAAGGGTGAATTGACCGCCGACGAGGATCTGCTGATCCAAGGCCAGGTCGAGGGTGTCATCAAGCACACGTCGAGCCTGACGATCGGCAACGGCGGCCATGTCAAGGCAGACGTCACGGCGGAGTACATCGTCGTCGAGGGACGTGTCGACGGTGACCTGAAAGGCAGCAAGTGCGTGAAGGTCCGCGAATCTGCCAAGGTCAACGGCAACATCATCAGCCCGAAGGTCTCGCTATTCGAAGGCGCTACCTTCAACGGGCAGATCGACATGGACGGCAACCGGTTGGCGAAGTCGGCCAGCAAGCCGGAGGCGAAACCTGCCTCGAACGCCGTCGCGACGCCGAACGAGTCCGCGGAGGACCGGAGCCAGGCCGCCAGGAAGGCCGGGCGCCCGGAAAAAAAGTCGGCTGACGCAGCCTGAACGGAGACATGAACATGGCCAATTCGGAAATAACGAATTTCGGGCTGAACGACGAGCCGCACGGTGACAACGAACAGCTCACAGAGTCGCAGGTAATCGCATTCAGCGACGCGGCCCGGGCGCTCCGGCCGCCGGCCGAGCAGAAAGGGGAACACCCGGTGTCCGTCATCGGTGAGACCCTGCACTTCAAGGGTGAGCTGTCGGCCGGCGAAGACCTCGTTATCGAAGGCACGGTGGAGGGCACCGTCAACCAGGGCAAGTGCTGCCTGACCGTCATGCCCAAAGGCACCCTTCGAGCCAACGTGAACGCAACGAAGATATTCATCGACGGCCGGGTCGAAGGCGATCTTTCGGCAACGGTAAGCGTCACCATCCGGGAGAGCGGCATTGTGACAGGCAATATCGTCGCGCCAAAGGTCTCGATACACGAGGGCGCCACGTTCAACGGCAGCATCGCGATGCGCGCGCCCAAAGGTGATGCGGGCAAGTAACTAGCCGACGGGGTCAGAGTAACAGCTCTTGCAGTGAGTTATTGCTCTGACCCCCATGGTTTAAGGGCCTGCGGGAGCAGGTCCTGACCCACGACAGCGATGTCAATTATCGGGTCGCCCGACCGGACGGGCTCCTGCAAGCAACACGGCGAACTTCTGTAGGAGCCCGCGCGCGCGGGCGACCGCAGCAAAGTCATTGCGACGTCGTTCGGAGCTTGCTTCGTCGGCCGGCGGCCTCCTCGCAATGACGGTGCGTTGTGGGCGCGGGTCCTGACCCGCGAACGGGATGTCGGCCATCATGGCGAACTCACGGAGACGCCGGGCCTCCCGATCGTATCCTTGCATTTCTGGAGTGACACTCCATAATTGCAAGCATGATTCTCCGGCGGCTCCTGCCCGACCTCAACAGCGCGCTGGCCGAAGTCCCGGCCGTGGCACTGCTCGGCCCGCGCCAGGCGGGCAAGACCACGCTGGCATTGCAGGTGGCGGAATCCCGACCGTCAATCTATCTCGATCTCGAGTCCGAGGCCGACCGCGCGAAGCTCGCGGAGCCCGAACTGTACCTCGCACAGCACGCGGACAAGCTCGTCATCCTCGACGAGATCCAGCGCGCGCCGCAGCTCTTCCAGAGCCTGCGCGGG
Organism: Gammaproteobacteria bacterium; assembly: GCA_029884165.1. Classification (GTDB taxonomy): domain Bacteria; phylum Pseudomonadota; class Gammaproteobacteria; order Steroidobacterales; family Woeseiaceae; genus JAOUIH01. The sequence continues at coordinate 1,675 of JAOUIH010000165.1, read as the reverse complement.
CTCATTGACGCCGCGCGGCGGCGTGGGCGCGGCAAGGGACGCTTCCTGGTGCTGGGCTCGGCGTCCATCGATCTGTTGAAGCAATCCAGCGAAACGCTGGCCGGGCGCATCCGTTACCTGGAGCTCGCGCCGATCGATGCCGGCGAGATCGATCGCGATGGCCTGGGCACGCTGTGGCTACGCGGTGGCTTTCCGGAGAGCCTGCTGGCTGATTCCGACGCGGCGAGCCTGCGCTGGCGTTCGGATTTCATCCGTACCTATCTCGAACGTGACATCCCCCAGTTTGGACCGCGCATTCCGGCGGAGACGTTGCGCCGCTTCTGGACCATGCTGTCGCATCAGCAGGGCAGCCTGTTGAACGCCGCATCGCTCGCACGCGCGTTGGCTGTCGACGGCAAGACGGTGGCGGCTTATCTCGATTTGCTCGTCGACCTGCTGCTCGTGCGCCGCCTCGCGCCGTGGCACGGCAATATCCGCAAACGACTGGTCAGGTCGCCCAAAGTTTATGTCCGCGACAGCGGGCTGGTACACGCATTGCTCGGGATCGGTGACCGCGAGGCGCTGCTCGCGCACCCGGTGGCGGGCGGGAGCTGGGAAGGCCTGGCGATCGAGTCGTTGATCGCCGCCGCGCCACACGGCTCCGATGCGCACTTCTTTCGCACGGCGGCCGGAGCCGAGGTCGACCTTCTGATCAAGCGCCCCGGCGAGCGCAAGCCGTGGGCCATCGAGATCAAGCGAGGCCTCGCGCCGAAGCCGGGCCGGGGTTTTCACCTGGCCTGCGACTCCGTCAAGCCGGCGCAGCGCCGCGTGGTGTATGGCGGCATCGAACGCTTTCCGCTCGGCGAAGGGGTCGAGGCGGTGTCGCTGCCCGAGTTGTGCGCGGAGCTTGCCGCGGACTGAGCCAGAATTGGTCCCAGCGGAAACGGGTCCCGACGTGCGAGGGCGATGTCGGCGGTCGGGACGGCTTCCCACAAGTTGCGCGATCTCCGCTCGCCCGCCTTGCCGGCGGCAAGTCGCTGCACCTGGCATCGATCGCGCAAGGCGGGCTGCTGCGATATCGCGCTAGAATCGGCTGTCTGCGCAATCGTCGGGGGGGTTCGCCGTGAGTAAGAAGATCCAGTTGCTGGTGCTGTGGTCGACCGTCCTTGTCTTTTCGGGGGCCAGCGCCGAACAGAGTGGACGGCCCGATGGCCTGACGCTCGCCAATTTCCAGTTCGGCCCCGTGAATCGCTGGGCCTTCAGTCACATGCGCGAGGTCGTGCCGACCGCCAATATCGCGCACGACAATCGGCGCGTTCTCGTGCTCGAGCGCAGCGATGCCTACGTCAGCGACTTCTCCGTCCGGTTCCAGGGACGCGAGCGGACCATCGACGAGATCGCGGCCAGCGAGTACCTCGACGGCCTGCTCGTTCTCAAAGACGGCCGTATCGTGTTCGAGAAGTACTACGGGCATCTCACCGAGGCGCGGCCGCACCTGATGAACTCGGTATCCAAGTCGGTGCTCGGTGTGCTCGCGGGCAGGCTAGCAGCAGACGGCGTCATCGACCTCGCGAAGCCGGTGTCGCATTACGTGCCGGCGCTCGCGAATGGCGGCTGGGGTCCGGACTCGCTGCGCACACTATTAGATATGCGCGACGGCGCGGACTACACGGAAGACTACCCGGACTTCACGACG
>JAOUIH010000052.1 GCA_029884165.1 Gammaproteobacteria bacterium | reverse complement strand
CCGGTGACGCCTTCGATGAACTGCTCCATCCGGTCCAGCACCTGCCAGACCTCGGCCACGCCCGGCGTATCGAGCGCCACCCGGTCCGAGAGCTTCGCCCGCAGGGCCACGTGCAGGGCCGCCCGGTCCTCGGTGAGGTTGACGTGAGCGCCTGCGAACATCGACTCGACGGCCTCGGGCACCCGCGCCTGCTTTGCAAGCTGCATCAGCAGCCTCCGGGCCCGCTCGTCGATGAGATTTTTCGAGTAATCGAGGACGAGGTCGCCGGCCTCGATCGTGTAGCGCTCCGCTCGTTGCGGGTCCTTGCTGAACAGGTAACCGATCCGCCGGTTCTTCATCCGGTCGCGATAGTGATCCTTCAGCGATCGCCAGGCCGGCAGGTCGGTGGGGTAACGCGCGGAGAGTTTGCGGTCGGGCACGGTTCGCCTTCGGGTTCGGGGCCAGTGGCCGCGATTCTAGCAAGGCGACCGACCGCCGATTAAGGTGTCTGGAGCCTCAAATCAATCAGGCACGTTCTTTCGGCTTCACCTGGTAGAAGTCGACGTACCAGTCCACGAAGCGCTTGACGCCGACCTCGACCGGCGTCGACGGCTGGTAGCCGACGTCCTGCTTCAGGTCCTCGGTGTCGGCCCAGGTGTCGGGCACGTCGCCGGGCTGCAGCGGCAGCAGGTTCTTCTCCGCCTTTCTCCCGACGCACTGCTCGATCACCTCGATGTAGCGCATCAGCTCGACCGGCTGCTGGTTGCCAATGTTGTAAATCCGGTAAGGCGCGCGGCTCGTGCCCGGATCAGGATTGGCGGGATCCCAATCGGGATTCGGCGCCGCAGTGTGATCGAGAGTTCGGATCACCCCTTCGACGATGTCTTCGACGTAGGTAAAATCCCGGCGGTGATTGCCGTAGTTGAAAACGTCGATCGGACGGCCCTCGATTATCTTCTTCGTAAACATGAAGAGAGCCATATCCGGGCGACCCCAGGGCCCATAAACCGTGAAAAATCGCAGTCCGGTTGTAGGCAACCCGTAGAGATTCGAGTAGGTATGCGCCATCAGCTCGTTGGCCTTCTTGGTCGCGCCGTAGAGCGCGAGCGGGTGGTCGACGTTCTGGTGGATGGAAAACGGCATCGCCGTGTTTGCGCCGTATACGGAACTTGAAGAGGCGTAAACGAGATGCTCCACGCCGTGATGCCGGCAACCCTCCAGCACGTGCATCGTGCCAACGATGTTGGAGTCGATATACGCGTTCGGGTTCTTTAACGAGTAGCGCACGCCGGCCTGGGCGGCGAGGTGCACGACCTTGTCGAACTTCTCGGCCGCGAACAAGTTTCGCATTCCCGATCGATCCGCCAGGTTCATCCGGAGCATTTGAAAGTTCGGATATTGCTCGAGCTGCGCCGCCCGCGCATCCTTCAGCCGCACATCGTAGTAGTCGTTGAAATTGTCTAACCCGACGACATCCTCACCGCGCTCCAGCAGCAATTTCGCCGTAAAGAAACCGATGAATCCTGCCGCGCCCGTTACCAGAATCTTCATCGTTCAGTTCCGAAAAAAAAGCGCGAAGCTGGCCGCACCCCGATTGGGCCGAGGATGCCCGATCCATTTGTACCGGCGCTAGAGGCGATCATCTGATGCACCTTTCGGGAGGAGGTATTTCACATCGTAGACGATGGCTCCTGGATTGCCGTAGCCGCGTATCCCCTGCTCGCCAAGTTTGCGGAACTCATCGTGGGCGACCGCAATCACGACAACGTCATAAGCGCCTCGCTCCGGCGATTCGACTGGCCGCAGGCCATACTCGTGCTCGGCCTCTGCAGCATTTACCCACGGATCGTGAACGTCGACCTTCGCGCCGTAGGATTTCAGCTCGCGTACTATGTCGACGACCTTGGTGTTGCGCACATCCGGGCAGTTTTCCTTGAACGTGAGGCCCAGCACGAGGACGCGAGAATTAAGCGGCTGCATGCCTTTCGCAATCATGTTCTTGATGATCCGCGAGGCGACGTAGTTCGACATGTTGTCGTTGATGCGCCGGCCTGAAAGAATCATCTGCGGGTGAAAACCGAGCTGTTGCGCCTTGTAGGTCAGATAATACGGATCGACGCCGATGCAGTGACCGCCGACCAGCCCGGGGCGGAACGGCAGGAAGTTCCACTTGGTACCTGCAGCCTCGAGTACCTCCTCGGTGTCGATGCCTACACGCTCAAAGATCATCGCAAGTTCATTGACCAGCGCGATGTTGACATCGCGCTGCGTGTTCTCGATCACCTTGGCGGCCTCGGCCACCTTGATCGACGTGGCCTTGTGTGTGCCGGCCGTGATGATCGAGCGGTACACGCTGTCGACGTAGTCAGCCACCTCGGGTGTAGATCCCGACGTAATTTTCTTGATTGTCGGGAGCCGGTGCTGCTTGTCGCCCGGGTTGATCCGCTCCGGGCTGTAGCCGGCGAAGAAGTCCCTGTTGAATTTCAGGCCCGAACTCTGCTCGATGATCGGTATGCAGAATTCCTCGGTGCAGCCCGGGTAGACCGTTGACTCAAACACGACGATATCGCCCTTCTGGATCACGGTCGCGAGCGTCTGGCTGGCGTAGCGCAGCGGCGACAGCAGCGGCCGGTTGTCGTTGCTGACCGGCGTCGGCACGGTGACGACGTAGAAATTGCAGCCGGCGAGGTCCATCGAATCGGAGGTGAACTTGAGCTTGCCCGCCTGGGCGAGCTCGTCCTCCTCGACCTCGAGGGTCGAGTCGTGGCCGGCGTTCAGCTCGTCTATTCGCGCTTCCTTGACGTCGAAACCGACGGTCGGGTAACGCTTGCCGAATTCGACCGCGAGCGGCAGGCCGACATAGCCGAGGCCGATGACACCGATACGCAGCTTGTTGATTTCAAAAAACATACAGGGATCCGGGGCAAGTTCAGCGGGGATTTTTAGCACAGTTCCGTGGCGACAGCGCGGACATGGGTCGCATCCTCCGGTGTGACGGCATTGTAGGGATGCGCGGCCCGGGATGCACGCGGTCGGCCATTATCGCGGGGTCGCGGGTCAGGATCCGCTCCCAATAAGCCAAGAGGCCGATATTTTGGGGTCAGAGTAAGAACTCCGAGGGTTCTTACTCTGACCCCAAATAGTCAGGACCCGCTCCCGGTGGGCCGGCTTTACCCCAGGTAAATCACCGCCAGCAGGCCCGTGATGCTCATCGTGATCGTGTACGGCAGCGCCATGATGACCATGCGCCCGTAGGACAGGCGGATCAGCGGGGCGAGCGCCGAGGTCAGCAGGAACAGGAAGGCCGCCTGGCCGTTCGGCGTGGCGACGCTCGGTATGTTCGTGCCGGTATTGATCGCGACCGCGAGCGCCTCGAACTGCTCACGCGTGAGGCCGCCCTCGTTGAAAATTTCGGCGACCTCGGTGATATAGACGGTCGCCACGAACACGTTGTCGCTGATCATCGACAGCACGCCGTTCGCAACATAGAACAGCGCGGCCTGCGTCGTGCCCTCATGCTCCATCACCCAGTGGATGACGGGGCTGAACAGGCCCTGCTCTGCAATGACCGCGACGATCGCGAAGAACACGACCAGCAGCGCGGTGAAAGGCAGCGCTTCTTCGAACGCGGCGCCGAGGCGGTGCTCGTCCGTCACGCCGTTGAACGCCGTTGCGAGCACGATGACCATGAGGCCGACCACGCCCGGCTCGGCCAGGTGAAACGCCAGCGCGATGACCAGCAGCATGGCGACGACGCCCTGGGTCACGATGACTGCAGACTCCTGCCGCGTGCGCTCGGCCGTCATCTCGGCGTCGTATTCCTCGAGTACGCGGCGCACCTTGTCGGAGAGCTGTTCGCCGTATCCGAAGATCTTGAAGACCTCGAGCAGCATGCAGGTGATCAGGCCGACGACGAGCACGGGCATCGACACGTGCGCCATCTCGAGGAAGAAGTAGACGAACTCCCACTCCATGACCTCGCCGATCAGCAGGTTCTGCGGCTCGCCGACCAGCGTCGTCACGCCGCCGAGCGCCGTGCCGACCGCGGCGTGCATCATCAGGCTGCGCAGGAACGAGCGGAACTGCTCGAGATCGCCGCGGTGCAGTTCGACGACCTCCTCGTCGGTCGTCGGGTCATGGTCCGACTGGAAACCCTTGCCGGAGGCGACCTTGTGGTAGACGCCGTAGAACCCGACCGCGACCGTAATGATGACCGCCGTTACGGTCAGCGCGTCGAGGAACGCCGACAGGAAGGCCGCCGTGAAACTGAACATCAGCGACAGCAACACCTTCGATCGCACGCCCAGCAATATCTTCGTGAATACGAACAGCAGCATCTCGCGCAGAAAGTAGATGCCCGCCACCATGAACATCAGCAGCATGATGACCGGGAAGTTGACCTCGGCCTCGTGCATGACCATTTCGGGCGACGACATGCCGATGGCAATAGCCTCGAACGCGAGCAGGCCGCCCGGCTGCAGCGGATAGCACTTCAGCGCCATTGCCAGCGTGAAGATGAACTCGATCACCAGCACCCAGCCTGCGATGAACGGACTCACCAGGAAAAAAAGGATCGGATTGATCGCCAGGAACACGACGATCGTCGTCTTGTACCAGACCGGCGAATGGCCGAGGAAATTCTTTCGGAACGCGTCCGACATGGTTTGCAGAGTCATTCAGCTCCCCGTCTGGTGACCGGCCCGTGTGGCGGGCCTGAATTTTTGTTGCCGCCCTGCCCGGCGGCCGTCGCTTCGAACGATCGATTCTACTGATAACCCGCGACGCTTGACCAGTTCAGCCGCGGTCCCGCCAGACGCAGGACCCGCCTTTCGCGATCCGGTCGAGCATCGCCTCGTGAGCGGCGAGTTCCTCGTCGTTCGCGCGGGTCACGACGAGCTTGAGTCCTGCCTGCCGTTCTACCAACTCTAACCCGTTGATTTCATGGTTTATCGAGTCTTTTTCCTCGTCGAGCAGCAGGGCCGCCTGGCCGCCGGTCATGGCGAGATAGACGCGCGCCAGAAGCTCCGCGTCGATCAGCGCGCCGTGCAGATCGCGGCGCGAGCTGTCCACCTCGTAACGCTTGCAGAGGGCATCGAGGCTGTTGCGCTGGCCGGGATGCAGCTCGCGGGCCAGGCTCAGCGTGTCGAGCACCAGCGAGTGGTCCGAGATGCGCGGCCGAGGGTGGTCCATCAGCCGGAGCTCGTGCTCGAGAAAGCCGACGTCAAATTCCGCGTTGTGGATCACGAGCTCGGCGCCGTGGATGAACTCGAGCAGCTCGCCGGCAATGTCCGAGAAGCGCGGCTGGCCCTTCAGGTCGGCGAGCGAGATGCCGTGGACGGCCTCCGCCCCTTCGTCGATCTCGCGCTCCGGGTTCAGGAAGCGGTGATATTCACGCCCGGTGAAGCGGCGGTTCACGAGCTCGATACAGCCGATCTCGATGATGCGGTGGCCCTGCTCGGTGGAGAGGCCCGTGGTTTCGGTGTCGAGGACGATCTGGCGCATGCGTGGATTCTACCGGGTGTGAGGTAGCCCGCAACATCGCGACCGCAGGAGCCCGTTCCTTGGCGCCGGTCGCCCGCGGGGCGGGCTCCTACAAAAAAGCCGGCGCGGTGTTCAGCAGCACTTGTAGGAGCGCGCCCTGCGCGCGATCGATGTCCGATCCCCGCGGGCGATCCTTCACCCGCGCGAAAGCCCGGCGAACTCGTCGATTCCGCGGTTCGCGAGCGCGTCCGCCTCCTCGTTGCCGGCTACGCCATTGTGGCCCTTGACCCAGCGCCAGTCGACGTCGTGCCGGCTCGCAGCCTCGTCGAGAGCGATCCACAGGTCCTGGTTCTTTACCGGCTGTTTCGCCGCGGTTTTCCAGCCGCGCTTTTTCCAGTTGTGCACCCAGTCGGTCACGCCCTGCATCACGTACTTCGAGTCCGTGTGCAGGATGACGTGCTGCCGGCCCTTCAGCGCATTCAGCGCCTCGATCGCCGCCGTCAGCTCCATGCGGTTGTTGGTCGTCTCTGCCTCGCCGCCGTACATCGTCTTGCGATGCTCGCCGGCGCGGAGCACGGCTCCCCAGCCGCCGGGCCCGGGATTGCCCCGGCAGGCCCCGTCGGTATAGATCTCAACTGTTTTCGTCAAAGCGGATTCTTGCAACGCGGGTGGACGGTTCGATCAGCCCGCCGACGACCTTCGGACGCGACCGCCAGGGCCTGCGAACCGGCGTCAGCGTGACGACCCGTTTCTGGGCGGTGAGCATATAGCAGGCCGCGAGCTCCGGCCACCAGCGGCGCCCGCGCAGCTCCCAGACGCGCGAGTCGGACAGGCGCTTCCGGCTCAGCGGCCAGCGGAAAAAGTAGCGCGTCAGGCCGTGGATACGGACATCCAGCAGCTTGAGCCAGTCCGACAGCCGGCTCTCGCCGACCGGGTTCGAAAGGTTGGGCGGCAGGCCCGCGCCCGGCACGAGGCGCCTGAGCCCCCACAGGCCGCCCGGTTTGAACCCCAGGATCACCAGGTGGCCGTCTGAACGCAGCACGCGGTGGACCTCCCGCAGGATCTCGTGCTGGCGCGTGCTGAAGTCCAGCGTGTGCGGCAGCAGCACGAGGTCGATCGACTCGGACGCCACCGGCAACCGGTGCAGTCGGCCGTAGGCGTCCGGACGCTCGTCGGGCAGCAGGTGCGGCGGGCTTGCGAGGACGGCGCTGCGGCGGGTCCGGGCATAGCGCAGGAAGGCGCGGGGCTCGCCCCAGGCGCCGAGCTGCAGGCATTGCTCGCCGAACAGCCCCTCGAACTCCTCCTCGACGATCCGCGCCTCCTGGGCCAGCAGGTCCTGGCCGAGCGGCGAATCCAGCCAGCGCCGGGTGGCCGCGAATGCCGACTCGGGACCGACCCCCGTCACAGATTTTCGATTTTCCGTCTCTACCATGCGCCGGGCACTTGAATCGCCGATTCCGGTGCGTAGGATAGCCCGATGTTTGACAAAAATCCGACCGCAGTTCACACGCTCGACGCCCGCCGGCTCCCCCTGGCGGCGCTCGCAGCGACCCTGGCGGTCGCGATCGGCGGCCCGCCCGGTTTCTCCGGCGAGGCCCGTGCCGACGCCCTGCCGAGCCTCGGCGCCAGCCTGTCGATCGGCACGAGCCACGCCCGGCCCGTGCCGCCCGAGGACCGCCTCTGGCTGACGCTCGAGGACTACCAGGAGGTGCCGGCGCTGCCGGGCACGGCCTGGAACGATCTGCTGGAACAGCTGCGCCGGAATTTCGAGCTGGACTCGGTGATGAACGCCCGGGTGCAGGCCGAGCTCGACTGGTTCCTGAAGCACCCGGAATACCTGGACCGCGTCTTCACGCGCGCCCAGCGCTACCTGCCCTACATCGTCGCCGAGCTGGAGCGCCGCAAGCTGCCGATGGAGCTCGCGCTGCTGCCGATCGTCGAGAGCGCGTTCGATCCATTCGCCTACTCGCACGGCCGCGCCGCCGGCCTGTGGCAGCTGATCCCCGGCACCGCGCGCCGCTTCGGCGTGCGCCAGAACTGGTGGTACGACGGTCGCCGCGACGTCGTCGACTCGACCCGTGCCGCGCTCGACTACCTGGCCGCGTTGCACGAACTCATGGAGGGTGACTGGCTGCTCGCCGTCGCCTCCTACAACTCCGGCGAAGGCAACGTGCTGCGTGCGGTGAAGAGCAACCGCAAGGCCGGCAAGCCGGCCGATTTCTGGAACCTGCGCCTGTCCAAAGAGACGAGCGCTTACGTGCCGCGCCTGATGGCGCTGGTCGAGATCGTGCGCGAGCCCGAGGCGCACGGCATCACGCTGCCGTCCCTGGTCGACGAACCGCAGTTCGTCGCCGTCGAAATCGAGGGCCAGGTCGATCTCGCGCTGGCCGCCGAGCTCGCAGGCCTCGACCTGGACACGCTGTCGGCTTACAACGCCGGCGTGAATCGCTGGGCCACCGACCCGGGCGGGCCGCACCGGCTGATCCTGCCGGCCGGCCACGACGAGGGTTTCGCACTCGCGCTGGCCGAGATACCGCCGAACGAGCGCGTGCGCTGGCAGCGCCACAAGGTTCGCAACGGCGAGACCCTGTCCGAGATCGCGGACAAGTACCACACGACGATCGCGGAGGTGAAGGCGGCCAACAACATCCGCGGCAACATCATCCGCGCCGGCGATCACCTGATGATCCCGATGGCATCGAAGCCGCTCACGGCCTACAGCAAGAGCGCGGATGCGCGCCGCGAGCAGATCCAGAACCGCGAGCGCGCCGGCAATCGGGTCGAGCACACGGTCGCGGCGGGCGAGAGCTTCTGGTCCATCGGTCAGCGCTACGGTGTCGGCACGCGCGACCTGGCCGCATGGAACGGGATGGCGCCGCGCGACACACTGTCGATCGGCCAGACGCTGGTCGTCTGGACCGACAGGATGCCGCCGTCGACCGCACCCACGTCGATGAACCTGACACGCAAGCTGAACTACACGGTGCGCCAGGGCGATTCGCTGTACCTGATCGCCAGCAGGTTCCGGATCAGCGTGACCGACCTCGTCCGCTGGAACAACATCGACAAGGACAAGATCCTGCGCCCGGGACAGCGCCTGACGATGTACGTGGACGTCGCCCAGCAATCCAGCTGAGCACCGGTATTCCGTCGGCTTGATCTTGCGGGGACGGTCCTCGGACCACCGTCGTGGGCAGCCGCCGGGACAGTATCGCCGCAAAACGCCCGGGATGACCTTTCCCAACTTCCTGTTAGAATTCCCGGCCTGACAACGAAGTCTGCACGGGGAAGCACTATGGGGTTCATGGCTGGCAAGCGCGCGCTGATCGTCGGTCTCGCGAGCAATCGTTCGATCGCCTGGGGCATCGCGCAGGCATTCCGGCGCGAAGGGGCCGAACTGGCGTTCACCTACCAGACGGACAAGCTGAAGCCGCGGGTCGAGGACATGGCGAAGGAGCTCGGCTCCTCGCTCGTGTATCCGCTCGACGTCGGCCACGACGACCAGATCGACGCCGTCATGGACGCGATCGGCAAGGACTGGGACGGCTTCGAAGTGCTGGTGCACTCGGTGGGCTTCGCACCGCGTGACCAGCTCGCAGGCTCGTACATCGACAGCGTCAATCGCGAGGGCTTCAAGATCGCGCACGATATCTCGAGCTACAGCCTCGCGGCGCTCGCGAAGGCGGCCCGACCCCTGATGCAGAACCGGCAGTCTTCCATCCTGACCCTGTCCTACCTCGGCGCCGTGCGCGCGGTTCCGAATTACAACGTCATGGGCCTCGCCAAGGCGAGCCTCGAAGCGAACGTGCGCTTCCTGGCAAACGATCTCGGCAAGCTCGGCATACGCGTGAATGCGATTTCCGCCGGCGCAATCAAGACGCTGGCCGCAGCCGGCATCTCCGGTTTTCGCAAGATGCTGTCGCACATGGAAAAGGCATCGCCGCTGCGCCGCAACGTGACGATCGAGGACGTCGGCAACGCCGCCGCGTTCCTGTGCTCGGATCTTGCGGCCGGCATCACCGCGGAGATCCTGTACGTGGACGGCGGCTACAACACGATCGGCATGTACCTGGACGAAGGCGAGTAAGCACGCGCGACTCTCGTGGTGTTCAGCCCTGATCGCGCGCAGGGCGCGCTCCTACAGGTGCTGCTGAACACCGCGCCGGCTTTTTTGCAGGAGCCCGCCCCGCTGGCGACCGGTGTCAAGGCCGGACATCGATCGCGCGCAGGGCGCGCTCCTACAGGTGCTGCTGAACACCGCGCCGGCTTTTTTGTAGGAGCCCGCCCCGCGGGCGGCCGGTCACACCCAGATTGAATCCCAATGTGGGTAATCGCCCCGTCTTGTCACGATACCGGCCCGTACCGGATTGAGCGTGATGTACTCCGCCACGGTGGAGAGATTGTCGTCGTTACGCATCGCGCGGTCGAAGTAGCCCCTCTGCCAGATCCTGCCGCTTCGCCTGAGTCGCCTGTTTATCGCCCGGGCACTGGCGGATTTGACGGCATTAACGCGAGCCGAAAGATCGCACTCTTTCGCGAGTGACATCAGCCAGTGCACATGATCCGGCATCACGACGAAGGCCATGGTTTCGCTGGAAGCCAGGTCCTGTTCGTGCATCAGTATACGAACCAGAAGTCGCGCGCTTCTGAAGTCGGCGAACACAGGTTTGCGTTCATGTGTGCATGAGATTACGTGGTAGGCCTGGTTCCACATAGACTGCCTCCCACGGCGAAGGGCCTGGGTCCCCGGCGGCCTGATGATTCCTGGCGGATGCATCCGCATAGCTTCATCGGTTTGCACTCGGCACGCACCAGGTGAAATTGTGCAGTAAGTCGGTAAATTGGGCCGGTCGCCCGCAGTGTGACTTCCTGCAGGAAGTCAGCGCGATGTCGGGCAGCAATTGTAGGAGCGCGCCTTGCGCGCGATCGAGGCCCGGCGCTGCCACCGGTCGCCTGCGGGGCGGGCTCCTACCGGGCGCGGCCGTTCGCTTTCCGCAAGATTTCCCGGTAGGTGGCTTCGTAGGCGGCCGCCATCCGTGCCGGGCTGAACTCGGCAGCCCGGGCCGGGTTCGCGGCGCGCATCGCGCCGGACAGCGCCGCGTCGTCGGCGAGCCTGGCGACCGCCTTGTAAAACGCGTCTGCGTCCCCCGGTTCGATCAGCAGCCCGTTGACGCCGTCCTCCACGATTTCGGGAATGCCGCCAACCCTGCTCGCGACGATCGGCAGACCGAAGCTCATCGCGTCCAGTAGCGACGATCCCAGGCCTTCGTGCAGCGACGGGAACACGAACAGGTCGAAGGCGCCGAACCAGTCGCCGACATTGTCTACCTGTCCCACGAGCTCGATATTGGCCAGACCCTGCATCGCGGCCCGGAATCTCGTCTCGTCGCGACCCTTGCCGAGCAGCAGGAACTGCCAGTCCGGCCGCTCGATGGCCGCGATCCTGGCGGCTTGGATGATCGTCAGCTGGCCCTTCTGCTGCTGCTCCAGCGCCCCGGCGTGGCCGATCAGTGTCTTGCCCGGGTACCGGCGGCGGATGAGCTCCGACGCACCGGTCTCGTGCCCGAGCCGGGTCGTCGCGTCCGGCAGGATCCGGCACTCGATGCCCGGGTAACGCTTCGAGATCTCGCCGGCCACGGCCCTTGACACGGCCACGATGCCTCCCGAGCGCCGGTATGCGGCGTCCCGGAAGCGTGACGCCCTGAGCGGATTATCCACCCTGCGCGTGAACAGGTAGGGGACGTCGTGAAGCAGCGAACCGAGCCAGGCCGCGTAGATGGAGCGCGCCTCGTGTGCGTGCACCAGGCTGGCACGTGGCACGGCAATGGCGGCGGCCAGTGGGTTGCCGGCTACCTCGACGACCTCGAGCAGGGGGATGTCGGCGCAGCGTTGCGCCAGTGGATTGCCGGCACGCACGACCAGGCGCTGGCGCCAGCGATGCGCGGACAGTTCACGGACGAGGAGCTCGGTCTGACGTTCGCCACCGCGAAATCCCTGCGCGATGTTGATGTGGCACAGCAGCAGATTCGAATTGAGTGGGAGTTCATCCATGCCGGCCGATTCGCTGGTGTCCCGCCACGGCGGGACCCGGCGCACTTCACCTCCTGTGATCCGTGGGACCATTCTGACCCATCTGGTCAGAACGGCACAAGCGCGGGGTCAGGTGGCGGTCGCGCCGCCTTCCTCCGCGTTCAGCGCCAGGTTCGTCGTCTCGCCGGAGAGCCGCGCGACGATGACCGCGCAACATGCGTCACCGAAAACGTTGACGCTCGTGCGACACATGTCGAGGACACGGTCGAAGACCATCAGCACGCCTATCGCTTCCATCGGCAGCCCGACGGCAGCCAGGATAATCGCAATGGCCACCAGCGAAGCCGAAGGCACGCCCGCGACCCCGACCGAGGTCAATAGCGCGATGAAGACGATCGAGAACTGCGTGCCGAAGCTAAGGTCGAGGCCATAGGCCTGCGCCAGGAACATCGCGGCGGCGCATTCGTACAAGGCCGTACCGTTCATGTTGACGGTGGCACCGAGCGGCAGCACGAAGCTCGAGATCTTGTTCGAAACGCCGGCGTTCTTTTCGACGCAATCCATGGTGATCGGCAGCGTCGCTGACGACGAGGCCGTCGAAAAGGCCGTCAGCATCGCCGGCGCCATGGCCGGAAACATGCGGTACGGCGCAATGCCGCCCACGTAGCGCATGAGGATCGGCATCACGACGAATACGTGAATGGCGAGCGCTACGATTACCGTCGCCGCGAAGATTGCGAGCGGGCGCACGGCCTCGAAGCCCGCCTCGGCGACGACGACAGCGACCAGGCCGAACACGCCGATCGGCGCGAACTTCATGATCCACTCCGTCATCTTCATCATGACGTTGAAGACGCCGTCCCAGAACTTGAACAGCGGCTCGGCCAGCTCGTGACTGAGGTGGGTCATGAAGTAGCCGAACAGGAGCGAGAAGAAGATGATGCCCAGCATCTGGCCGTCGGCCGCCGCCTGCACGATGTTGGGTGGGATCATGCTCTTGAAGACGTTGGCGACATCGCTCGCGCCGCGGCCCTCGGCCAGCGCCGCGAGTTCCGCTCCCTTGGGATCGAGCGCCAGCAGCTCGCCGACCGGCACGCCGTCCGCGTAACCGGGGCCGACCAGGTTGATGAGGAACAGGCCGAGCAGGGTCGCCAGCAGCGTGGTCATCGCATAAAACAGCAGCGTCTTGCCGCCGAGTGCACCGAGGTTGCCGCCCGAGCCGATGCCGGCGACGCCCATGGTGATCGACGACATGATCAGCGGCACGATGATCATCTTCAGCGCGTTCAGAAACAGGTCGCCGACGTAGTCGAACAGGCCAATGAAACTGACGCCCAGAAAAGACGGGTCCTCGATACCGGAATCGATGGCGAGCCTGACGAACCAGCCCGCGAAAGCCGCCAGGACGATGGCGATGAGAATCTGCCAGTGTAGCTCGATCTTTTTCATCATCGCCCCCGACCCGTCGTTCTACTTCTGCCACTGGTGGGGCCGCCCGGCCGGCTCGTTCGCCGCCGGGCACCCGCCCTTCATGCCGTGCTCAATAGCGATCCAGCTTACTCAAACAGGCTCTGGGCCTCCAGCGCGTCTTCGCTCTTGATGACGTCGGCGCGCCGAACGAGTTCATAAACGAATGCGGCGTAATCGGCGCCGCCCGCCTGCTGTGCGAGCCGTATTTTTCCGGCATCACGATCGGCCAGCGGGATCGACTCCGGCCGGCCGGGCGCGGCGGCAATGACGCTGTAAACCACGTAATTGCCGTCCTGCTGGATGACGGTGCCGACGCGCGGTTCGCCCTGCCTCGGCTTCTTCTCCTGGAAGACGGCCTCGAGAACGTAAGGATCCATGTCGCTATCCTGGCGGCCGACGACGCGTTCCGTGAACGAGAAATCGGGGAACTGCGCGCGCAAGGCATCGACGTCCTGCGTCTCTCGCAGCGCGGACTTGAGGGACTCGGCCCTTTCGTCGGCAAGTACCAGTGCCCGGTCGTTACGCAGCGTGTAGTCGATGACGTCGCGGACTTCCTCTAGTGGCCGGATGGCCGACGGATGATGATCGGTCACGCGCAACACGACAGAGCGGTTGGCGTCTATCTCGACGATATCCGAGATATGTCGTTCGGTCAGCGTCCGTTCGTCGAACGTGGCCACGATGACGGCCTGGTTGGCTCCGAAGGGCTCACCGCCGTTGCGGGAGAAACCGGTGGCGGTCTTCACCTCGAGCCCGGCCGCGCCAGCCAGCGCTGCCATGTCAGTCGCATCGAACAGCGCGTCGCCCAGGGCTCGCTCTTTTTCGATGTAGGCATCGTCGGCCTTTTGTGCGCGGATCTCGCGTTCCAGCTCGCCCCGTACCTGGTCGAGCGGCAACGGTCCGCCGACCTCGATCGATTCGAGCTTCAGGACATGGAATCCGAAGCCGCTGCGCACCGGCCCGGTTATGTCGCCGGGCTGCATCGCGAAAATGGCGTCGCCCAGCGGGCCCGGAAGCTGGCTCTGCGCCAGCAGGCCGAGGTCGCCGCCCTGCTCCGCGGTGCCGCTGTCCTTCGAATAACTGCGAGCCAGGTCCTCGAATGGTTCGCCGGCGCGCGCGCGTTCGGTCAGTGCTGCCGCCTCCGCTTCGGTGGCGGCTTCGTCATCGCCCAGCGGCAGAAGTATGTGACGCGCCTGGCGGCGCTCGTCCTGCAGGTAACGGGACCCCGCTTCCTGGTAGTACTCCTGCAGCTCGGCATCGGTGATTTCAACCTGCCCTGCGATGTCGGCACGATTCAGTTCGACGTATTCGAGGTCGACCGTCTCCGGCGAACGGAAGGTGTCGCGCTGGCCGTCGTAATACGCCTGGATTTCTTCGTCGGTGACTTCGATCGATTCGGCGATGGCCGCAACGTCGACCTGCACGAGCGCGATCTGCCGCTGCTCGCCATAGAGATTCAGGTAGCGACGGTAGTCCGCGGGCGTGACGAAAGCCGTCGCACCGATACCCCGCTGCAGCTGGCTCTGCTGCAGTCCGCGGCGTTGGCTCGCTTCGAACTGGGTCGGATCGATCGCTTGCTCATTCAACAGGCGATAGTAAAGCTCTTTCGAGAATACGCCGTCCTCCCGGAATTCCGGGGCGCGCTGGATGAAGTCCGTCACCAGCTTGTCCGGTACGCGGTAACCCGACTCGTCCAGGAACTGGTCGATCGCAGCCTCGCGAACGAGGAGATCGAGTACGCCCTCGCGAATCAGCTGGCGATACTCGGGCGGCAGGTCCAGACCCTGGTTCGCGTAGCGCAGGAGCTCGTTCCGGTACGCGTTCTCGAACGCGACTACCGAGATTTCCTCGCCGTTCACCTTCGCGGCGAAAGTCTGGCCGATGAAATTGTAGTTGATACCGAAGAAGACGAACGGTACGCCGATGAGCGCGAGAATCGCGAAGGCGAAGCCACCGGTGAATCGGTCACGAATATTTTGAAGCATAGTTAAAGAGTCTTGGGGGCTACCGGCTCGGGCCGGCGCTCGTTGCGGAAAATCAAGCCCCTACGGGCTCGAACAGGGGTGCGATGATACTTGAGGCAGCCCGGAGCGCCAAGCTGCCGGCTTATGTCGGATGGGGCGGGTTGCCTGCAGGGCAGGCTGCTGCGCGGTGGCGAGCATCGTGCCGGTCGCCTGCGGGTTCTCGTTCCGCCAGTTCAGACCCACCAATAAAAAAGGGGTCCCTGACGGGACCCCTTTTTTATTGGTGGCGGAGTGGACGGGACTCGAACCCGCGACCCCCGGCGTGACAGGCCGGTATTCTAACCAGCTGAACTACCACTCCAAGTCCTGGTGGGTGCTGAGGGGATCGAACCCCCGACCCTCGCCTTGTAAGGGCGATGCTCTACCAGCTGAGCTAAGCACCCGTTCGGTACGCGACGAAGCCGAGTTCAGACGGCATCGTCGCTACAGACGGCTGTCCGGACCGCTGAGCGTGGCCCGAAATCCGGCTTCGCCTCGCCCTGCGGCCCCGAAGGGCGCGCTAGTTTACGGCATCCTTCAGGGCTTTGCCAGCCTTGAAACCTGGCACCCGGCTGGCCGCGATCTGGATCGCTTCGCCGGTCCGAGGATTGCGTCCGGTACGGGCTGCACGTGACTTGACCGTGAAGGTGCCGAAGCCGACAAGCGACACGGACGAGCCGCCCGAGAGAGCGCGCGTCACGCTGTCGAGAACTGCATCGACCGCCCTGGTTGCATCGGCGCGAGACAGGCCTGCTGCTGCTGCAACCGACTCTATGAGTTCACCCTTGTTCATGCATTCACCTTTGCAGATTAAGTTTGGATTTCCCATGCGGACGACCGTAGCCGCTATCCGCATCCCTGTGCTCGTTCAATGTACCGAACGACCTGCTTTCTTATCTGCGACGGTTTGCCATGCTCGCCGCGTTGCCGCCCTGCAGTGCTGGACCCCCTCTCGGCGGCTCGCTAGCTTATACCAAGCGACCCATAGAGCGTCAACAAACGCACTGTTGGTGCGGGTTTCAGCTATTAATGTGCACGAACTGGATCGCCGGACTTCTTCTCCTCCGGTGCCGTAGTCGCTGCCGCCGACTTCTCGTCCTGCTCAGCTTCGACGACAGGCATATGCTGCAGCGCACGCTCCAGAACCTGGTCGATCCACTTCACGGGAACAATGGTCAGCTTGTCTTTGATGTTTCTCGGTATTTCAGCTAGATCCTTTTCGTTTTCCTGCGGTATCAGCACGGTGCTGATTCCGCCGCGATGGGCCGCGAGCAGCTTCTCTTTCAGGCCGCCGATCGGAAGCACCTCGCCACGCAAAGTGATCTCTCCGGTCATCGCCACGTCACTGCGTACAGCGATGTCGGTTAATGCCGACACCAGCGCCGTGCACATGCCGACTCCCGCGCTCGGACCGTCCTTCGGCGTCGCTCCTTCGGGCACATGCACATGCACGTCGTACTTCTGGTAGAAGTCGTTCTCGATGCCCAGCACGCGCGCGCGGCTACGGACCACCGTCATGGCCGCCTGGATCGACTCGGTCATGACTTCGCCGAGCTGACCCGTGTGCGTCAGCTTGCCTTTGCCGGGAACGACAGCGGCTTCTATTGTCAGCAGTTCCCCGCCGACCTCGGTCCATGCAAGTCCGGTGACCTGCCCGACCTGGTCATTCTCTTCGGCCTTACCGTAACGAAAGCGCCGAACGCCGAGATACTGCTCGATTCGCTTCGGCGTTACCTTGACAACCTTCTCGCGCGGCTTGAGCAGCAGCGACTTCACTACCTTGCGACAGATCTTCGAAATCTCGCGCTCGAGGTTGCGAACACCTGATTCCCGGGTGTAGTGCTGGATGATGTCCAGCACGGCGCCGCGGGTAATCTCGAGCTCGCTCTCCTCCAGCCCGTTTTCCTTCATCTGCTTCGGGATAAGGTAACGCAACGCGATGTTCAGCTTCTCATCCTCGGTGTAACCGGGGATGCGAATCACCTCCATGCGATCGAGCAGAGGCGCCGGAATGTTCAGGCTGTTCGCGGTGCATACGAACATCACGTCGGACAGGTCGAAATCCACTTCGAGATAGTGATCGACGAAGTTCGAGTTCTGCTCCGGATCCAGCACCTCGAGCAACGCCGACGACGGGTCGCCACGGAAGTCCATCGCCATCTTGTCGACCTCGTCAAGGAGGAACAGCGGGTTACGGACGTCCGTCTTCGCCAGGTTCTGGATGATCTTGCCCGGCATCGAGCCGATATACGTGCGCCGGTGACCGCGTATCTCGGCCTCGTCGCGCACACCACCCAGCGACATGCGCACGAACTTGCGATTGGTCGCGCGTGCGATGCTCTGGCCCAGCGACGTTTTGCCGACGCCGGGAGGACCTACCAGGCACAGTATCGGCCCCTTCAGGCGCTTGACGCGCTGCTGTACGGCCAGGTACTCGAGGATGCGTTCCTTGACCTTCTCCAGGCCATAGTGATCGGCCTCGAGGACCTCCTCGGCGCGCGCCAGGTCGCGGATGACCTTGCTGCGCTTCTTCCACGGGGCTTTCAGCAACCAGTCGATGTAATTGCGCACGACGGTGGCTTCCGCCGACATAGGCGACATCAGCTTGAGCTTGTTGAGTTCCGAGGTGGCTTTCTCGCGGGCCTCCTTCGGCATGCCGGCCTTCTCGATCCGCGTCTCCAGCTCTGCGATCTCGTTCGGCGCATCTTCCATCTCGCCGAGTTCCTTCTGGATCGCCTTCATCTGTTCGTTCAGGTAGTACTCGCGCTGGCTCTTCTCCATCTGCTGCTTGACGCGGCCGCGAATGCGCTTCTCGATCTGCAGCACGTCGATCTCGCCCTCGATGATGCCGAGGATCTGCTCCAGGCGCTCCTTGACGTCGCGAATCTCGAGGATCCGCTGCTTCTCGGACAACTTCAGGGCCATGTGGGCAGCGACCGTGTCGGCCAGGCGCCCGGGCTCCTCGATCCCGGACAATGACGTCAGGATCTCCGGCGGAACCTTCTTGTTCAGCTTCACGTACTGCTCGAACTGGGCGATGATCGACCGCACCAGGACATCGACTTCACGCTCGTCGTGGCGGTCCTCCTCGGTCATCATCGTGACCTCGGCGGAAAAACACTCGTCCACGATCAGTCGCTCTACGCCGGCCCGCTCGCCGCCCTCGACGAGCACCTTGACCGTGCCGTCCGGCAGTTTCAGAAGCTGCAGGATCGTCGCGACCGTGCCGACGTCGTACAGATCCTCGGGCTCCGGATCGTCGAGGTCGGCCTTCTTCTGCGCGATCAGCAGGATCTTTTTGCCGCTCGCCATCGCCCGGTCCAGGGCCACGATCGAACGCTCCCGCCCGACGAACAGCGGGATGACCATATGCGGATAAACGACGACGTCCCGCAGCGGCAATACCGGGATGCGGGATGGGTCCGGCGTACCGGTCTCGGTCAGCTGCGTGTCGTTCGTGGTCGTGAGTTCGTCTTGAGCCACCTGGTTGCCCTCGCTGTGCTGGTCTGGACGCCCCCGACGTGCTGCCGGGGCCGAATTGGCTGGGTTTTTGGTCTACCCGAGGCCTAGATGCGTCCGAAATCAGCATTATCAAGCCGCGCGGTCGCCTTTCGCGGCATTGGACGGACCTGGCCTGGCGCCCGGCCCGCCCGTAACCCAAGCATACGGATTGGCCGGTGGGACGTTCGTGGAACTCGGCGGCCGGCCCCCGCGACCTGTCAGTCGGAACCTGTCGGTCGCCGCTGCTGTTCCAGGTTTACCGTCGGAGGCTCGTCCGACTCGTAAATGATGTAAGGCATGGTCTCGCCGCTGACGACGGCCTCGTCGACGACGACCTTTTTCGCAGTGCGGCTCGACGGCAAATCGTACATCGTGTCGAGCAGCACGTTCTCCAGGATCGTGCGGAGGCCACGGGCGCCGGTCTTGCGCTTCATGGCCTGCTTGGCTACTGCGCGCAGCGCATCGTCACGGAACTCGAGATCGACGCCTTCCATGTCGAACAGTTTCTTGTACTGCTTGGTCAAGGCGTTGCGCGGTTCCAGCAGGATGCTGATCAGTGCTTCCTCGTCCAGTTCCTCGAGCGTCGCGACTACCGGCAGGCGACCGACGAACTCGGGTATGAGGCCGTAGCGAATCAGGTCCTCCGGTTCGACCTCATGCAGCAGCTCGCCGACCTTGCGCTCATCCTCGGCACGCTTGACCTCGGCCACGAAACCGATGCCGCTCTTCGACGAGCGATTGAGGATGATCTTTTCGAGGCCCGCAAAAGCACCGCCGCATACAAAAAGGATGTTGCGCGTGTCGACCTGCAGGAATTCCTGTTGCGGATGCTTGCGGCCACCCTGCGGCGGCACCGAAGCGATCGTGCCTTCGATGAGCTTCAGCAGGGCCTGTTGCACCCCCTCCCCGGACACGTCCCGGGTGATCGACGGGTTGTCCGATTTCCGGGAGACCTTGTCGATCTCGTCGATGTAGACGATACCGGTCTGCGCCTTCTCGACGTCGTAATCGCATTTCTGCAGGAGCTTCTGGATGATGTTCTCGACGTCCTCGCCGACGTAGCCGGCTTCGGTAAGCGTCGTCGCGTCCGCTATCGTGAACGGCACGTTGAGCAGCCGGGCCAGCGTCTCGGCCAACAGCGTCTTGCCGCAGCCGGTAGGCCCGATCAGTAGGATGTTGCTCTTGGCCAGCTCGACATCGTCCTTGCCGCGTTCACGGCCGCGATCCTCGAGGCGCTTGTAGTGGTTGTAGACCGCTACCGCAAGAACCTTTTTGGCGCGCTGCTGGCCGATCACGTATTCGTCCAGCACCGCCTTGATCTCGTGCGGCTTCGGCAGCTTCGCGTGACCCGAGTCGTGCGACTCCTCGAGCTCTTCACGGATGATGTCGTTGCAGAGCTCGACGCATTCGTCGCAGATGAAGACCGAGGGGCCCGCGATCAGCTTGCGAACTTCGTGCTGGCTCTTGCCGCAAAAAGAACAGTAGAGGAGCTTGCCGTCCTCGTTCTTGCCGCGGGAATTGTCGCTCATCGGTCGCCTGCCTCAATTGCCGGAAATCAATCTGTTACGACTGACGGTGTATATAACATGAGGCTCCACAGGGTGCAAAGCGACATGTCGCATTACGTAATAATTCGGGGTCAAACCCCTGAAATTAATCGGATTTGGAGCCCTTCGGCTTTGGGATCTCGGTACGACGTTCCAGTACCGTGTCGATCAGCCCATAGTCGACCGCGGAAACTGCCGACATGAAGTTGTCGCGCTCGAGGTCCTTCTCGATCCGGTCGATCGCCTGCCCCGTGTGCTTCGCCATTATGTCGTTCAGCCGGCGCTTCAATTCCAGGACCTCGCGGGCATGGATGTCGATGTCCGTAGCCTGCCCCTGGAAGCCCGCACTCGGTTGGTGGACCATGATCCGGGAGTGCGGCAACGCGAAACGCTTGCCCTTGGTGCCACCGGCCAGGAGCAGCGCCCCATGCTGGCGGCCTGCCCGACGCAAATCGTGCTGACGTCGCAACCGATGAACTGCATGGTGTCGTAAATCGACAGCCCGGCCGTTACCGCGCCGCCCGGCGAATTGATATAGAGATGGATGTCCTTGCCCGGGTTCTCCGATTCGAGGAAGAGCAACTGGGCGACGACGAGATTCGCCATGTGATCCTCGACCGGCCCGACGATGAATACGACACGCTCCTTCAACAGGCGGGAATAGATATCGTATGCCCGCTCGCCGCGCGCCGTCTGCTCGACGACCATCGGTACCAGATTCAATGCTTTCGCGCTCATTGTTTTTCCTGTGACCTCGATACTGTCCGGCGATACCCGCAGGCGGGCTTACTTCGCGTTCATGTAGTCCCCGAAGCCGATTTTCTTCGACTTCACATTGCCGTTTTCAAGCAGACGTTCGATGGCCTGGTTTTCCAGGACCAGCGGTTCGACGTGCTGCAGGAATTGCGGATTGGCGAGATAACTCGCTGCCATCTCTTCGGCGTTTTCGTAGCCCGAACACATCTCCTCGACGTGCTCACGGAGCTTTTCCGGCTCCGGTGCCAGCTTGTTGTCGTCGATATACTGGCTTAGCAGCAGGCCGAGACGGACACGCTTTTCGGCGCTCTCCCTGAAATTCTCGAGCCCGGGCGCCTTGTCATGATCCTTGATGCCCAGCTGCCGCATCGCCTCATGCTGCATGTTGTGCATTTCCTGGTGCACCAGTGCCTTGGGCACGTCGATCGGGTTCGCGTCGAGCAGCCCTTTGAGGGCCTGGTCCTTGATGTCCGCCTTGATCTTCTGCGCGGCCTCGCGCTCCATGTTGTTCTTCACTTCCTCGCGGAGCTTGGCCACACCGCCCTCGGTCACGCCATAGGCTTCTGCCAGGCTGTCATCGAGCGGCGGCAGTACCTGCTCGTCCACCCGATGCACCTTGACTGCGAACTCCACTTTCTGGCCGGCCAGGTCCTCCGCGTGGTAGTCCTTGGGAAACTTGACCTTGAACGACTTCTCCTCGCCTGGCTTTACGCCCGCCAGTCCCTTTTCGAAGTCCGGCAGCATCTGGCCCTGGCCCAGGACCACCGGGACCTCCTGCCCCTTGCCGCCCTTGACCGGCTCGCCCTTCAGCGTGCCGTCGAAATCGACGATGACACGGTCGCCGTCCTGCGCGGCTCGCTCGACGGCCGACCAGGTCGCTTTCTGGCGCCGGAGATTTTCGAGCATGTCGTCCACGTCCGAATCGCCGACCTCGACCTCGGGTTTTTCAACCTTGATCTTGTCGAGCCCCTTGAGCGTCACCTCGGGCAGGACCTCGAACGTCGCCACGTAGGCGAAGCTCTGCTTGTCGGCCGACGCCACCGGCTCGATTCGCGGGCCGCCGGCCGGGTTCAGGTTCTCCTGCCGCACGGCGTCCGTGTAGCTCTTCTGCATCAGGTCCGACAGCACCTCCTGGCGTACCTGCTGGCCGTAGTGCTGCTTGACGACCTTGGCCGGGATTTTGCCCGGGCGAAAGCCCTTTATCTTGGCCGTCCGCCCGACTTTCTTCAGCCGGGACTCGACCTCTTTTTCGATTCGCTCCGCGGGCAGTTCGACGCGCATGCGGCGCTCGAGCTTGCCGGTGGACTCCACGGTAACCAACATTGCTTGTGATCCTGCCTGTCCTGAGGACACGGCCATCGGCCGCGCCCGTTTCGATAAATAACCAGTAGTTACAGCCTGTTATGTGCCAGACAAAGTGGTGCGAAAGGAGAGACTCGAACTCTCACGGGTTACCCCACAGGAACCTAAATCCTGCGCGTCTACCAATTCCGCCACTTTCGCCAATCCGCCATTTCAGCACCGACTGGCGCCCGGATGGGTCCGGAATTATACCGGCAACATGGCGGTCGGTCTTGGCTTTCTGAGGCCGATGAACCCGAAATAAAAGCCGGTCCGCGTTCGACCATCACGCGGCGGGACCCGACAGGGGTCGGCGGCCGGGTACCGAAACGGACCCCGCAACGAAAACGGCCGGCGTACGCCGGCCGTTTCCTGTCGCAGAGCCCTGCCGGGCTGCCCCACCTGGTCAGAAATTGAAGGCCAGGCCGAGCGACAACATGTACACGTCATCCGTGTCGTCGAGGTCGAACATCTCGTACTCGCCCCGGATCTGCAGCGACCCCAGGTTGAAGCGAGCGCCGATGCCGTATGCCGGATCGGAACCGTCGTCACTGGCGACCTCGCCGAAGCCGCTGACGGACAGCTCGGCGTCCCAGTTGATCATGCCTGCCTTCGCGAAAACGCCGATCGGCCCGAGGTTGAAGCCGGCGAGGCCGAACAGCGTCAGCCCGGTCACGTCCAGCGTGATCGATTCATCCAGCACGGCGAACGAGGGTGCGCCAAGGTCGACATAGCCCGCCTCGATACCGAGGTCGATGACGGCCAGGTCGAAGTTGAAGCCGCCGAAAGCCTTCCACGCGAAATCGTCCTCGTCGAAATTCAGGGTATCGTTGATTTCGTCGATCGGAATGTCGGCCGCAATGGTCGCGGAGCCGATCGAGCCGCCGGCATAGAAGCCGGAGTCGGCCAGGGCCTGCGGCGCCGACAGGATGGCGATCAGTGCCGCCGGAAGCAGAAGCCAGGACGCGCCGTTGCGTGCCTCGCTCGTCGTTACATCGTTGTTCATGGTCTTTGCACCTAGTGAAAAAAAGAGATGTGCCCACACCCAAGCGGGACGTGGCAATTAGACCACGGCTACAGGGGCCCGTTCGGACGCGAATCACAAAATTCTGTTGCAGAACTGCAACGGGAGACCGGCTCGCGAAAGGGCAGGTTGACTGGTGGGCCCCCGGGGACTCGAACCCCGAACCAATGGATTAAGAGTCCACTGCTCTACCAATTGAGCTAGAGGCCCAGCTCGTACCTGTCGCCGCATAGTCGGCGCGGAGACGCGATTCTAATGATCTGCCGGGAAAGATCAATCCGCACCGGGCGGGAGTGCTCGACCCTTCGCCGGGCTTCGCGGGGCACCGCAGTTCTGCCTGGGGATCACTAAAGATCAATCCGCACCGGGCGGGAGTGCCTGTGCTGACACCGAGGGCGGATTGGGCTCTACCCTGCCACTGCGTGGCCCCGCTACGTCCAATTGTCTATTGGTGGACGTAGCTCAGGAAAGATTGGGGTGGACGATGGGACTCGAACCCCACTCACCGGACACACGGTGCCCACCGACATTGCGCGCACCACAGATTGCGACCGACCGGGATCACAACCCGGGGCTCTACCCTGCCACTGCGTGGCCCCGCTACGTCCAATTGTCTATTGGTGGACGTAGCTCAGGAAAGATTGGGGTGGACGATGGGACTCGAACCCCACTCACCGG
>JAOUIH010000164.1 GCA_029884165.1 Gammaproteobacteria bacterium | reverse complement strand
GCCGCGTCGAAGGACATTCCGAAGGGCCTCGAGATCCGGCACCGCGATCGCCTCGACGAGATCCAGCGGCGCCTGCGCGGGGCCAAGGGCTGCACGGTCATCATCTACGAGCAGACCTGTGCGGCCGAAAAGCGCCGGCGCCGCAAGCGCGGCAAGTACCCGGACCCCGCCAGGCGAATGTTCATCAACGACGAGGTCTGCGAGGGCTGCGGCGACTGCTCGGTGCAGGCTACCTGCGTCAGCATCCTGCCGAAGCCGACGGAGAAGGGGCTCAAGCGGCAGATCGACCAGTCGAGCTGCAACAAGGACTATAGCTGCAACAAGGGTTTCTGCCCGTCCTTCGTCACCGTGTACGGTGGCCGCCTGCGCAAGCCGAAGACCATGGAATTCGACGAGTCGATGTTCCGTTCGCTGCCGGCGCCGTCGGTGCCCCGGGCCGAGGGCAGCTACGGCGTCATCGTGGCGGGCATCGGCGGCACCGGTGTCATCACGGTCAGCGCGATCATGGGCATGGCGGCGCACATCGATGGCAAGGCATGCTCGATCTTCGACATGACCGGCCTGGCGCAGAAGAACGGCGCCGTGTACAGCCACCTGAAGATCGCGGACGACAGCGCCGACATCGGCGCGCAGCGCATCGGCCTCGGCGAAGCGAAACTGCTGATGGCTTTCGACATGGTTGCCGGCGTCGCGGACGAGGCCTGGCGCAGCCTTGCGGCCGGCACATCCCGCGTGCTCGCGAACAGCAGCGTGCAGCCGACAATCGGTTTCCAGTTCAATCCGCGCGCCCGGGTAGACGAGCGCCTGTTGGTCGAGCGCATCAACAAGCGGGTCGGCCGCGACAACGCGGACGTCGTCGACGCCACCGGCATTGCCCTGGCGCTGACCGGGGACGCGATCGCGACCAACATGTTCATGGTGGGCTATGCGCTGCAGCAGGGCATGCTGCCGCTGTCGGTCGAGGCAGTTCTTCGGGCGATCGAGCTGAACGGCGTCGCGGTGCCGTTCAACCGGCAGGCACTGCAGCTCGGCCGCCTCTATGCCAGCGACCCTGATGCGCTGGCCCCGTACCTGGTGCAGCGTCGCGGCGCCGCGCCCGCTGACCAGGAACCCGAAACGCTCGAGCGCGAGTTAGCGCGTCGCACCAGGTGGCTGTCCGCCTGGCAGGACGCGGCGTGGGCGAGCCGCTACCGTGAGTTCGTCGAGGAAATCGCAGCGGCCGCGCGAGCAGTGCGACCGGCTTCGGAGGCGCTCGCGATCGCGGTCGCACAGAATCTCGCGAAGCTGATGAGCTACAAGGACGAATATGAGGTCGCCCGCCTGCATGCCGATCCCGCGTTCATGGAAAAAATCCGTGCACAGTTCGACGGCGACTTTCGCATTCGCTTCAACCTCGCGCCGCCGCTCTTCGCCGGGCGCGACCCCGCTACGGGCAATCTGAAGAAGCACGAGTACGGCGGCTGGATCATGCCGGCGTTCAGGCTGCTGGCGCGCCTCAGGGGGCTACGCGGCACGGCCTTCGATCCCTTTGGCCGTACGGCGGAGCGGCGCGCGGAACGACAGCTCATCGACGATTACATGGCGATGCTGCGCGAGGTTGCCGGCGCGCTGGCGCCGGGCAACTACGACGCCGCCGTGCAGATTGCGTCGCTGCCGGAGCTCGTCAGCGGCTTCGGCCACATCAAGGAGCGGAACATCGGGCTGATGCAGGCAAAGCGCGACGAGCTGCTCGCGGGGTTCCGCAATGCCGGCACGGAGCAGGCACTGACAGGAACCTGATCGGGGTCGCGCCCATTCTGCTAGGTACAGTCTCGTATTGTCCTGCGGCGGCCGCGGGCGCTAGCGTGGTCACCGTTAGCTGCAAAGGCGAGGGACGATGAGCGACTCCGTATTCCGTTATTGCGACGACCTGGGGCCACGCGCAATCCACCATCTGTACGAGCCGGCACTCGGCCTCAGGGCGATTGTCGTGGTCGACAACGTCGCGGCCGGCGCCTCGATCGGGGGCGTGAGGATGTCGCCGGACGTGTCGCTGGACGAGTGTTTTCGACTTGCGCGCGCGATGACGTTCAAGAACGCCGCGGCCGGCCTGCCGCACGGCGGCGGCAAGTCGGTTATTTTCGCTGACCCGGCGATGGATCCGGCCGACAAGGAGCGCCTGATACGGGCGTTCGCGCAGTCGATCCGGACGCTGACCGACTACATCCCGGGCCCGGACATGGGTACGAACGAGCAGGCGATGGCCTGGGTGCGCGACGAGATCGGCCGCGCGGTCGGGCTGCCGAAAACGATCGGTGGCATCCCGCTCGACGAGATCGGCGCGACCGGCTGGGGCCTGTTGTCCTGCGCCGACGTCGCCTGTAACAAGCTCGGCATGTCGCTGGCCGGAGCGCGCGTCGCGGTCCAGGGCTTCGGCGCGGTCGGCAAGCATGCGGCGCGTTTTCTCGCCGGGCGCGGCGCCGTGCTGGTGGCCGCCGCGGACTCCAGCGCGACGGTGTACGACGGCGACGGTCTGTACGTGGACAGCCTCATCGCGCACAAGGAGCAGGGCGGTCACATGGCGGACTTCCCGGCTGGCGAAAAGCTGCCCCGCGACGCCTTGATCGGCGTCGACTGCGACATACTGATCCCGGCGGCACGGCCCGACGTCGTCCGGGCGGACAACGAGGCGGAGGTCCGGGCGCGACTCATTGTGCCCGGCGCGAACATCGGCATCACCGCCGAGGCCGAGGACCTGCTGCATCGCCGCGGCGTAATGTGCATGCCGGACTTCATTGCGAATGCCGGCGGCGTGATCTGCGCCGCCGTCGAATACCGGGGCGGCACGCAGGGCGACGCGTTCCGGCTGATCGACGAGAACATTCGAGGGAATACGGCGGAAGTGATCGAGCGCGCGAATGAGGCCAGGATCGCGCCGCGCGAGGCCGCGGTCGCGATGGCGGGCGACCGGGTTCGCTCCGCCATGAGCTACGGCCGCTTCGACTGAAACGGCGCGCGGGATCGAGTCATACGCCCGCCCGCCGCCCCTGGACGGGCACGGCGGGCGGGCGGAGCTGCCTCAGCGCGCGAGCGCAGTGACCTGGTCAGACTCCTGGGAGCGGCTGTCGAAACCGGCCAGCAAGCGGTTCGCCTTGCCCTGGGCGCTCATTAGTTCCTGGTCGGACACGCGACTGGCGATCTCGTCGAGCTTGACCTGGACCTCCAGGTCGCCGAGTTGCTTCGCGACGTCGTACCAGACATAGGATTCGACGTAGTTCTTCTCTACGCCGATACCGGAGAAATAGAACCTCGCGAGGTTTGTAATGGCCGGCAGGTAAGCCTTGTCCGCCGCCATCTGGAACCACCGCGCGGCCTCGGCATCGTTGAAGTCGACACCCCAGCCGTTCGAATACATGACGCCCATGTTGAACTGCGCCTCGGCATGGCCCTGCGCGGCCGCTAGGCGATACCACTTCAGCGTCTCGGCGTCGTCCATCGCGACTCCGAAGCCGTTCGCGTGCATGTGCCCGACGGCGAACTGGGCGTTTGCGTCGCCGGCCTCGGCGAGCGGCAGCCACTGTGCGTACGCGGTTTCGTAATCGCCGTTGTCGTAGGCTCGTTGTGCGGCAGCGTCGTCAGCCGCGGCGGCGACCGGCCACAGCATGGCGGCGCCGACCAGGATGCTCGAAAGAATGATGTGACGCATGACCCTGACCTCCCTGCAAACCCCCACCGACTGCGCGGTGCTGGATGCTGTTCATTTCCGCATTCAGGGGCGAAAACAACAATCGGGATAACTACTTACTGCAGCCAGTGCTGCGCGGCAAACCCCGGCCGGGCGTGCCTTCGAGAGCGACTCAGGCGCGTCCCAGGAGCCGTTCGAAGAGCGCGATGCCAAGGGTTGCGGCAGGCTGCGAAGAGGCCCTTGCCGGCCTCCCCGGTGAGCCTGAGGCGGCCTCCGCGTAGTACTTCTCGGTGAGCACCAGCGGCGTGGCCGCGGTTTCGGCCCCGACCGGGCTCAGGTCGCGTGCAGGCGTCGTCCGGCCCCGTCGCCGGGATACACCCGGTGATTGGCGCCGGGGTATGCGTAGCCGTTGATCAGGACGCGCCGGTAATGGTCCGAGCGATTCTCGAAACTCGCGTGCGCGGTGTAGGGTCCGAAGAAGAGCACGTCGCCCGGAGCGGCACTGATCGTGACGGCGTCCTCGTCCCGGAACTGCGGTGGCCTGTGCGGCGCATGGCCCGGGTTGTCGTAGTCGTGATCGCCGAAGTCGACCCGGCCCCAGCGGCCGCTGCCCGGGATGAACATCAGCGGGCCGCTGTCAGGGCTCATCTCGTCGATGACGAGCAGCGTCTGCACGAAGCTGCCGCGGCCGTTGACATCGACCCAGGTGCCAGGGCCCTTGTCGCGATGCTGGATATCCTGGTGCCAGCCGAAGATCACGCCGTCGCCGGGACGCTTGAAGTGCGCCTGCGACAGCAATTGATCCATATCCGTGCTGCCGAGCAGACGGGCCGCGGGAATCGTCAGCCGGGGGTCGGCGCCGATGTCGAGGAGGTAGGGTTGCGAGCCGCCGGCCCAGACGACGCGCTTGATGACCCGCTGCCCGTGCCTGTCCCCCAGCACGAAATGCGAGCCGCGGCAGGGACCGGTCGCGTCGAGACCTTCAGCCAGCCGCTCGAGTTCGTCGAAGCAGTCCCGGACTCGACGCACTTCGACGGTGTCGAACAGTCCGCGCCGCGCGATCCAGCCGATCTCGAAGAAGTCGCGGACTTCCATGTCGCTAAGGCGGGGATCGATCGGTGTCGACGGCATCGCGGCTTTTTCTCCGAAGCGCCGGCCGCTGTCAAGGACCTGCAGCGCACCCCGGCACCGCGAGATGCAGAAGCCGGCCCGCCCGCCCAAATCGTGCCCGAGTTGCTGTAGACTTCCTGTCTCCAAAAACAACCCCAAGACATGCCACACAGACAGGTGCCGACGTGAGCGAATTCGACCAGCAGCTAGAAAAAGTCCGAACCAAACCCGGTTTCATCGCAGCCCTCGACCAGAGCGGAGGCAGCACGCCGAAGGCGTTGCAGCTCTATGGCGTGTCGTCGGATGCCTGGTCGAACGACGAGGAGATGTTCGCCGTCGTGCACCAGATGCGCACGCGCATCGTCACGAGTCCCGCCTTCAGCGGCGACCGCATCCTCGGCGCGATCCTGTTCGAGAACACGATGGACCGTGACATCGAGGGCCAGCCGACGGCGTCGTACCTTTGGAAGGTCAAGAAGGTCGTGCCGTTCCTGAAAGTCGACAAGGGCCTCGCGGACGAGAAAGACGGCGCACAGCTGATGAAGCCGATGCCGGATCTCGACAAGCTGCTGAAGAAAGCGAAATCGAAGGGCGTCTTCGGCACCAAGATGCGATCCGTCATCAAGCAGGCAAACAAGGCGGGCATCGATGCGGTCGTGAAGCAGCAGTTCGATGTCGGCCGGCAGATCGTTGCGGCCGGACTCGTTCCGATCATCGAGCCAGAGGTCGACATCAAGTGCCCGGACAAGGCGAAGGCGGAGGACATGCTGCACGCCGCGATCATCAAGCAGCTCGACTCGCTCGGCCCGAAAGAACTGGTGATGCTCAAGCTGACGCTGCCCGAGAAGGATAACCTGTACGCCGACTGCATCGCGCACAGGAACGTGCTGAAAGTCGTTGCCCTGTCCGGCGGTTACTCCCGCGACGAGGCGAACAAGCGACTGGCCCGCCAGAAAGGCATGGTCGCGAGCTTTTCGCGTGCCCTGTCCGAAGGCCTGACCGCGCAGCAGACCGACAAGGAATTCAAC
>JAOUIH010000051.1 GCA_029884165.1 Gammaproteobacteria bacterium | reverse complement strand
CTATCCGAACCCCCTGCCGTACGCGGACGCCGTAACCTCGACCACGCACAAGACGCTGCGCGGACCGCGTGGCGGGATGATTCTCGCACGCAAGAACGACGAGCTGACGAAGAAGTACAACGCGATGGTCTTCCCCGGCACGCAGGGCGGCCCCCTGATGCACGTGATCGCGGCCAAGGCGGTGGCGTTCAAGGAGGCGATGGCGCCAGAATTCCGGGACTACCAGCGGCGGGTCATCGACAACGCGCGGGCGATGGCCGGGACCCTGATCGAGCGCGGTTACCCGATCATTTCCGATGGCACGGACAACCACCTGATGCTCGTCAGCCTGATCGACCGGGACATCACCGGCAAAGACGCGGACGCCGCGCTGGGCCGGGCGAATATTACGGTCAACAAGAACTCGGTACCGAACGACCCGCGTTCGCCGTTCGTTACCAGCGGCCTCCGTCTCGGTACGCCGGCGATCACGACGCGGGGCTTCGGCGTGTCCGAGACCCGTAAGCTGACGCACTGGATTGCGGATATACTGGACGACATCAACGATGACGTCATGATACAGCGCGTGCGCGGCCAGGTTATCGAGCTGTGCGGAAAGTTCCCGGTCTACCGTTGAGCGCCGGGGACGCACGCGCGGATGACAGCGGGGGCCCATGCACTGTCCTTTCTGCGGCCACGAAGAAACGAAGGTCATAGACTCCCGGCTTGCGGCCGAGGGTCGCCAGATACGCCGGCGCCGGCAGTGTCTCGACTGTAGCGAACGTTTCACCACGTTCGAGTCGGCCGAACTCGTGATGCCTCGCGTGGTCAAGAGCGACAACCGGCGCGAACCCTTCGATGAAGAAAAGATGCGCCTCAGCATGCAGCGAGCCCTCGAGAAGCGGCCGGTTGCCGCCGACACGCTCGAGGAAACCGTCGGGCGCCTGCTGCATCGCCTGCGGACGATGGGCGAGCGAGAGGTCGCCTCGCGCCTTATCGGTGAACTCGTGATGGAGGAGCTCCGAGGGCTCGACGAGGTGGCCTATGTGCGATTCGCCTCTGTTTACCGCAGCTTCCAGGACGTCACCGAGTTCGAGGACGAGATCCGGAGACTGCAGGAGATCTCCGAAGCATCCGCCGGACGTGAACAGATGTCCTTTCTGCCCGACTTGTTCGGCAAGAAATAGCGGCATCGCCGCCGGAACAAGGATCCGCGATGGCCGACTTTTCCGCCGCAGACAGCGAGCACATGGCCAGGGCCCTGCGCCTGGCGCGGCTCGGCTGGTACACGGCCCACCCGAATCCCAGGGTCGGCTGCGTGCTGGTCCGAGACGGCGAGGTCGTCGGCGAGGGTTGGCACGCGGTTGCCGGTGAGGCTCACGCCGAGATCAACGCGCTGCGGATGGCGGGTGAACGGGCGCGTGGCTCAACCGCTTACGTGACGCTCGAGCCCTGTGCGCACCACGGCAAGACGGCTCCCTGCGCTGACGCGCTGCTGGGTGCCGGCATCGCGCGCGTCGTCGCGGCGATGCAGGATCCGTTTGCTGATGTGGCCGGCCAGGGATTTGCGAGGCTGGCCGACGGTGGCGTCGAGGTCGAAACCGGGCTGCTGGAGACGGAGGCGCGCCTGCTCAATGAGGGCTTCCTGTCACGGATCGAGCGCGGGCGTCCGCTGTTGCGCCTGAAAATCGCGGCGAGCCTCGACGGCGCAACCGCGATGGCGACCGGTGAGAGCCACTGGATCACCGGGCCCGAGGCGCGGCGCGACGTGCAGCGGTTCCGGGCGGCTTCCGGCGCCATCATGACCGGCAGCGGCACGGTGCTGGCAGACGACCCGGCACTGACGGTGCGCGATGAGGGTCTCGGCGAGCGACAGCCGCTCCGGGTGGTGCTGGACAGCCGGCTCCGCACGCCGGCGACCGCCAAGATGCTCCGGTCCGACGGAGAAACCCTGATTTTCTGCACGGACGACCAGCGGCGCGGCCCGCTCGAGGCGGCGGGCGCCGTCGTTCAGAAGCTCGGCGCGGGATCCGGCGGACTCGACCTGGGCGAGGTTCTCAGGATCCTCGGCGAGCGTGGCATCAACGACCTGCTCGTCGAGGCCGGCCCGCTGCTCTCGGGCGCGCTGCTCGAGGCGGGGCTCGTGGACGAGCTTGTCATTTACCAGGCGCCCCATATCATGGGCAGCCAGGTCCGACCCATGTTCGCCACGCCCGGCTGGATCCGCCTCGAGAATCGGCGATCGCTGCGGATCACGGACCTGCGCGCGGTCGGTCGTGATATTCGCATTACCGCGCGTTTCTCGCCGTCGATCGCGAGCGGCAGGCCCAGGGGACAGGGTTAGTGTTTACAGGCATCGTCAGGGCCGTCGGCCGGGTCAGCAGCCTCCGCAGCAGCGGCGGGGACCTCCGCCTGGGTGTGCGCGCGGACGGATTGCCTTGGCGGGAATTCCAGGTCGGCGAGAGCATAGCCGTCAACGGCGTATGCCTCACCGCCATCGCCCTGCACGATGACGGGTTCGATACGGACGTATCGAGGGAGACGATGAGCGTCACCGCGTTCCGGAATCTGGAAACGGGCAGCCGGGTCAACCTCGAACCGTCGCTCGCGCTGGGCGAAAGGCTGGGCGGCCATCTCGTTACCGGCCACGTGGATTGTATCGGCAGGGTCGTCGGGCGGAACAGCGACGGCAAGTCCTTGCGCCTGGATGTCGAGATTCCCGTCGAATACAGCCGTTACGTCGCCCGCAAGGGATCGGTGTGCATCGACGGCGTAAGCCTTACCATCAATGCGGTATCCGGGAACCGGTTCTCCGTCAATATCATTCCGCATACTGCCAATGTTACGATTATCGGCGGATACGAGGTCGGTACCGAAGTCAACATCGAGGTCGATCTCCTCGCCCGTTACCTCGAACGGCTGCTGGACGCTCCCGATGACTCCGGCATTTCGCGCGAATTTCTCAAGGCACATGGCTATGTCGACTAACACGAAACTCAACGCGCGTCCCGGCGAGGATACGTTCTCGGATATCGAGGAGATCATCGCGGATATACGCGATGGCAAGATGGTCATCATGGTCGACGACGAGGATCGCGAGAACGAGGGCGACCTGATCATGGCGGCCGAGCGGGTTCGGCCCGAAGACATAAACTACATGGCCCGGTACGGCCGCGGCCTGATCTGCCTTACGCTCACGCGCGAACGCTGCTCGCAGCTGCGGCTGCCGCTGATGGTCAACGATACCGATGAACGACACGCCACGAATTTCACCGTGTCGATCGAGGCGGCTGAGGGGATCACGACCGGCATTTCCGCGCATGACCGGGCGAAGACTGTACGCACGGCCGTCGCCGCCGATGCGAAGCCGGAACACCTGAAGCAGCCGGGACATATCTTCCCGGTCATGGCCCAGCCCGGCGGCGTGCTGACGCGCGCAGGCCATACCGAAGCCGGATGCGACCTCGCGAGGCTTGCGGGACTCGAGCCGGCGGCTACGATTGTCGAGATTCTCAACGACGACGGCAGCATGGCTCGCCGCCCGGACCTGGAACGATTTGCGCGCGAGCATGGCGTGCGCATCGGCACGATCGCAGACCTGATTCGCTACCGGCTCGAGAAGGAACGCTTCGTCGAGCGCATTGAAGAGAAGCCTGTCAAGACGGCGCACGGCGACTTCACGCTCTATTGCTACGAGGATCACGTCAACCAGTGCGTGCACGTCGCGCTGGTCAAGGGGCAGATTGGTGCCGGTTCGGATCCGCTCGTCAGGGTGCACATCCAGGACACGCTCGGCGATATACTCGGTATCAAGAGCGCCACGCTCGGCTGGCCCGTCGGCAGCGCGATCGAGCGGATTGCGCGCGAGGATTGCGGCGTCGTCGTCGTGCTGAGGGAGCAGGAAGGGTCGCGCGAACTGATGGAGGCCGTCGAAAACCTGGTGACGTCCGCGGACGAGCTCCGCTACCGCCGCAGCGGCGAATCGGTGCTGCGTACCTATGGCGTCGGAGCGCAGATCCTGCGTGATCTCGGCATTACGCGCATGCGCGTGCTGTCGGCGCCGAAGCATATGTACGGTATCTCGGGCTTCGACCTCGAAATCAGCGAATACGTCGATCACTAGCGCATACGCTATGGAAAAAATAAAGACTACAGAGGGCGACCTGGTCGTGCGCGATGCGCGCTTCGTCATCGTCGCATCCCGATTCAACGACTTCATCGTGGATTCCCTGCTCCGTGCTGCCGTTGGTTGCCTGCGACGGCATGGCGCGATCGATTCGAATATCGAGATCGTCCGGGTCCCGGGCGCCTACGAGATGCCGCTGGCGGTCGACCGGATCGCACAGGGGCGTCGTGCCGACGGCATCATCGCGCTGGGCGCTGTCATCCGGGGCGGGACACCTCATTTCGACTACGTCGCGGGCGAGTGCGTAAAGGGGCTGAGCGGTGCCTCGCACAGGCACGGGGTGCCGGTCGGTTTCGGCGTGCTGACGGTCGACACGATCGAGCAGGCCATCGAGCGGGCCGGAACCAAGGCCGGTAACAAGGGCGAGGAAGCCGCGCTGGCTGTCATCGAGATGGTCAACCTGCTGCGTCGTCTCGACTGACGCGCCGGCGGCCGACATCATCATGAGCAAAGCAGGTTCCGCAGGCGCCCGCAGTCGCGCGCGCGAACTGGTGCTGCAGTCGCTTTACCAGGCCCAGATCGCAGGCCATGACAAGAATGAACTGATCCGGCAGTTTCGTGAACGGCCGGAGTACGAGCGCGTCGACAAGGAGTATTTCGACGAACTCCTTCCTGCCATTTGCGACGGGCGCGACGAGCTCGAAAAGCGAATCGCCGAGTTCGTCGATCGGCCGCTGGCTCAGCTCGATCCGGTCGAAATGGCGATACTGCTTATCGGCTGCTACGAACTGGAGTCCCGAATCGACGTTCCATATCGCGCCGTCATCAATGAAGCGATAAATCTCGCAAAGCGTTTCGGTGCCGAAGACGGGCACAAGTACGTCAATGCCGTACTCGATCGCGCAGTGCGAGTACTTCGACCGCAAGAGGCGGTCAGGAACTGAGTCCCGGTCAGTGGACGAGTTCGAGCTGATACGCAAGTACTTCACGCGCGCATCGGCCGATCCCGACGTATTGGTCGGCGTCGGCGACGACGGCGCCGTGTTGCGCCCGGCGCCGGGGCGCGACCAGGTCCAGGTCATCGATACGCTGGTCGAAGGAATTCATTATCCCCGGGAGCTCTCCGCAGCCGATATCGGCTACCGGGCCGTTGCCGTCAACCTGTCCGACATAGCGGCGATGGGTGCGCGGCCGCGCTGGATGACGCTTGCGCTGACGCTTCGCGCAGCGGACCCGGCCTGGCTGGCAGGTTTTGCGGAGGGTCTGTTCGAGGCGGCCGGCGAGCACGGTGTCACGCTCGTCGGCGGAGACACGACCCACGGCCCGCGAACGGTCATCAGCGTGAACCTGACCGGCGACGTCGAGCCGGGCAGGGCGCTGACCCGGTCGCGCGCGCGGCCGGGCGACCGTCTGTTCGTCTCGGGTCATCCCGGCGACGCGGCGGCCGGCCTCGAACTGCTGCAAGGGCCGGCGGCCCGCCAACCCGACGCGGAGCGACTCGTCGACCGGTTCCGGCGGCCTGCGGCTCGCCTCGAACTGGGTGCTCGACTGGCCGGCCTGGCGACGGCGGCGATCGACGTTTCCGACGGCCTGTACGGCGACGCCGGCAAGCTGCTGGCGGCGAGCTCTGTCGGAGGGCGGCTCGACATCGGGCGGTTGCCGCTCTCGCGCGAACTCCTGGCGGTCGCCGGCCGTAGCCGGGCGTCAGATTACGCGCTCGGCGGCGGGGACGATTACGAACTGTGTTTTTCCGCACCGGCGGATGCCGCGGAGCAGATCGCCGCACTTGCCGCGAAGCTCGGGCTGCCGCTGACCGACATCGGCGAGGTCGTTGCAGGCGCCGGCCTGAGCTGCGTGGAGAATGGCGCGCCGGTCGAGTACCGCCACGCCGGTTACCTGCACTTCGGAGAACCCTCGACATGAGCGCTTTCGACAGGGGTCTGGCGCGCACGGTGCTTCGCGACCCTGTTCACTGGCTGGCTTTCGGGCTCGGCACCGGCCTGTCGCCGGTCGCGCCCGGTACTGTCGGCTCCTTGCTGGGAGTCGCGCTCGCATGGGCTACGCTGCCTTTGGGAACCGGCGCACAGATTCTGGTTGCGATTGCGCTTATGTTAAGTGGTATTGCAATCTGCGGCGTCAGCGCGCGGCGAATAGGAGTGCACGATCATTCCGGCATTGTCTGGGACGAAATTGCCGCGATGTATGCCGTGCTGATCATGGCACCCGACGGTGTGATCGGATGGACGGCCGCGTTCCTGCTGTTCCGGCTGTTTGACATCTGGAAACCGTGGCCGATTCGCGATCTGGATCACAGTATGCGCGGAGGGCTGGGAATTATGCTGGACGACATAATTGCTGCCCTGTATGCCGCGTTGTTGCTGGGTTTATGGGGCCGGCTCACGACATGACCGAGTCGAGGAACCATGGCCCGCAATATCGCCGAAATAAAAAGACCCGGTGACGTCCCGGACAAGATCGGCAAATACGTCATCATCAACAAGGTCGGCAAGGGCAGCACTGGCACTGTCTTCCTGTCGCACGATCCTTACTATCGTCGCGACGTCGCTATCAAGGTCTACAACATCGAAGAGAACTCGGACCCGGACCGGGCCCGCGTTTCCCGCAAGATGTTTTTCAATGAGGCGCACATGGTCGGGATGCTGCAGCACCCGAACATCATGCCGATCTACGATGCGGGCGAGGAAGCCGGCAAGTACTATGTCGTCACCGAGCATATCCAGGGAGCGCGCACACTGGCGGCCTACTGCAGGCCCGACAATCTCCTGCGCGTCGATGACGTCGTGGAGATCATCTACAAGAGCGCGAAGGCGCTGCACTATGCGCATGGCCGCGGCGTAATCCACCGCGACATCAAGCCCAGCAACATCATGCTGACGACCGACAACGACGTCCGGATCATCGACTTCGGCATTGCTATCGTCAGCGGTTCTGACGTGTCTCGCATCGAGGGCATCGCGGGCTCGCCGAGCTACATGTCGCCCGAGCAGGTGCAGTCCGAAGAATTGACGCCTGCGTCCGACATCTACTCGCTCGGCGCCGTGCTGTACGAATTGCTGACCGGCTTCCGGCCGTTTCGCGCCGACAACCTGTCCAAGCTGCTGCACCAGATCGTCTATGCGACACCGCCGCCGATCCATACCTATCGGGACGACATCTCCGAGGAACTGGAGCAGGTCGTCGCGATGTGCATGCAGAAGGATCCGGCGAAGCGCTACCAGAGCGGCGCCGCGCTCGCCGCAGACCTGACCAGGGTCTACCAGGAACTCAGGGCAAAGTACGACAGCCTGGACAACCAGGAGCACTTCAATGTGCTGCGTACGCTGAAATTCTTCCACGAGTTCTCGCACGCCGAGATATGGGAAGTGCTGCGCGCCAGCGACTGGCGCGAGTACCAGGACAGCGATCAGATCGTGCGTGAGGGAGAGATTGACGACCGCTTCTACATCATCGTCGCCGGTCAGGCTGCCGTCGAGGCGAACGGCCGCGAACTGGGGCAGCTGGACGACGGCGCCTGTTTCGGGGAAACGAGTTACGTGCGCGGCGCCAAGCGGACGGCATCGATCCGGGCGCGCGGCCCGGTGACCATACTGCGGGTGAGTTCGACCTTGCTCGAACAGGTCAGCACGTCCTGCCAGCTCCGCTTCAACAAGTGCTTCCTGCGGACGCTGATCACGCGCCTGCAGGGCGACGGGCAGGTCAAGACGAATACCTGAGGTCCCGGCTCGGGCCGTGCGGCCTCAATCCCCGGCGTCGAATTCCTCGAGGGCCTCCTCGCCGCCGGCGCTCTTCACGAGCAGCTGGACCTTCTGCTCCGCGTCTTTCAGCGCGCCCTGGCAGGCCCGCGTCAGTTTGATGCCCTCCTCGAACTTCTGCATGGCCTTGTCGAGGGGCAACTCGCCCGATTCGAGCTCGTCGACGAGGGCCTCGAGCGTGCCCAGGGCCTTTTCCAGGTCTACGGTCTTCTTCGCGGTCATAGCAGGCTGCCGACGGTGACGACGCGCAGCAGTTTGCCCGACTTCGGACTTTTGCTCCACCCCGTGCACTGGTGCAAACTGTCACACCTCCGGCAGGCCCCGGTTCGTTGACATACGGGGTGGCCGGTCGTAGAGTCCCGCTACGCTTTAGACTTAGTCTAAGTCCCGTACGACACGTCAGAGGAAAGATCATGGCACTCAAAGGCAGCAAGACCGAAAACAACCTGAAGGATGCGTTTGCCGGCGAATCGCAGGCAAACCGACGTTACCTTTATTTCGCGGCCAAGGCCGACGTCGAGGGCTACAACGACGTCGCCGCCGTGTTCCGCTCCACCGCGGAAGGTGAGACCGGCCACGCGCACGGCCACTTGGAGTACCTGGAGCAGGTCGGCGACCCCGCGACCGGTATGCCGATCGGCGCCACCAAGGCCAACCTGGCTGCGGCCATCGCGGGCGAGACCCACGAGTACACCGACATGTACCCGGGCATGGCCAAGACGGCGCGCGACGAGGGCTTTGACGAGATCGCGGACTGGTTCGAGACCCTGGCGAAAGCCGAACGCTCGCATGCCAACCGCTTCCAGAAGGCCCTGGATTCGTTGGACGACTAGGCAGTCAGACGCGCCGGGCCGGACAGGCGTCCGGCCCGGTCGGATTCCGGACATGAGCGCACCCACCGACAGGCGCGAGGGCAGCCTCGAAGCCCCCACGCGGCACCCGATACCCTGGAAGACGGACGAGTACTACGACGAGGCCGCGCTCATGGCGGAACTCGAGCGCGTTTACGACATCTGTCACGGCTGCAGGCGTTGCTTCAGCCTGTGCCACTCTTTCCCCACGCTGTTCGACGCCATCGACGAGTCAGAGACGATGGAACTCGACTCGGTACCGAAGGAGGTCTACTGGAACGTAGTGGATCACTGTTACCTGTGCGACATGTGCTACATGTCGAAGTGTCCTTATGTTCCGCCACACGAGTGGAATATCGACTTCCCGCACCTGATGCTGCGCGCGAAAGCCCAGCGTTTCCGGAAAGAGGGTGCCAGCAGGCGCGACCGGCTGCTGAGCTCGACCGACTCGGTCGGGCGCTTCGCGGGCATCCCGATCGTCGTCATGGCCGTCAACGCGAGTAACCGCGGCAAAGCGACCCGCAAGCTGATCGAAAAGACCCTGGGCGTGCACCGGGATGCGCCGGTGCCCGAGTATCATTCGAAGACCGCCCGCAGGCGCCTGCGGGATCGCCGCGGGGCCAGCGGCGACGGGGCCGTTCCTGCCTCGTCGACCCGTGGCCGGGTAGTGGTCTACACGACCTGCTACGGAAACCGGAACATGCCGTCGCTCGTCGAGGACCTGGTTGCCGTCTTCGAGCACAACGGAATTCCGGTTGCACTCGCCGAGAGAGAAGTCTGCTGCGGCATGCCGAAGCTCGAACTCGGCGACCTGGCGTCCGTGGAGGAGGCCAGGAATATCAACATACCGGTGCTCGCGAGCTGGGTGGACGAGGGTTGGGATATCGTGACGCCGATCCCGTCCTGCACGCTGATGTACAAGCAGGAGCTCCCACTGATGTTCCCGGACGATCCGGAGGTCCAGAAGGTCCGAGGCGCGATGTTCGACCCGTTCGAGTACCTGATGCTCCGGCATCGCGAGGGCAAGCTGAAGACGGAGTTCCGGGAGACTCTGGGCAAGGTGTCATACCAGGTGCCCTGCCACCTGCGAGTGCAGAATATCGGACTGAAGACGCGAGATATCCTGGCGCTGGTCCCTGGTACCGAAATTGACGTGATCGAGCGGTGCTCCGGCCATGACGGTACCTATGCAGTGAAGAAGGAGTTTCACGACATATCGAAAAAGATCGCACGGCCCGTGGTCAACAAAGTAGCGAAGAGCGAGGCCCGGCACTTCATCAGCGATTGCCCGATGGCGGCGGCGCAGATCGCCCAGGATCTGGATAAGACGTCGCCCGAGCATCCCTTCGGGCTGCTCCGGAAGGCCTACGGAATCTGAGACACCTTGATGAACAAACTGACCAGAGACGATCTTTACAGCCTCGAGAAATACGCCGAGGTTCGCGATCGGTTTCGCGCAGACGTCATGGCTCACAAGCGCGACCGGCGGCTGGCGCTCGGCACGAACGCAACGCTTTATTTTGAAGATCGCCTGACGATGCAGTACCAGGTGCAGGAGATGCTACGTATCGAGCGGATCTTCGAGGCGCACGGAATCAGCGAGGAGCTGGACGCCTACAACCCTATGATTCCGGACGGCAAGAACTGGAAGGCGACGTTCATGGTCGAATTCCCGGAGATCAGCGAGCGGCGCGCAATGCTGAAGCAGCTGATCGGGATCGAGAACCGCGTGTGGATGCAGATCGGCGACAGCCCCCGCATTCGCCCAGTAGCCGACGAAGACCTGGAACGGTCCGACGCGGAGAAGACGTCCGCCGTGCACTTCCTGCGGTTCGAACTGAGCGACGAGCAAATCGGCGCTCTCCGTCGCGGTGCGCCGCTCGCGGCCGGTATCGACCATCCGAACTACCAGGTCGAAATTCGGCCGGTGCCGGATAACGTCCGCAAGGCGTTGATAGGCGACCTCGACTGATCGGTCGCCGCCGCCCTGGCGACGGGAGTCGGCCGACCATGAGAAGTCTGCGCGCGACTCACCGGCTGCAGCAAACATCGTCTTTTCGGGCTTGCGCGATCGCGAGAGCTTCCTGCTAGAATCCCGCCTTGCTCGACTTCGCTTGGCTTGGATCGGATACTGAATGAGCAAACGCTACGATGCGGCTGACATCGAGGTGCTGTCAGGCCTCGAGCCCGTGCGTCGTCGCCCGGGCATGTATACCGACACGACCCGGCCGAATCATCTTGCGCACGAAGTGATCGACAACAGCGTCGACGAGGCGCTGGCAGGTCACTGCAAGGAAATCGAGGTCACTCTCCACAAGGACGGGTCGGTCGAAGTCAGCGACGATGGCCGTGGCATGCCCGTCGACATCCATCCGAAGG
Source organism: Gammaproteobacteria bacterium (assembly GCA_029884165.1). Lineage (GTDB taxonomy): Bacteria > Pseudomonadota > Gammaproteobacteria > Steroidobacterales > Woeseiaceae > JAOUIH01. The sequence continues at coordinate 13,123 of JAOUIH010000051.1, read as the reverse complement.
AAAAGATTCCAGGCGTCGAACTGATCCTGACCCGGCTGCACGCGGGCGGCAAGTTCAACCGGGAGAATTACCAGTATTCAGGCGGCCTGCACGGCGTGGGCGTGTCCGTCGTAAATGCCCTTTCGAAGAACCTGGAGGTCTGGATTCGGCGCGACGGCAAGGAATACAACATGAGCTTTGCCAACGGCAAGAAGCGCGGCAAGCTCGAGGTCGTCGGTAAGGTCGGCAAGGCGAACACGGGAACAACGCTCCGATTCTGGCCCGACCCGTCCTATTTCGACTCGCCGAACATATCCGTTTCCAGGCTGAAGCATGCGCTGAAGGCCAAGGCCGTGCTGTGCCCGGGCCTGACCGTCAAGCTGCATATCGAGAAGCCCAAAGAGGACATCCAGTGGTGTTACTCCGGAGGGCTCGAGGAGTACCTGAAGGAGGAACTGGGGCAGGTATCGCACCTTCCGGCGGAGCCTTTCGGGGGCAGCCTCGCGGGCACACACGAAGCGGTCGACTGGGCCCTGGTCTGGCAGACGGACGAGGGCACCGCGGTGCAGGAGAGCTACGTGAACCTCGTGCCCACGCCGCAGGGCGGCACGCACGTGAACGGCCTGCGCACCGGCCTGACCAACGCGGTACGCGAGTTCTGCGAGTTCCGGAGCCTTCTGCCGCGTGGAGTCCACCTGGCGCCCGAGGACGTATGGGATGGACTGAATTTCGTGCTGAGCGTGAAGCTCGAGGACCCGCAGTTTTCCGGCCAGACCAAGGAACGATTGTCGTCGCGAGAGTCTGCGGCGTTCGTTGCCGGCGTCATCAAGGACAGCTTTTCGCTGTGGCTGAACCAGCATCCCGATACCGGCGACCAGATCGCGCAGCTGGCGATCAGCAAAGCACAGAAGCGGTTGAAGGCCGCGAAGACGGTCGTGCGAAAGAAAGTCGTCGCTGGTCCCGCACTGCCCGGCAAGCTCGCGGACTGCACATCGCAGGAGCCGGAACTCTGCGAACTATTCCTCGTCGAGGGAGATTCAGCGGGTGGTTCGGCCAAACAGGCACGCGACCGCAACACGCAGGCAATCATGCCGCTGCGCGGCAAGATCCTGAACACCTGGGAGGTCGAAACGGCGGAAATCCTGAGCTCCCAGGAAGTACACGATATCAGCGTCGCACTCGGCGTGGATCCCGGCAGCAGCGACCTCTCCAACCTTCGCTATCACAAGATTTGCATACTGGCCGATGCGGACTCCGACGGTGCCCATATAGCCACGCTCCTTTGTGCGCTGTTCCTGCGTCATTTCCGCGAGCTCGTACTCGCCGGTCACGTCTACGTGGCGATGCCGCCGCTGTACAGGATCGACGTGGGCAAGGATGTACATTACGCGCTCGACGACTCCGAGCGTCAGGGCATACTCGACCGGATAGGGGCGGAGAAAATTCGCAGCAAGGTGACCGTTACCCGCTTCAAGGGCCTGGGCGAGATGAGTCCGCAGCAACTGCGCGAAACGACGATGAGTCGGGACACGCGTCGTCTCGTGCAGCTCACGGTACAAGCCAAGGACAACACGGATCAGCTGATGGACATGCTGCTCGGCAAGAAGCGTGCGAGCGACCGACGTAGCTGGCTCGAAACCAAGGGCAACCTCGCGGAAGTCTGATCATGCAGAATCAACTGAACCTCGAAGGCGTCGAGCAGCTGCCGCTCAAGGAGTACACCGAGAAGGCGTACCTCGACTATTCGATGTACGTCATTCTCGATCGGGCGCTGCCGCAGATCGGCGATGGATTGAAGCCGGTGCAGCGCCGCATCATCTATGCGATGAGTGAACTCGGCCTGTCGGCCGGTCAGAAGCCGAAGAAATCGGCGCGAACCGTTGGTGACGTCATCGGCAAATACCATCCGCACGGCGACAGCGCGTGCTACGAGGCGCTGGTACTGATGGCGCAGGATTTCTCCTATCGATACCCGACCGTCGACGGGCAGGGAAACTTCGGCTCGACCGATGACCCCAAGTCTTTTGCGGCGATGCGTTATACCGAGTCGCGGCTGACGCCCTACGCGAAGTTGCTGCTCCAGGAGCTCGGCCAGGGAACCGTGGACTGGGTGCCGAATTTCGATGGCACGATGGACGAGCCGGTCGTCCTGCCCGCGCGGCTGCCGAACCTGTTGCTGAACGGCGCTATGGGCATCGCGGTCGGGCTGTCCACGGACATCGCGCCCCACAACCTGCGCGAGGTCGCGGCGGCTCTCATACACCTGATCGACAAGCCGGATGCCACCGTCGCGCAGCTGATGAAGCATATCAAGGGACCCGACTTTCCGACCGGTGGCGAGCTGATTTCGCCCAGGGCCGACATCCGGCAGATATACCAGACCGGGTCCGGCACGCTGAAGCTAAGGGCTTCGTACAAGCTCGAGAACGGTGACATCGTGATCAATTCCCTGCCCTACCAGATATCCGGCGGCAAGGTGCTCGAGCAGATCGCGGCGCAAATGCGCAATAAGAAACTCCCGCTGGTCGAGGATCTTCGCGATGAATCGGATCACAATGATCCGATCAGGCTCGTCATTACACCCAAATCACGCAAGGTGGACGTCGACGAACTGATGTCACACCTCTTTTCGACCACGTCCCTGGAGCGGACGGTCCGGGTCAACATGAACATCATCGGCCTGGATGGCCGGCCGAAGACCTTCAACCTGGTCGAATTGCTCGGCGAGTGGATCGAGTTCCGCAAGGCGACCGTGACCCGCCGCCTGCAGCACCGCCTGCAGATTGTCGTCGACAGGCTGCACATCCTGGATGGGTTGCTGGTCGCGTTCCTGAACATCGACGAGGTCATCCGGATCATCCGCACGGAAGACGAGCCGAAACCGGTGCTGATGAAGCGCTTCAATCTCAGCGACGTCCAGGCAGAGGCCATACTCAATCTGCGCCTGCGCAACCTGGCGAAGCTCGAGGAAATGAAGATCCGCGGGGAACAGGACGAACTCAGCCAGGAGCGGGACGGGCTCGAGAAGACGCTCAAGAGCCCCGCGAGACTGCGCGACCTGATCAAACGCGAGATTGCCGAGGACGCGGAGGCCCATGGGGACGCGCGCCGCACGGTGATCGTCGAGCGCGAGGCGGCGCAGGCTCTGGACGAAACGCAGCTCGTCGCGAGCGAGCCGGTCACGGTCGTTCTGTCGCAGCGCGGCTGGGCGCGCTCGGCCAAGGGCCACGAGATAGATCCATTGACGCTGAGTTACAAGTCCGGCGATGGGTTTCTCGCCGCCGCTCATGGCAAGAGCAACCAGCTCGCGATGTTCATCGACAGCACGGGCCGTGTGTACAGCGTGCTCGCGCATATGTTGCCCTCGGCTAGGGGGCAGGGCGAGCCCCTGACCGGCCGCTTCAAACCACCTGACGGCTCGGAATTCTGCGGCGTAATGATCGGTGAGCCGGAGGACAAGTGGCTCCTGGCGAGTGACGCGGGTTTCGGCTTCATAGCCCGTCTCGAAGATCTCGTTACCCGCAACAAAGCGGGCAAGGCCGTGCTGAGGGTGCCGGCCGGCGGGCGGGTTGTCATGCCGGCGTCGGTGCCTGCGGGCAAGGAATGCCTGGTCGCGGCCGTCAGTTCTATCGGCAGGCTGCTGCTGTTCGAGATGGAGGAGTTGCCCGACCTCGCCAAGGGCAAGGGCATAAAGTTGCTCAATATCCCGTCCAGGAAATACCGGGAAGGCGAGGAGAAGCTCGTCGCGGTCGCAGTCGTGCCCGAGGATGGCAGCCTGGTCGTCGATACCGGCACGCGCAGCATGACCATCAAGTGGGGCGATATGGACGATTATTACGGCGAGCGGGCGCTACGCGGCCGCTTCCTGCCAAAAGGCTGGCGCAAGGTCGTCGGCCTGAAGGGCGGGGCCGACCAGTAAGCGGGATCAGGCCGGCCCGCAATCGGGCCGGCGCCGGTTCAGCCGATACGCTTCTTCGTATTGACGTGGCCGGATTCGACATCCATCTCGATCGTCACGTCGTTCTCGGGGCGCGGCATCTCGGCGGTCGGTTCCTCGCCGAGGTCCCGCCCGTTTCCGTTGCGGCCGGGCATCCTGGCCGTCAGTTCGCTCGTATCGTCCGCGCGCGCCCGATTCGGCATCTCGGCCGTTACATCCATGTCACCCTCTTCGGTACCGTCCATCATGACGGTCGCGTCGGAGAGGTCGGCATCGTCCAGGTCGACCTGCAGTTTCGACGTCAGCTCGGCGTTTATGCCCGTGTCGTCGAGGTCGGAGAGGGCACCCTCGTCCGGCAGTTCGAAGTCGAGCCCGAGGGCTTTCAGGTCCATGCGCGAATCGGCGACGGCGGCCTCTTCGGCCTCGTCCATGCGCTCGGACAGCTCCAGCGCCGCCCGGGCGATATCGGCATCGATCGACTGGGTCGCCGCATGCTCCTTCTCGTAATCCTGTTCGATCAGGCGCGTACCGATATCGTCGTTGATCGTGTAGGAGCCGGTGTCGTCGTCTGAATCCGCTTCATTGACCGGTACGGCAAAGAGGTCTTTCTCGGTGACGTCCGTGTCTTCGAAGTTCTGCCGGGTTGCATCGACGATCATCGAGAGATCGTAGTCGTCACTCGTGTTCGGCAGCACCTCGCTCTCGAGGATGGAATGGATCTTCGGCAGGTGTGGCTCGATGACGTCCGTCGGTTGAGCCTCAGGCTCTTCCTCGGCACCCTCCGGAATCATCATGTCGAGATCGGCAGCGAGATCGCTGGTCGTCGAGAAACCGAAGTCCTGCGCGACATCGATATCGTCGGAATCCGATAGCCCGGTTCCTATGCCGAGGTCCGCGTCCAGCGCGAAAGCCCGACCGTCGGCCGCCGTCTCTTCGACGGTATAGTCCGGCTCGTCGGCGGCGAGATCCTTCAGCCTGGCCTCGGCTTCCTCGCGCTGCTTGCGCCGGCGCCGGCGCGATGGCTGGGCGGGAGCTCCTACGGGGACCGAGCCGAAACCATCCTTGTAGCGGCGTGCGAGGTAGACGACACCCGCAACCACTGCAATGCCCGAACCAATGAGCCACACCAGCCAGGACCAACCGCCGGCCGTCTCGCTCGATCGTACGACGGCGGTACGGGCCGGGGCGCTGGCCGGGCGCGCCGACTCTGCCGGCGTGGCGACGGCCGATGCCGCTGCCTCGCGGCCCGACGGGAAGTCGTTGCCGACGATGACGTCACCGGGACGCAGCGCCGCAGCCGGCGATGGCGCGGCGAGTTCGCCGTTTGCCTCGGCAGCCGTTTCCGTCCCGGTCGATGTCGCCTCCGCCGAAGCGGCACTTTCTGTCGGCGTCGATTCCGTCACGGGCTCCGTGCTCACGGCCGGCGGCGCGGATGCCCGGGATTGTTCCAGCGTCGGCGTAGCCGGGTAACTCTCGTAGGTCTCGGCAACCGGGGTGGGGCGTGCCGGCATGACGGGCGCCGAATTCTGCGCCATCTGCCCGGGTTTCGCCGTGGTGCTGCCGCCGAAGGCCGGTATCTCGAGGACGGCACCGGCCTTGAGCAGGTTGATGTCACCGTCCAGGAAGGCATCGGGGTTGGCCGCAAAGATTTCGTTAATCGCCGGCCAGAGTCCGACCGGCCGGGCCTCGATGCGTTGGGCAATGCCGGACAGGGTGTCGCCGACCTGTACACGGTAGGATGTGCCGCTTTGGATCGGCACGCGCTCGGCCACGGACGCGGGCGCTGCCGCGGGGCGACCGCGGGGAGCGCTGACGGCGGCCGGCGTCGTTCGCTCCGCCGCGCGCGGCGGGGAGGAGCGGCCGGATGCCTGCGCCGGTTCGGCCGGGTCCAGCATCACGGTGTACGCGCGTGTCAGGTTGGCGGTGTAGGGGCAGTCGATGCTCAGGTTCAGCCCGAGGATCGGCTCGTTGATTGGCGTCGCGCCGGTCAGCACGATCCGGCCGTTACTGACCGACAGCACCGCCCGGCTGATGGTCGGGATGCCCGCGCCGGGGCTGCCGGGGCGCAGGAAAATGCAATAGTCGTGCAGCTGCTCGTGCTGGTTCAGCGCATAGGTGATGCTGGCCCGCAGCGGCTGGCCGAGTGCCGACTCGACCGTCAGCTCGCCCAGTTCGAGGGCCGCTGCCGGCAGGGCCGCGATGCCACAGGCACCCCCCGCGATCAGTGCGGGCCACAGGCGCGTCGCCTGCCTCGCGCGCTCCGTCGCCGAAGTGGGCCTGTGTCCCAGGAGCCTTTCCCGTCCCTGCTTTGCGTTCACTGAGCATGTCTCCACGCTGAAGTTGTCCGAATCGAGCACGTCATATCGGCGGAGGCTAATCGCATTTGCAGGCCCGATATATGAAGCCATTCTATGTTTTGTAAATTGATGCCAGAAGGGCACGGTCGGCGCTACGAACTGTGATTCGACTCACATTGCCGAACGGCGTCGATTTGACAGAATCTGGCGGCTGAGAGGCGGCCCGGTCGCCCCGCGTTAGCGCCCGGCGATGGCTTCGAGGCTGGTTGTCGCAACACTTACCGGCTCCTGCAGGACGACCTCCGGCTCGTGCACGTAGTGGCCCTGCATGTAATGGAATCCGAGCTGGAACAGCACGGCCATCGTATTGGCGTTTTCGACGCGTTCGGCGATCGTCTCGATATTGAGTTCGGTCGCCTTCGCGACGAGGCTCGCGACCTTGGCCTGCAGGTCCATGTCGGTCGTCAGTGCGTGCATCAGCTCGCCGTCGACCTTGATGTAACTCGGTTTCAGGATGTCCAGGATCTGCAGTCGCCTGCCGTCGACGCCGAAGTGCTCCAGCGCGAAATCGACGCCTGCCTTACGGAGCCTGGAGACCAGCGAACGCGCGGGCTTGATGTAACGCGCAGCATCCTGCTCGGCCGTCTGCACGCAGAGCTTGGCGGGCTCGACCTTGTTCCGCTTGAGTTCTTCGGCGATCCAGTCGGCCAGGGTTCCGTCCTGCAGGGAGTGGCTCGACAGGCGAACGAACACCCGGTCGGCGTGCTGCGTCTTGCAGTGCTCGATCGACGCCGTGATCATCCAGCGATCCAGCGTCTTCATCAGGTTGTTGCGCTCGGCGGCCGGCAGGAACTCGGACGGAAGCAGCGTTTTGCCCTGTTCGTCCAACATCCGTATGAGCATGTCGTACATTGCGCCGTTGTCGCTGCGCAGGCCGGCTATCGGCAGGTGTGCCAGGCGGAAGCGGCGCTCGATCAGCGCCGCCTTGATCCGCTTGACCCAGATCTGGTCGTGGCGCTTCAGTTTCGTGTCTTCGTCCACTGCGGTGTTGAGGGCAGCCTGGTTGCCACCGGCATCCTTGCCGCTGCGGTGCGCGGCCTTTGCGGCGGATATGAGTTCATCGAGATTTTCGAACACGTCGCTGACCGGGCAGATACCGACCGTGCAGGTCAGGTTGAGCTCGCGTTGCCCGGCTGCGAAGCGGTGTTTCGCGACGTGCCGGGCCAGCTGCTTGCCCCAGCCTTCGGCGTCGCGTTCGCTGCCTCGTTCGAGGAGTGCGAGCAGGGCGGTGCCTTCGAATCGGCCCGCCAGGTCCCGCGGGTGCAGGCGCTTGCGCACCTCTTCGGCGAAGAGACCCAGTACGTCTTCGGATGCGATGATGCCTGTCTTGTCGATGACGTCGGAAAAAGAGTCCGGCTTTATGTAGGCGAGAAGATGGAGGCCGGACGCCGGCTTCTTCGCCATCCTCTTGACCATGCGCTCGAGAAACTGGGCGCGGTGGAAGAACAATGTCGTCGGATCGCGCTGCAACGCGTCGTGGACAAGTTTCGTCGGCTCCTCGGCCTTTTTCTCGGGCGGAGCTATTCGTACCTGGACATGAGGCCCATCCTCGAATTCGGCGAGCTGGAATTCGACTTCGACCGGCTTGGCGTCAGGGCCACCCAGTCTTGACTTGGCCTGCAGCCTTTCGTCCGGTTGCCACTTCTTGCGCGTCGTGGCAATGATTGCACCCTTCACGGCAGCCTGGCTTTCGGGCTCGAAGGCGTCCATCAGCGGCATGCCGACGATTTCGTCCTTGCTGCCGATGCTGAACATCTGCAGCCATGCGCGATTCACGCGGGTGACGATGCCCTCCTGCACGTAAGCGATCGCGCTGTTCGATCCTTCCATGTAGTCGTGCAGCTGCTTGCGGTAGGTCGTCGCCGACTGGAGCGTTACATTGAGGGCGCGCTCTACCCTGAAGGCGCGCAGTTCGCGTGTTACGACGGCCTGCAGTCGCTTGCGGTTGGCCAGCGACACGAGATCGCAGGCACCCTGGCTCATCGCATCGGCCATCGTCGCTTCATCGGTCTTCGCGTCGACGGCGAGCACCGGCACCTCGGGCTGGAAACCGTCGCGCTGCTTGCAGACCTGCCGGATTGTGTCCTGGTAATCGTCACAGTTCAGCAGGATCAACTCGAGCCGCCGCTCGGCAAGTACGCGGTCGAACAGTTGGTTCTGCTTGACCCAGTAGCAGTGGACCGGGTGTCCGGCATCGCGCAGGCTCTGATTGACGATTTCCACGTCGTCCTGTTTGCGGGACAGGACGGCGATCGAAATGCGCTGGTTCTCGGTCAATTCAGTCTTCCGGTGTAAGGTCGCGACTCGAGGTCACGGACATTCTGTCAAGAGAATAGAGTCTAGCGGAGTGCCCCAGACTAAACCCGGCAGCCGTCGCAAAACCGTGACTTGAATCTAATAACGGCGGGCGGCGACGATTTGCGGCGCCGGCTGGCCCACTCAGGCGGCGACTTTCCGAAGGCATGTTTCAAGCCGCCGGGCGAACGGTTAGAATGACGCGCCCTCCGGGGCTATTGACCATAATGCGCCGCAGCCCGACCGGCCAGCGGCACCACGGAAATCGGCACATGGCTTATTACAGCACCAGCGAATTTCGATCCGGGCTGCGCATCATCCTGGATGGCGACCCGTTCCTGATCGTCGAGAACGAATTCGTAAAGCCCGGCAAGGGCCAGGCTTTCAACCGGGTTCGGGTCAAGAACCTGAAGACGGGACGTACCGTCGACAAGACCTTCAAGTCCGGCGAGAGCGTCGAAGCAGCAGACGTCGTCGACGTCGCAATGCAGTATCTGTACTACGACGGCGAATTCTGGCATTTCATGACTCAGGATACTTTCGAGCAGTACGCGGCCGACGAGAACGTGGTCGGGGATGCGAAAGACTGGCTGAAAGAACAGGACGTCTGCCAGATCACCCTGTGGAACAACGTGCCGCTGGCGGTAATGCCGCCGAATTTCGTGGAACTCGAGATTGTCGAGACGGATCCTGGCATACGCGGCGACACGGCGACGGGTGGCGTCAAGCCGGCCAAGCTGTCCACCGGCGCGGTGGTCAGGGTGCCGCTGTTTATCGAGCAGGGCGAGGTGATTCGCGTCGACACTCGCAGCGGCGAGTACGTTTCGCGCGTCAAATAAAGCCGGGAGGCCTCGCGTCGCCCACGGTCAATGCGGCGCACAATGTCCGGCACAGGCGTTCGACTCCTGCCTGGTCCGCTGCGTCGAAGCGGGATGCGATCGGACTGTCGATATCGAGTACCCCGAGGAGTTGCCCGCCGGCACTGAGCGGTACGACGATCTCCGATCGTGAGGCCGGGTCGCAGACGATGTGCCCGTCGAACTCGTGTACGTCCGCGACGCGAAGCGTGCGGCCGCTGGCGGCGGCCGTGCCGCAGACCCCGTTGCCGAGCGGTATGCGCACGCAGGCCGGCTTGCCCTGGAACGGGCCGAGTACCAGCTCGTTGCCACGCAAAACGTAGACACCCAGCCAGTTGATCTCGGGCAGTGCGTCCCAGAGCAGCGCGACGAAATTCGCCGTGTTTGCGAGCGAGTCCTGTTCGCCCGCCAGCAGTGCCGCGAGCTGACTGTCGAGCAGCCGGTAATCGACCTTGGTGTGCATGTCCTTGTCCTTGATCAGGAAGTCGTCTCAAACGGGAAATGCGTGACGGACCGGATATCGTCCGCACCGCATGCCAGCATGACCAGGCGATCGAAGCCTATTGCGACGCCGGCGCAGGGTGGCAGCCCGGCCTCCAGCGCGGCCAGGAACGGCTGGTCCGGCGGCCGTGTTGCCAGGGATCGCTGCCGCCGCTCTGCCTGGTCTGCATCGATGCGCGCGCGCTGTTCGGCCGCATCGGCCAGTTCGACATAGCCGTTCGCGAGTTCCAGTTCGCCCGCATAGACCTCGAAGCGTTCCGCGACCTCCCGATCGGCGGGGCAGAGACGCGCGAGCGCGGCCTGGCTGGCGGGATAATGATGCAGCACCGTCAGCGTGCCCGGCTCAAATCCCGGGGCGACGCGGGTCGTCACGAGCAGGTCCAGCCACGCATTCCGGTCGTCGCCGAGCGAGGCGCGCAGTTGCCGGTCGGCGCCGGCCGCGGCCGCCAGCTCGTCGATCGTGGCGCTCGCCGGATCCGTCTCCGCGTAGCGCCTGACGGCGTCTCCATAGCTCGTGAATTCGACCTCGCCGGAAAACGAGCCGGTGACCGCTTTGATGAAGTCGACCGTCTCCTGCATCATGTCCCGAAGGCCGTATCCCAGCCGGTACCATTCGACCAGGGTGAACTCCGGCTGGTGGCGGCGGCCGCATTCGCCGTCGCGAAATACCTTGCCGATCGAATAGATGTCCGGGAAACCTGCGGCGAGCATGCGCTTCATGCAAAACTCGGGCGAGGTGTGCAGGTAATAAGGCCGCCCCGGGTCCAGGGCCAGCCGCGCCTCTACACTTTCTATATTGACGTCCGAGACCGCCGTCGCCGACAGGAGCGGCGTGTCGACCTCGAGCACGCCGCGATCCGAGAAGAACGTGCGGGCACTGTGCAGCATCGCGGCTCGGCGCCGGGCGATCTCCGGCCCGGCAACGGGTCGCCAGCGCAGGCTCGGGGGCATCGTGCTCAACGGCGTGCCGCGCGCGCCGTGCCGATGCGTTCGCCTACCCGGAGTTTCATACCGGTGACGAGCGCATCGCGCCAGTCGCAGGCTCCGCGGGGCAGGAGCACGATGACGGTCGACCCGAAGTTGAACCAGCCGAGCAGGCCGCCCTTCGAGACGTCGCGCGGCACCGAGGGATCGAGTCGCAGTAGCTCCACCATTCCGTCGCGGCGCGGCCGGAGCTCGCCGGTCCACGGCGTGGTGATGCTGCCGACGTGCAGCGCGCCGACCAGGATGACCGCCACCGGACCGAAGGCGGTGTCGAACGACAGCACCAGGCGTTCATTGCGGGCGAAGAGGCCGGGCAGCAGGCTGACCGTCGCGGAATTGACGCTGAACAGGTCGCCGGGTACGTAGCGCACCGAAAGGAGGCGGCCCGCCAGGGGCGCGTGCACGCGGTGGTAGTCGTACGGCGCCAGGTAGATCGTCGCAAAGGATCCGTCGACGTATGCCGCCGCATCGTCCAGGTCGGTCGCCAGCAGGTCGGCCAGGCTGTAGCGGTGGCCCTTTGCCTGCAGGAGTCGATCGTGCTCGATTCGGCCCGCCGCGCTGACGGTGCCATCGGCGGGAGCAACGACAGAGTCCGCCGATTCGTCGATCGGACGGGCTCCGTCCGCAAGTTCGCGCGTGAAGAAGTCATTGAACGACCGGTAGCCGTCCGGAACCGGGCGTGCGGCCTCGTCGATGTCTACCGGGTAAAGAGCGGTGAAACGGCGGATCATGAAATTCTTGATTCCCGTCGTCTCGATATGGCTCAGCCGGTACATAAGCCGGGTGGACAGGTATTTCGGCAGCAGGTGCTGCAGGACGAGGAAGGCATGAGCGGTGACAGTACGCATGAGGGTGCCCGTCAGTTGGAATCGCCGGCGTCGCGGCCCTGCAGCTCGACTTCGATGACGAGCAGCACGTTGCCGGATTTGCCGATATGCAGTTTGACGCGGCGTCCCGGGCCGGCCTCGCCGCGTGGTCCGATCAGCATGAGATGCTTGCCGTTTTCCGTCAGCATGACTTCGTCGCGCGGCGGGACCGTCAGGGCGGCCAGCCTGCGCATCCGGGCGGTGTCGTTCTGTATTTCCGTCTCGTGCAGCTCGACTCGCTCGAAGTCCGGGCTCTCGAAGAAGTCCAGCTCGATGACCTCGCCGCTGCGGTTCTCTATCGTCAGGTACGCAACCGCCATGGCAGAACCCGGCAGCGGGGCGAAGATCCGGGTATCCGTGGCGGACAGCGGCGGGGCGTCGCCGCCGTTGCATGCCGCGAGGACGAGGGCGGATACCAGGCACCAGGCGCGCGCCATCACTCCCTGCCCATTAACAGGCCGACATCGTGCGCGATCGCCGCGACGTCGTGGGGCGGGCCGAAGATCGCCTTCAGTTCCGCCTGCGGATTGACCAGCAGAACGGCGACCGTGTGGTCGACGGAATATCCCGAGTCGCCGACCGGGGCGCCCTTCGCATGGAAAATACCGAGCGAGCCGGTCAATACCGCGAGTTCGGCGGCGTTCCCGGTCAGCCCGTTAAACCCGTCCCCGAACGGGGCGAGATAAGCCCGGACGACGGCCGGCGTATCGCGCTCCGGGTCGACACTTATAAATATGATCTCGGGCAGGCGGGCCCCTGGATCGTCTTCGGCCAGCCGCTTCCGGGCCATTGCGAGCTGCCCCAGCGTGACCGGGCATACGTCGGGGCAGTTCGTGAAGCCGAAAAACATGAGGCTCCAGCGACCGGTGAACGCCGCGCGGCCAAAGGGCCGCCCCTCGGCGTCCAGAAGCTCGAACTCGGGCAGCGGCTTGCCTTCCGGCAGCACCGTGGCGCGCAGCGGCGCGACCGGCTTGATTCCGACCAGCCCCGAGGCCAGCCAGGCGATGGCGGCGCCGGCCAGCATGAGGGACGCAATGAGGCCGGCGCGTCCCGACCGGTAGATCGAACTGGTAGGATTCATAGCGGCGGCATTCTACCGCAGCGGGCAAGGTGATAGGTTCCGGGTTCCGCCGCCGCCGCAAGCGCAACCGCCCCGCCATCATGAATTCCACCGACAGACAGCACCCGCCGCCGACCGTACAGGACCTGATTCGCCGCATAGCCGGTCAATTCGAGGCGGCGGGGCTATGCTACGGGCACGGCACGGACAATGCGGTCGACGAAGCAGCGTACCTGGTGTTCGCGTGCCTTGGACTCGATCATGCGGTCGTACCGGCGGTGTACGCG
>JAOUIH010000163.1 GCA_029884165.1 Gammaproteobacteria bacterium | reverse complement strand
TTACTTCGAGCATGGCGGCATCCTGCAGTACGTCCTGCGGCAGCTGGTCAAGGCCAAGGCAGACGCTGCTGCCTGATGGGGCAGCGCCCGGCGACACCGCGGGAATTGGCCCACGTCCTGCGTGCGTGCCGGCACCTGTGCGTGCTGACCGGCGCCGGCATGTCGGCCGAGAGCGGCATACCGACCTTTCGTGCAGCCCAGACCGGGTTGTGGGAGCGGTACGATCCGCTGGAACTCGCGACTCCGGAGGCGTTCGCCCGGGATCCCGAGCTGGTCTGGCGCTGGTATTCGTGGCGCCGCGAACTGGTCGCGGCCGCCACGCCCAACCCCGGGCACTTCGCCCTTGCGCGGCTTGCCTGTCTCCTTCCCCGGCTTACGTTGATCACGCAAAACGTGGATGGGCTGCATCAAAAGGCCGGCAGCCGCACCGTCATCGAATTCCACGGTAACCTGTTCGCGAACCGCTGCTCCGTCGAGGGCCGCCTGGTCGAGGATGATGTCGTCATCGAGAACGGCATTCCCTGCTGCCCGCGCTGCGGCGCCCGCTTGCGCCCGGGCGTCGTCTGGTTCGGCGAGGCGATCCCGCCGGCGGCCCTTGCCGCTGCCGCCGACGCGGCCGCTGACTGCGATCTCTTCCTGTCGATCGGGACCTCGGCCCTGGTCTGGCCGGCCGCCGGCCTCGCGGAGTCCACCCGCGCCGCCGGCGCACGGGTCGCGGAGATCAACCCGGCCGAGACCGGCCTGTCCGCGGCCTGCGATTTCCGGCTGGCCGGAAACTCCGGGGAGGTCCTGCCGGAACTGGTAAACTGCCTGTCCTGAGTATCGGCCCGGGCTTCCGCATGAATCTCAACCTGTTCAACCCGACCGGCAAGCCGCTGTGGGTTGTCGCGAGCACATACGCGGCTTCAGTCGCTGTCGTCCTGACGCTGGCGCTCGGCTGGTACTGGTCCCGCACACCCGACATTTTCTGGGTCGAGGAACAACCTGCCGACGCCGGCCGGGTCGTCGGGTACGCGACCGCCGACACGCTGGTGCGTGTGGCTGAAACCCTGCTCGACAAGCCCGGCGGCTACCTGACGAATGACAAGCTCCCGCCGGGCCTGTTTCTCGACAACATGCCGAACTGGGAGTACGGGGTTCTGCAGCAGGTACGCGACCTGGCGCGGGTCGTCCGCAACGATTTCAGCCGCAGCCAGTCCCAGTCGAGGGAGGACGTCGACGTTTCGATCGCGGAGCCGAAATTCTTCTTCGACAACAACTCCTGGATCCTGCCGCCCTCCGAGTCCCGCTACCGGGAAGGCATCGAGGGATTCGCCAGCTATCGGAATCGCGTGGCGGGGCTGGCGGGACCGGAAGCCCAGTTCTTTGCCCGCGCCGACAACCTGCGCGAGTGGCTCGCCCAGGTCGAAAAACGGCTCGGGAGCCTGAGCCGCCGGCTCGGGGACAGCGTCGCGCAGACTGTCGTCAACACGGACCTGGCGGGCGACGCGGCCGCCGAGGCCAGCTCCGAGTTGCCGGACAGCGTACAGGTGCGCACTTCCTGGTTCGAAATCGACGACATTTTCTACGAAGCCCGTGGCACGTCCTGGGCCCTGGTGCACTTTTTCCGGGCCGTTGAACTCGACTTTGCCCAGGTACTGGCCGACAAGAACGCCCGCGCAAGCGTCCGGCAGATAATCCGGGAACTCGAAGCCAGCCTGCAGCCGATGCACTCGCCGATCGTGCTGAACGGCGGTGGCTTCGGCCTGTTCGCCAATCACTCGCTGGTCATGGCGAACTACCTCGCGCGCGCCAATGCCGCGGTCATCAACCTGCGCGAGCTTATCGACCAGGGCTAGAGTTTACTCGAGAAAAACCTGGTAATTGCCCGTTTTTAATCAATAAATCCCTAACCAGGCAGGGACCTGCTGCCAGGACTCGCCCAGCGCGCGATCGAGCTGCCGGTAATCGGGCTCATAGCGACCGACCAGCTGCCAGAAACGGCGCGAGTGGTTCATGTGCCGGTAATGGCAGAGTTCGTGGATCATCAGGTAGCGCAGCACTCGTGGATCCAGGAACAGCAGGCAGAGGTTCAGGCTGATCGTCCCGGTGCTGCTGCGGCTACCCCAGCAGGTGCGCTGGGCCCGGATCTGGACCCGCGCGAAGGGCATCTCCGTTTGCGCCGACAGGCGCTGCAGGACGGGCTCGAGTTCCTGGCGTGCGACGCCTGCGAGCCAGCGCCGGATCGCCTGGACGCAGCCTTCCCGGTCGCTCGTTCGCCCGGACAGGACCAGGGTACTGCCGACCTGGCGATAGCGGATCCCGGCGGCGCTGCCGCGCCGGTAGGAGACCAGGAACTCCCGCCCTATGCCGGGCAGCCGGATGCGCGACGGCAGAGCATAAGCCTCCGGGGGCTGCTGGCAGGCGAAAGACTCGACCGCCTCGGAGATCCAGCCACGATTTTCGTCGACGAAGGCCTGCACGTCCGCCGGCCGCGTGCGTTTCGGAACGACTACCTCGACCCGGCCGCGGGGGTAGACCTTGATTGACAGCCGGCGCGCCCGCGCGCTCTCGCGAATGTCAATGCCCGGCAGCTGCTCCGGCCCGCTCGTCGGCCGCGAAGTCTGCTCGGTGAACAGGGAAAGCTGGGTGTCCGGCGCTCGCACGGCGCCATTCTAGACAGGTTCGCGCACACCTGCACCGGGCGCCGGACCGGACGCGTTCCCCGTATGGGGCGGTTGACGATCGCCAACCGCCCGCGGAGCGCGCTCAGGGAACCTTATGGACTGTCACCGCTGAATCGCACGGCATCGTCCAGCCCGACCTCGCCGGCCACCGCATGGACCTCGGCGGTTTCGTGGATAAAGAGCTCGATCTCGCGCTCGGCCTGGATGGTCCCCAGCACCCGCGAGCCGGGTCCGATGACGATCCTGGGCTTGCGCCGGTCCCGGCCCCAGCCCCAGCCGCCGGGCTTCTGAATGACGAGGTCGCCACGGAGCGTCGACTCGTCGGTGAGCCAGATATCGCCCGTTACCGTGGACAGGTCGCCGCCGATTTCGGTGCCGTGAATGCTGATCTCGCCGTTGACGTTGCTGACGTCCCGGCTGACCGTGCTGCCCTTGCCCAGCTCGATCTTGCCGTTGACGACGGACACCTCGCCGTCGATCGCGGCATTGGTGCCGATACGGATGCTCCCGTTGACGCTGCTGATATCCTCGGATTTCAGGTTGCTGCCGATCCGGATGCTGCCGTTCACGGTCGAGGCCTCTTCGACCGTGACGTCGTCGTCGATCCGTATCGCGCCGTTTACGGTCTCCACGGATCCGGCTACGACGGCGCCTGTGCCGATCGTGATGCTGCCATTGACGCTCGACTGGCCGTCCGTCTGGGCGCCGGCCTCGATCGAGATACTCTTGTTGACGCTGAAGCCCCAGGCAGGCCCGACTGCGAGCAGGCAAAACAGGCCAATGGTGGCGGAAATCAGGACGTTCTGGCGGGACATCTCGCACTCCTACGCGCTTAAGTCATCAATTTGATACCGCCCGGGCCCAAATGGTTGCAAGTCCTGGCACCGGGGCTACACGGCGCGGGCGACACCCGGTACTCTTAGCGCTCCCTGCTCCCCAGTCAATGCCCGAGCCCCGTCAATGGTCCCAGCCTTAGAGGCGCGTCACCTGGTCAAGCGCTATCCGTCCGTGCTGGCGGTCGATGACGTCAGCTTCGACGTCCGCGCCGGCATCTGCTTCGGCCTGCTCGGGCCGAATGGCGCCGGCAAGACCACGACCGTCGAGATTATCGAGGGCGTTACGCCCGCCACGTCGGGCGAGGTGCTCTATTACGGGGAGCCTGCCGGAGCCCGGTTCCGGGAGGAAGTCGGCATCCAGTTCCAGAACACGGCACTGCAGGATTACCTGACGGTGCGGGAGACGCTGGACATGTTCCGCACGCTGTATGATCGCCGGGCCGACATCGACAGGCTGCTCGAGGAATGTTCGCTGGTCGAACTGCAGGGCCGCGACAATCGCAGACTCTCCGGCGGCCAACGGCAGCGGCTGCTGCTCGCGGTGGCCCTGGTCAACCGGCCCCGGCTGGTCTTTCTCGACGAGCCGACTACCGGCCTGGACCCCCAGGCCAGGCGAAACTTCTGGGACCTGGTCAAACGCATTCGGGCCGGCGGGACGACGGTGATCCTGACCACGCATTACATGGACGAGGCGCAGATTCTCTGCGACGAGATTGCCATCATGGATGCCGGTAAGGTCATCACCCGCGGCCAGCCCGAAGCGCTGCTGCGGCGGCACTACCCGAACGTGATCATCGAACTGCCGGCCGAGGACGTCAGTGGCGATCTCAGCAATATCGAGCACCGCGTACGCCCGGAGCAGGGAGTGATCGAGATTCCGACCGAAGACGTCAACGGCAGCCTGCGCGACCTCGCGCTACACGTGCACGGGCTGAACCGCCTGCGCATACGCCAGCCGAACCTGGAGGACCTGTTCCTCGACCTGACCGGGCACTCGCTGCGCGCCTGAGGGAGTACCGCATGTTCGCCCGGATACTGGCCATCTTCCGTGCCCGCAATCTCGAGTTCCTCCGCGACAGGGGTTCGCTTAGCTGGAACATCATCCTGCCGATCGTGCTGATGTTCGGCCTGTCCTTTATCTTCGGCGGAACCGATCGGCCGCAGTTCACGGTCGGCGTCCTGCAGCAGGACGAGGCCATCGACCGGGACGTGCACCCGTTCCTGCAGACCCGGTACATGCAATTCGTGGCCGTCGACGACGCCGAGGACGGTTTTCGGAAAGTCGGTCGACACCAGCTCGATCTGCTGCTGCGCCTGGAGCCGCCCGCGACCTACTGGGTCAACCCCGATTCGCCCAAGGGCTATTACGCCGAGCTGGCCCTGCTCCAGGCCTTTCCCGAGGGTATAGCCAAGGGCCAGGTTCGTGGCGACGCGGTTCGCTACGTCGACTGGGTACTGCCGGGCATACTCGGCATGAACATGATGTTCAGCTGCCTGTTCGGCGTCGGCTATGTGGTCGTCCGCTACCGCAAGAACGGATTTCTCAAGCGGCTGCGGGCCACGCCGCTGCGGCCGATCGAGTTCGTCATTGCCCAGGTCGCGTCTCGCCTCGTCCTGATCATGAGCATCACGACCTTTGTCTATGCGGGCACCAAGTTCTTTCTCGATACGCGGATGGACGGCAGCTATCTTGCACTGCTGGTCGTTGCCCTGCTGGGATCCATTGCGCTGGTCTCGATGGGACTCCTGGTCGCGGCGCGCGTAACCAGCGAGGAACTCGCGGGCGGGCTCCTCAACATGGTTACCTGGCCGATGATGCTGCTGTCAGGGGTCTGGTTCTCGCTCGAAGCGGCCGACGAGTGGGTGCGGCAGGTCGCGAACGTATTTCCGCTGACTCATATTCTCGGCGCTGCACGCGCCATCATGCTGGACGGCGCTGGCCTGGCCGACGTCGCACCGCAGCTGCTGGTGCTATGTGCGATGAGCGCGTTTTTTCTGGGACTCGGCGCGGCCTTGTTTCGCTGGCGGGCCAACTGAACGAACGGATACGGACGATGCCGGAGGCACTCGTTGACATAGGCGTCAACCTGACGCACGACAGTTTCGATGCCGACCGCGAGGACGTGATACGCCGCGCACAGGAAGCCGGCGTCACGCGCTTCATCGTGACCGGCGCGACCGAACAAGGCAGCCGGGACGCACTCGCGCTGGCCCGACGCTATCCCGGAATAATGTACTGCACGGCCGGCGTGCATCCGCACCACGCTGCAGACTACGACGCCGATGTGCACCGGACCCTGGTGGAACTCCTGAACGACGATACCGTCGTCGCCGTCGGCGAGTGCGGTCTCGACTACTTTCGCAATTTCTCGCCACGTGAGGCCCAGCTCGCCGCCTTCGAGGACCAGCTGGGACTCGCCGCCGCAACCGGCAAGCCGCT
>JAOUIH010000050.1 GCA_029884165.1 Gammaproteobacteria bacterium | reverse complement strand
TGGCGTCGTAGTGGTCCTTCCAGTTCAGCGCGATATTCTTCCAGTAATCCGAGTAATCGGACCGCGTCATCTCCTCGAGGAAGTACGCCTCGTATTCCGGCGCGATGGCGAGCGGGCTCTGGCCCGGCCGGAACGGCAGCGCCTGGTACCAGTCGGTGATCGACTCCTGCTCGAACACGCGGCGCACGACGGGGTCGTCGATCTCCAGCGGGATCTGGCGCCATGCCCAGGTGAGTTCCCGGCCGAGTTCGAATGCGCCGCCGTGACGTACCGCGTGGTCCCAGGCGTCCGCCATGCCGCCCTCGTTCAGCAGCATCGCCTTGAGCGACGGCGGCGCGAGTTTCGCCGCATCGGCCTGCGCGTGCGCGGCGTACGAGGTGCCCCACATGCCGACGCGGCCATCGGACCAGGGCTGGCGCGCCAGCCACTCGACCGTGTCGTAGCCGTCGGGCGCCTCGAGCGAGGAGTACTTCGTGAACTCGCCCTCCGACGCATAGCGGCCACGAATGTCCTGGATCGCCGCAACGTAGCCGTGGGAGGCGAGGTATCGCGCGAGATCGACATCGCGCTGCCTGTCCTTCCCGTAGGGGCTCCGCGTCAGCAAGACGGGCAGGGGGTCGGCCACGGCCACGCCGTCTGTCGCGGGGCGGTAGATGTCGGTCGCGAGGCGTATGCCGTCCCGCATCGGGATCATCACGCCGGTCTCGACGATGACCTCCCCGGCCGGCGCACCGACGCCCGCGAGCGCGGCCAGCAGCAGGAACGCGGCCCGGAGCCCGGCGCGACGCGCAGCCCGGGTAGACGGATATCCGATGCCCACGTCCTGCCCCCTCACCCCTCTCGAAACCCTGTGGCTTTTACGCCCAAACCCGGGCGCAGGCAACCGCGCCGCTGTTTTTACGGGAGAAAACGCGCGACCGGAGCCGCCGGCGATCCCCGCCCGCGGTGCAGGAAGGTCAAATGGTTTCCGCAGAAAACAAAACTGTGTTATTTCGACAACGAAATCATGAATTTATCGTATGACGTCGCGCCTTTATTTCGATTGACAGTAGCGGAAGGCCCGGTGTACTTTCGATCCGTCCAGCAAGAGTAAGTACAAATACGTATAACTGCGGAGGACAGGCCGGATCGCCGGCGTTGCCTTTCCGCAACAGACAGGGGCCGGCAGGCCCCGCCGCTTTTCCCAGGGGGACAATTAATGACTCAGAACAGATACAGGGCAACCGCCTTGTCGGCCGCAATTGCCGCGGCCCTCGGCACGGCACCGCCGACCTTCGCGCAGGACGACCAGCAGATCGAGGAGGTCATCGTCACCGGTTCGCATATCCGGCGCACCGAGTTCGAGGGCCGGGCGCCGATCCAGATCGTCGATGCCGCCGCGATGGAGATCGCCGGCGCGGCCCAGCCGGTTGACGTGCTGAAAGAGATCACCGCGAACAGCGGGTCCCAGTTCTACAACGAGACCAACGACCGGGCGGGCGTGTCCCAGTTCAACATCCGCAACCTCGGCCTCGGTTCGACGCTGACGCTGCTGAACGGCCGGCGCGCGGGCATCGCCCCGGTTGCCGACGACTCCGGCACGGATTTCGTCGACATCAACCAGTTCCCGCTGGCCATGATCGAGCGTATCGAAGTGCTGACCGACGGCGCGTCGGCGACCTACGGTTCGCAGGCGGTCGGCGGCGTGGCCAACATTATCACCCGCAAGGGCTTCGAGGGCTTCGAGATCTCGGGCGGTTACGCGACGGCGCAGGTCGATTCCTGGAATCTGAACCTCGCAGCAGGGTCCCAGTTCGACCAGGGCGGTTTCAATATCTACGCGACCTACTACGAGCAGGATCACATCGAGCGTTCCGAGCTGCCGTTCCTGCTGGACCGGCTGGGCGGCCAGGGCGACCCGAGCCGCTCGGTGTTCCTGTCATCGACCGGCGCGCCGGGCACCTACCACCGCGCGACGCTGGACGCGAACGGCGAGGCGGCCGACGTGGCGAGCGCCGACAACTTCCCGGACCCGGACTGCGAGGCGGCGCTCGGCGTGCTGCTGAGCCCGTCGGACACGTTTTGCCGCTACGACTTCGCCGACCAGGTGTCGGTCATCTCGGCCGAGGAGCGCTTCCAGGTATTCACCGAGTTCGACTGGAACTTCTCGAACGACGTGCGCTACTACGCCGAGGCCAGCTTCTCGAGCAACCTGATCCTGCGCGACCAGGGCGGCGCGACGCTGAACACGGGACGGCCGGCGCTGGGCGGCACGACGATCCTGCCGACGCACCCGTTCAACTTCTTCATCGAGGACCCGAACACCACCGACCGGCTGGTCTATATCGGCCCGGAGGCCTGGGACGATTCGATCCATACGGCGGCGACGATCCGCTCGATATCGCGCCCGCTCGGCAAGGACGTCAACAACAACGCGCAGACGCCGCAGATCCAGCGCCAGCTCGACTACCGGCGCATCATGCAGGGCCTCGAGTTCAAGCTGCCGGGCGACTGGATGGCAGACCTGTCCTACGGCTGGTCGAAGTCGACGCGCAACACGGTCGAGCCGCACAACTACCGCTCGGACATCTACCAGGACCAGGTGCGTGACGGCCTGTGGAACCCGTTCGGCACGCGCATCGCGAACCCGACGCTGGTCACGCCGAAGCAGGCCTGCACGACGCCGGGCCAGCAGAACTGCACGACGAACCCGGGTGCGACCGCCGGCAATGAACCGGTCATCCAGGAGCAGTGGGACCAGAACGGCGTCAATGCCGCGAGCGCGGAGGAGCACGTCGTCGACTTCGTCGCGGCGGGCGACCTGTTCGACATCGGCTCGAACACCGTCGCGACGGCCGTCGGCGTGCAGTGGCGCCAGGCCGAGATCCAGTCGGTGCCGGACTCGCTCTCTGCCGCCGGCGAGGCGAACGAGCAGGGCATCGTCGGCTTCGTCAATGGCACGCAGACCGTGTTGGCGGTGTTCGCCGAGGCAATCGTGCCGATCGGCGACATGGCGCAGGTGCAGCTCGCGGTCCGCAACGAGGACTACGGCGGCGGCGTGTCGACGACCGACCCGAAGGTGTCCTTCGAGATCACGCCGACCGAGTGGCTGGGCGTCCGCGGTTCCTGGGGCACGTCCTTCCAGGCGCCGACGATCCGCCAGACGGCCCGCGCCGCGTCTTCGGCCTTCATCGCCGACCCGGCCTCGCCGACCGGCCCCAACGGTTCACTGATCTGCAACAACGTCGGCCTCAACAACAACATCACGGTGACCGTGGAGGGAGCGCCCGATCTGCAGCCGCAGAGCGCCGACAATTACAATCTCGGCCTGGTGTTCACCTTCGACCGCTTCCGCGCCAGCGTCGATTACTGGACCTTCGACTACACGGACCTGATCGGCCCAGGGTCGAGCGCCCAGGCGATCGTCGACCAGGACTGCTCCGGCGACGGCGTACCGAACGACCCGCGCGTCATACGCGACGCCGGCGGCCAGCTCCGCGAGGTCATCACGAGCTTCGAGAACGTGGGCGCGGTCGAGACGGACGGTATCGACATCAACGCGGACTACAGCTTCGACTTCGGGAATTCGTCGCTGATGCTCGATTTCGGTGCGACTTACGTCAACAAGTTCGACGTCGATAGCAATGGCGACGGCACGATCGACTTCGACGGCGCCGGCAGCCGCAACTTCTTGAACGGCTTCTCGACGATGCCGCAATGGAGGGGCATGCTGGGCGCGACCTGGCTCGCCGGCAACCACACCGCGAACATCACGGCGCGCTACATCGACGGCTACGAGAACGACCAGTCGCGCAGCAACGCGGCAAACGGCTTTGTCGGCGGTCCGGTGCCGTCCTGGACGACGGTCGATGCCCAGTACAGCTACGTGTTCTCGGGCCTGGTCGGCGACGGCGACACGACGCTGACCGTCGGTGTTCGCAACGCGTTCGACGAGGATCCGCCGGCGCTGTATCGCCGCAATGCGGACGGCGACGTGCTGACGCGCATCAACGCGGACGGGTCGTACAACCGCGGCTGGCTCGACCGCCCCGGCTACGACGACCGTTCAGGCGCCGACATCCAGGGACGCATCCTCTACGTGCGCTTCAAGCACGCGTTCTGAGCATGCGGCAGGTAGAAGGAACGGAGGGGCCTCGTGCCCCTCTTTTCCGTTTGGCGATCCTGATTCTTTCGTTTGCCGGCGGTGCGTCGGCGCAGACCGTCGACGTCGAGGCGCTCAGGCGCTGCGCGGCGCTCGACTCGGACGAGCAGAAGCTCGCGTGTTTCGAGCGCCTGGCCGACGCCCCGGACGCCGAGACACCGGGGGACAGCACTGCCGGGCCGGTCGCGGCCGCGGGCAGCGTCGACGTGACGCCATCCGCGCCGGCTACACCTGCCGTGCCGGGCGAGCCGTCCATCGGCGCAGCGGTGCCGACGGCGCCGGCCGAGCCCGTTCCCGAAGCCGGCCCGATCAGGGCTCTCGCGCCCGGCGTCGAAGTCGACCCCTACCCCTACCCGGGACCGCAGCCGGACGTCGAGGCAGCCGGGGCAGCGGAGCCGGCGGCCGAAATCGCGACGGCGTCGGAGCCGAGCGACGACCTCGGTCGACGCTATATCGAGGGCCCCGAAGCAGACGCCGAGCCCGAGGTAGTGACCGCGACCGTCAACGAGGTCTCGCAGGGACGGCACAAGGTCCTGTATTTCCACTTTGCGAACGGCCAGCTCTGGCGCCAGATGGAGCCCGGGCGTTTCCCGTACCCGAAGGACGGCCCATTCGAGGTCGAGATCCGGCAGGGTATGATGGGTGACTACCAGTTGCGGGTGGGCGGCAAGGGCCGCATGACCCGCATCGTGCGAGTTCGCTAGCGGGAGTTGGTCATGGCGGAACAACAGTCCGGTGCGCAGGGCGCGCTGTCGATGCTGTTCGGCACGCCGTTCATGTCCTGGCAGTGGCCGGACAGCGACGAGCTGAATCGCGAGCTCACCGGGCTGATACTCGAGCGCGAGGCCTCGGATCCGCAGGGTCGCGGGATACGCTCGAACGCCGGCGGCTGGCAGTCGCGCGGCAATCTCATCACCTGGTCCGAGCCCTGCATCCAGGCACTGAAAGAACGTTACGAGGCGATGGTGTTCAACCTGCTCGGCCAGATCGTCCGCAAGGACGGCTCCGAGCGCCGCTTCCAGTTGCTGACCGATGCCTGGGCGAACGTCTGCCGGCGCGGCGACTATAACGTCGTGCACACGCACCCGAACGCGATGTGGTCGCTGGTCTATTACGTATCGGCCGGCGAGCCCGACCCGTCCGTGCGCTACGGCGGTGCGCTGGAGCTGCTCGATCCGCGCGAGTCGGCGAACTACATCCAGGTGCAGCACACGATCCTCGACGCCCGCAGCTTCATCGAGAATATCCCCGGGCGGATGATCCTGTTCCCGAGCTGGGTCAAGCACATGGTGCACCCGTTCGTCGGCGACGGCGTCCGGATCTCGATTGCGGCGAACGTCAACGTCGTCGAGACGAACCCGGTCAAACCCTGACGGAGAAAACTATGAGCATTCGAACGACGTGGATCGCGGTAGCGCTCTTTGGTCTCGCGGCCTGCAGCGAGCGCACGGCCGTCGAGGCAACGGCCGACGCCGGTCCGAAGCTCGAGACCTACCGCTACGCCGTCGCCCGCTTCCAGCACGAGACCTGCACGTTTTGCCCCGGCGGCGACGTGACGATCGAGGACTGGACCCGCATGGGTCCGCCCCAGCGCGGCGAGGAGCTGCTGAACGCCGGTTCCTACGTGCGCGGGTTTACGGCCGCGGCGCGCGAGTACCAGGGCGTCGAACTCGTCGGGCTCGAATCGCCGATCGGCGTATTCGGCGGCTCGTCCCGCGCCTGGAGTACGAAGGAGACGTTCGATCACTTCCTGGATCGCATGCTCGACGACCTGCGCAACAACCTGCCGGTCGACGGCGTATACCTCGCGCTGCACGGCGCGATGGCGGTGCGTGGCGTGCCGCGGCCCGAGGCCGAAATCGCGCGGCGCTTCCGCGAGGTCGTTGGTCCGGACGTGCCGA
Organism: Gammaproteobacteria bacterium; assembly: GCA_029884165.1. GTDB lineage: Bacteria > Pseudomonadota > Gammaproteobacteria > Steroidobacterales > Woeseiaceae > JAOUIH01. Next base: position 18,457 of record JAOUIH010000050.1, on the reverse strand, counting down.
TCGTCGGCACCTTCGACCTGCACGGCAATGAGGACGAGGAATTCCTGCGCTGGGCGAACATGGCCTTCGTCACCAAGCGCTACCCGCACTACGACTCCGGTATCCAGGGCGCCCGGGCGGCGCGGGCGCTGATGCGGCTGGCGCGGGGAACCTACGTGTCGACGACGGCGACGCGCAAGCCGGGTGTGATCACGCCGACGGTGCTGCAATGGACCGGCAAGTCCCCGTCGATGGACATCATGGAGCGGGCGCGCCGCTGGGAGGCGCGCGAGACGGACGTGTTCGTCAGCGTGTTCTACGGCTTCCCGTGGTCGGACGTGCCGGACGTCGGTGCCACGGTGCACGTGATGACGAACAACGACCCGGAACTCGCGAGTCGGATTGCCGACGACATGTCGGAATTCATCTGGCGCAAGCGGGAGGAACTGTTCAGCGAGGAGGTGCTGCAGCCGGGGCCCTCCGTGCGTCGGGCGAGCGAGGCCTATGACGCCGGCGCGACACCGGTAGTACTGGCCGACTACAGCGATCGCAGCGGCGATGCGACCTTCATATTGAAAGAGATCGTCGACCAGGAGCTGAGCGGCGTGCTGTATGCGACGCTCCGTGACGAGAACGCGCTGGCCGCGCTCACGTCCTCCGGCGCGAAGGAAGGCGACCTGTTCGACCGGGAGGTCGGCGGCTTCGCGGGACCCGACAGCGGTCCGCCGGTGCGCATCCGCGGCACCGTCCGCTACATCGGCCCCGGGCTGGATTACGAGCGCGTGGCGGTGATAGCTTTCGGCGACCGCAATGCGCTGATCCTGACGCCGGCCCTGGAACAGATCTTGTGGACGGAGCAGCTGGAATTCGGTCCCCTGGACCCGGACGACTTCGACGTATTCGTCGTCAAGTCGCGGGTGCATTTCCGGCGCGGCTTCGACGAAACCGGCTACGCGAAGTCGATCTTCATCGTCGACGCGCCTGGGCCCTATGTCGGCACCCTGCACCTCGACGCGCTGCCATACGAAAACGTGACGCTGACCGACTACTACCCCTACGGTACGCCGTCCGAGCGTCGCTGAGGCAAGCGAGGTCGCTCAAGCAGGCACAGTGACCGCGGCTCTGTTAGCTGCGGTCACTGTCGAGGTTTCGGTGCTACTTGCGGTAGTCCAGCGGCGGCGGCCGATCGCCGAGCAGCGGTTCGTAGTGGAAGTTCTCGCCGAGCTTCTCGATATGCTCCGCGCGCGCCGCATCCCGCAGCGCCTCGTTCGTGAACAGCTCGACGGCGGCCAGCCCGAGCGTCTTCGCGGCGTTGTTTGCGCCCCTGAAGCCGATGCTCATGCCGCCGGCGGCCACGGCCTGCCAGCTGTGCGCCGAGGTGCCGGGCACCCAGGTCGCGATGTTGAGGCCCACCGTCGGCACGGCGATCGACACGTCGCCGACGTCCGTCGATCCGGGACTCAGGCTGACGGCGAACGGCTGCACTTCCGCCTGTGAGCCGATCGCGCGACGCGGATCGGTCAGCGTCGCATATATCTGCTCCGCGAACGCCTGTTCCTCCGGCGTGTACTCGATGCCGCCGACAGCACGAAGTTTTGCATCCATCATCTTCGCCAGCGTCTCGTTGACCAGCAGCGGGTGATTGCCGTGGATGATCTCCCAGTCGACGCGGGTCCCGGTGCCCTGGGCCGCTCCCTGCGCCGCCTGCTCGACGCGCGTCCAGATCTCGCTGACGGTCATGGCGGACGGGTGACGGAGGTAGATGAAGACCTCGGCGAAATCGGGCACCACGTTCGGGGCGAGTCCGCCGCTCGTGATGACGTAGTGAATGCGCGTTTCCTCCGGAACGTGCTCGCGCATCAGGTTGACCATGTAGTTGAAGGCTTCCACACCGTCGAGAGCGGAGCGCGCTTTCTCCGGCGATGCCGACGCGTGGGCGGACAGGCCGCGGAACCGGAACTTTGCGGATCGGTTCGCGAGCGTCGTTTCGGCTGCAGCGGAGTTCTCGTCGGCTGCATGCCAGTGCAGCACGATGTCGACATCCTCGAACAGGCCCTCACGAACCATGTAGACCTTGCCGCTGCCGCCTTCCTCGGCCGGCGTTCCGTACACGCGTATGGTTCCCGGAGTGCCGGTCTCGTCCAGCCAGTGCTTTACCGCGATGCCTGCCGCAATCGAGCCCGAGCCGAAGAGGTTGTGGCCGCAGGCGTGTCCCGCGCCCTTGCCCTCGATCGGGCTCCTCTGCGGCACGGCGTCCTGGTTGATGCCGGGCAATGCATCGTACTCGGCGAGTATGCCGATCACGGGGCCCGCATCGCCGTAGCTCGCGACGAATGCGGTCGGTATGCCAGCCACCCCGGCCTCGACCTCGAAGCCTTCCGCGGCGAGCGCCGCCTGCAGCAGCGCGCTGCTCCGCTCCTCCTGGTAGCCCACCTCGGCATACTCCCACAGGGTACGTGCCATGCGGGCCGTCTCCGCGTAGCGCGCGTCGAGGAAACGCGACACGTCCTCGTCGGCGCGCGAAGAGAGCGGCAGCAGGAGCAATGCACAGGCGTTCACCGCCAGGGTCAGCAACTTCATCGATATCCTCCCGTTATGGTTCCGGCACGGACCGGGCGCAAGCGGCCCCGGTTCCTGCGGCGAGTTTAATACACGGGTTGCTGCATCGCGCTCGAAACCTTGGTCGCCCGGAGGATCTGCCCGCATAATCGGGCAGGGGGAGCGGACCGGGGGAACGGGATTGAGGACACGCCGAGAACGAGTGCGCGCGGCCTGCAGGAGGCTGTCGGTCCTGCTTGGCGCGCTGCTGCCGTTTGCGGCCCAGGCCGCGCTGCCACTCGGGCACCTGCACTTCCTCGTGCCCGGCGGGGCGGGCAGCGGCTGGGACACGACCGCGCGTACCGCCGGGCGCGTACTGCAGGGCGCGGGGCTGGTCGGATCGGCGTCCTTCGAGAACGTATCGGGAGCGGGAGGTGGCAAGGCCATCGGCACGATGATCGAGACGGCCGCCAGGAGCGGCGACACGCTGATGGTCAACTCGACGCCGATCATCGTGCGGTCGCTGACGCGGCTGTTCCCGTATTCGTATCGCGACTTGACGCCGGTCGCGCGGCTGATCGGCGACTACCAGGCGCTGATCGTGCGGCCCGACTCGGCCATACGTGACTTCAACGATGTCGTTGCGCGCTTCAGGCGGGACCCTCGCAGCGTGAAGATCGCCGGCGGCTCGGTGCGCGGCGACCTCGATCACCTCGTGCCCGCGCTCGCGTTGCGTGCTGCTGGCCTCGATGCGCGCCGGCTCGCCTACGTTCCCTACGACGGCGGTGGCAAGGCCCTGTCCGGCTTCCTGACCGGCGAGGCCGACCTGCTGTCGACCGGGCTGGGCGAGGTGCTCGCCTACCACGGCGCCGGCAAGCTCAGGATCATCGCGATTACCGCGCCGGCGCGCGTCGCGGGTCTGGACGAGGTGCCGACGCTGAAGGAGCAGGGAATCGATTTCGAGTTCGTCAACTGGCGGGGTTTCTTCGCGCCGCCCGGGATACCCGAGTCCCGCGCCGATCGCTACGCCGAGCTGTTCGCCGCGATGCAGGAGACCGATAAATGGGAGGAGATGCGGCGGCGTAACGGCTGGCAGAACCTCTACCTCGATCGCGAGGATTTCGTGCGTTTCCTCGAACAGCAGGAGCACGACATACGCGAGCTGCTGCTCGAGCTCGGCTTCCTGCGGGCGGGCAGCTCGTGAAGCCGACCCGGGACACGCTGGGGGCGCTGGTGCTGTTCGCGCTCTGTGCCGCCTACGGACTCGAGGCGACGCGGATAGCTCTGTTCCCGGGGCAGGAGTCCGAGCCGTTCAAGCCGAATACGCTCCCGTACACGCTGGCGCTGCTCGGCATGGGGCTCACCCTGCTGCAGATCCTGCGGACCTTCCGTGCGAGCGGGATCGAGGCCGCAATCGGCTGGCGCGGATTCGACTGGCGGAGAACGGCCGGGCTGTGCGGCTGCATGCTGGCTTACGGATTCCTCTTGTCGAGACTCGGTTTCGTCGCCGCAACGGCGCTGTTTCTCGCGGGTGGCTTCTTGCTGCTGGGGGAGCGCCGCGTGCTGGTCCTGCTGCTGCTGCCGGCAGGCTTCAGCTTCGCGTTCTGGCTGATGGCGACCGGGCTGCTCGGCCTGTACCTGCCGACGGGACGTTGGCTGGCAGCGGCGGCGGGCTGAGCAAATGTGGGAGGGAATAGCCAGCGGCCTCGCGACCGTCGTCAGCCCGATCAACCTGCTGATGGTGCTCGCCGGCTGCGTAGCGGGAACCTTCATCGGCATGCTCCCGGGGCTGGGACCCATATCGGCAATCGCGCTGATGATCCCGATTACCTACGGCTTCGACCCGGCCTCGGGCATGATCCTGATGGCCGGCGTCTACTACGGAGCGATCTTCGGGGGCTCGACCTCGTCGATACTGATCAACGCGCCGGGCGTCGCCGGTACCGTGGCGACGTCTTTCGACGGCTTCCCCATGGCGCGGGCCGGCAATGCCGGCAAGGCGCTGGCGATCGCGGCGATCGCCAGTTTCGCGGGGGGTACGATCGCGTCGTTCCTGCTGCTGATCGCCGCACCGGCGCTCGCCACGGTATCGCTCAGTTTCCAGTCGCCGGACTACCTGATGCTGATGATCCTCGGCCTGAGCGCCGTGTCCGCATTCGCATCGCGCGGCCACGTGCTGAAGGCGCTGATCTCGACGGTGATCGGTCTGATGCTCGCGACCGTCGGCACCGATCCGTCGGCCGGCGTGCAGCGCTTCACGTTCGGCAACCTCGACCTGGTGGACGGGCTCAGTTTCCTGTTACTGGCCATGGCGACGTTCGCGCTTTCCGAGGCGCTGATGACCGTGCTGCGCCGCGATGCCGCGGACGACGACGTCGCTCGCGCTGCAGCGCACATCGGCAGCATGCGCATCGAACGCAGCGAAGCGCGCGAGATGACCCCCGTAATCGCGCGGTCTTCGGTACTCGGGTTCTTCGTCGGGGTCCTGCCCGGCGCCGGCGCAACGATCGCGTCGTTCCTGGCTTACGGCATGGAGCGAGCGCTCGCGCCGCTCAAGGCGCGCGGCCAGTTCGGCCACGGATCGGTGCGCGGCCTGGCCGCGCCGGAGACGGCCAATAATGCGGCGTGCACCGGGTCCTTCGTGCCTTTGCTCACGCTCGGCATACCGGGCTCGGGCACGACGGCCGTGATGCTCGGCGCGCTCATCTCCTACGGCGTGCAACCGGGTCCGCAGCTCCTGACCAACAACCCCGACGTGTTCTGGTCCGTGATCCTGTCGATGTACCTCGGCAACCTGATCCTGCTGGTGCTTAACCTGCCGCTGATCCCTTACATCGCCCGGCTGCTGTTGCTGCCGCGGCAGTTGCTGGTGCCGTTCATCCTGTTTTTCTCGCTGGTCGGCGTGTACCTGGTGTCCTTCAACACGTTCGATATCTATCTGATGGCCGGATTCTCCGTCGCCGCAATCTTCCTGCGGCTTTTTGCCTATCCGATGGCACCCCTGATCCTGGGCTTCATTCTCGGCGGCATGATGGAGGACAACCTGCAGCGCACGCTTACTCTTTACGACGGCTCGCTGGCGTTCCTGTGGGACCGGCCGGTCAGCCTGGCGATAGGCATCGCGACCCTGGCCGTGCTGGCGACGCCGGCACTCCGCGCGCTGTTCCTGGCCCGGCGTTAGCCGCCGGTCCGGCCGTGGACAGCGGCCCGCCGACCCTCTAGCATCGACCGGCAAACATCCGATCCGGAGGGGGGAGCGATGACATTTCGGGATATCGCGGCAGCCGCCGCCATTCTGTTTCTGCTGCAATCGGGCACGGTACGGGGCGAGGAGCCCGCGCTCGGCAGCATCTCGTTCCCGAATTCCGGCTCGGCCGAGGCCCAGTCCGCGTTCCTGACCGGCGTCAAGGCGCTGCACAGTTTCCAGTTCGACGAGGCGCGGATGGCCTTCGAGGAGGCGCAGCGCATCGACCCCTCGTTCGCACTGGCGTACTGGGGCCAGGCGATGAGCGACAACCATCCGCTGTGGGCCCAGCAGGACATCGATGCGGCTGCCACTGCGCTGACGCGTCTCGCGCGGACGTTCCAGGAGCGGCTCGCGAAGGCCCCGACGGACAAGGAGAAGGCGTACCTGCAGGCCATCGAGATCCTGTACTTTTCGCCCGGAGACAAGCTGACGCGCGATCTCGCCTATGCGGACGCCATGGCGAGAATGCACGCGCGCTGGCCGCGCGACCACGAGATCGCGATCTTCTACTCGCTGTCGCTGCTCGGCACCGTGCGGCCGGGCGACCGCGGCTTCCGGCGCCAGGCGCTTGCGGCATCGATCGCCCAGCAGGTGTTCGCCAGTAACCCGAAACACCCCGGCGCCGCGCATTTCATCATCCACTCGTTCGACGATCCGGACCACGCGGTACTCGCGCTGCCGGCGGCCGAGGTGTATGCGGACATTGCGCCGGCCGCCGCGCATGCGCTGCACATGCCCTCGCACATCTTCCTGCAGCTCGGCATGTGGCAGCGGGTCGTGGACTCGAACGTCGACGCCTACGCCGCCGCCGTCGCCAACAACGAGAAGTACGGGCTGCCGGAGGGACGCGAGGACTTTCACACGCTGTCCTGGCTGGCGTATGCAAACCTGATGCTCGGCCACAGCGAGCGTGCCGAGGAGAACCTGTCACGGGCACGCGCCGCGGTCGACCGGAATCCGGGCGTCGGCAGGGTTTACGACGGTTACCTGGAAATGCAGGGTCGCCACATCGTCGAGTCCGGTGACTGGCGGGATCTCGAGCTGGCACCGGCCGAGACGTCTGACGGCGGCAACCCGTACTGGGTGTCGGTCGTCGGCATGAGTGCGGCACAGAGCGGCCGTGCCGAACGGGCGAGCGCCGCCGAAGCGCGACTGCGGCAACTGGCCGGCGACGCCGAAGCGAACGGCAAGTCTTACGATGCAATGCTGATCGCGATTCTCGAAAAGCAGGTCGCGGCACTGCGCCTCCTGGTCGGAGGCGACGCCGAGGCAGCCGTTGCTCTCGCCAGCGAGGCAGCGGACCTGGAGGTCGGCCACATGCGAGTGCCCTCGGGGCCGCCCAGGCCGATGAAACCGGCCGCGGAACTCTACGGCGACGTGCTGATGGCGGCGGGACGGCCGGCGGATGCGGTAGCGGCCTACGAGCGTGCGCTGGACTGGATCCCGCAGCGCACGCCGTCGCTGCTTGGCCTTGCACAGGCGGCGCTGGCCAGCGGCGATCGCGCCATGGCCATGGATACTTACGCACGGCTCCGCGACATGCCCGGCGCCAACCCGGACGGCCCCGCCGTCCGTGCGGCCGTTGCCGCGCTGTCCGCCGCGGGCGACTGACAACGGTGCCGCGGTTCAGTTAGCCGCAGGGCGGCAGCCGCTTTAGTTCGAGAGCGGGCGAGGGTCAGTCGACGATGATCCGAAACCGGAACCTGGCTTCCGGCGAGCCCGAGCCGGTGTCGGCGGCAAACGTGCCGTTCGGGCGGATCCGGATGTGCGTGACGGCGGGGTCGCAGCCCGCTGCGTTGGGTGAGGGCGTGTAACCGAAGCTCGAGCCGCCGTCATTCGAGAAGTCGAGATCATCGGTCGGGCTCGCAAGGCCCGCAAACGTGTAAGTGAGTCCGCTGGCCGGTGTCCCGTCTTCGAAGATCAGCGGGCCCGGCCCGCCGATGTCAGTCACGACCAGGCAGCCGCCCGACGGTACCGCGTCGGTGACGACGAACGCGTCGCTGTCGACCGTGCCGGGGCCTTCGTTCGTTACGGAAAGCAGGTATTCCATCTCGCTTCCCGGGATCGCCTTCGGGTTGTTGCCTGCGTTGATAGGGTCCGCGACCGTGGCGACCTGCTTCATGACGACCAGTTCGGGCGGCAGCCGTACGCTTATCGTGTCCGTTACGCTGGCCGCGGCCAGTGGCTCGTAGTCCGAAGCCGCGGTGACGACGACCGCCGCCGAGTCGCCGTCGGCAACGCTGCCGGGAATCGCATAAGCGACCAACACCGTCAGCGAGGCTCCTGGCGCGAGGGCGCCGGTATCCGGGTTGCCGTCGCCTGTCGTGTCCGTCAGCAACTGGTCGGCAGGCGTCAGGTTCCCACTGGCGTCGGTGTCGGCGTAGTACGAAATGCCCGGCGCGAAGTCACCGCTCGCCGCCGACGTGAGGTCGAAGCTGTCGCTCGCATTGCTGCCGTTCGTGACCGTGTGCACCGCCGCAACCGTCTGCGCCGCGAATCCGGTCAGCGTACGGTCGGGCACGAATTGGACGGCCGGTATGATCGTTGATCCGATGCGGCCGCCGCAGCCGCTCAGGTTATCGTCGACCTGGGACGTAAAACTGGCGGCGCCGAGCGATGCGTTCGAACTCGAGACGTGAAACGTGAACGGTGAATTCAAAGGCAGGCCGAGTTCCGCCCAGGTCACGTAGAACTCCATCTGCAGCCCGTTGGCGGATCCCCAGGAACCGGCGCGGGTCGGATTACCGGATGGCGGTACGTTCGCAAACGAGCCCGGCAGCGTGTAGCCGTCCCCGAAGCCGGCGCCGTCCGCCATCGAATCGCCACCCGGGGCGTCGGACACGTAGCTGAATATATAGACGGCGACGGACCGGTTGTTGCCCTGCCAGCTTACGCCGATGACCGGCTCGCCGGTCTCCATCAACAGGTCGTTGTCGACGTCGGCGTAATAGACGAAGGACTGCGTGTTGTTCGACGTGCCGAAGCGCTCCGTGAACAGGTAGATGTTGCCGTTGTCCCAGGTGTACGCGAAGTGCGTCAGGTCGCGACCCGTCGATTGTACCGGTGCGTCGCGGTCTGTCAGGCCGCCGGACGGACCGTCGCAGACGTTGTTGTCGATGTCCGCCAGGACCGCCGTCCAGTCAGACAGGTCGCCATCGACCCCGATCGTCGTGAGCGTGAACTGGCCGTCCCCGAAGCCGCAGCTGCAGACGCCCCAGACCGCTGCGGGAGCGCCTGCGGCAAGCAGGAACGCGGCGGCGCGCGGACCGAGGGCCGGTCGTCCCGGGTGATTCTTGGCAGGTTGCGGCATGTGGGCTCCCGTAAGCCTCGATATGTTAAGAGAGCCGCACACGCCGGGGTGAGACCCTCGTCAAGAAACCTGCCATTTTCCCAGCGTCGAGCCGTTGCCGAACTTCGCCCCGATGAATCCGCCGGCGGCTGACCCGTCACGCATCGGGTTGAAGCGGATATCGATCTCGTCGCCGGGCCTGAAGGAGTCGCGGCGCCAGCCGCTTCGGAACAGCGTGTTCGGCCCGCCGCCCTCTATGCTCCACTCCTCCGTGTCGCCGGATTCGTTCTCGATGAGGATCTGGATCCAGACGTGCGGGTTGGTCCACTGGAATTCTTTCACGACCGCGTGGACCTCGCGCACCACGTCCTTGTCGAACATGGCGCTCGAATGATGCGAATGGGCGGGAAGGGCGCAGCCGAGCAGCAGGGCCATGAGCACTGCCGGTTGCGGGGATCTGCGTTCTTGCATGTGTCAGCCCTCAGTCTTCGATGATTTCGCGGTCGATCACCCGACCGTCTGGCCCGAGCGTCAGTGTCTGGCCCGAATCAGTGATCGGGTTGCGGTTGTTCTCGGCGCAGGCGTAGTCATACACCCGGGTGCCAGGGGGCAAACGGCGAAAGTGCCGGGTGACGTTCCATGGCTCCGTCAGCGCGACCGGGTCGATAATCACGAGCTCCGCGCGCAGCAGTCCCTCGTCGGTCTCGTACATGCGCGTGCTGATGCGCGCCTGGTCACTGAGCGTCAGCCCGCTGCGGTCCAGGATCGTCTGCCTGTCGCCGATCATGCTGATCGTGTCGAAGACGAGCGTCCGGCCTTCCCAGCGACCGACCGAATCGCCGGTAAACATCGGCCAGAGTTCGTCTGCCGGCGGATGCGCCCGCCCATCAGTATAGATTCGCATGATGTTGGGGCCGTTCTCGGTCAGTATCCAGGTCTGCTCGGGCCGCACGACGAACTCGTACACATCGGGGAGCGCCAGCAGCCGCGGGAACCCGGCGGGCGTACCGCACACCGAGATCGGATCGGGGAGACGCCCCTGGGCGACGACCTCGAGCGTCTCGCGATATTTCCTTTCCCAGGCCTCTGTCAGCGGTGGGTGTTGCCGGACGCCGGGCTCGCCGGCTCGTCCGTCGGGCGGCCGGGTCGTCGCGACGTCGAACATCCCGCCGTTGCCCTCGTAGCGCTCCCAGACACCGCTCCAGTCCGGCAGGGCGTCGCCGCCGTCCGCGCCGGCAGCAAGCGGCAACGTGAGCGCGAACGACAGTAGAGTACGGACGAAGCGTGGAGTGACTGTTACCCGGGGCATGCGGCGCTCGAGGTGACCAGGGGCCCTGGCATCCTAGCAGCCTGTCGGACTCAGGGTCATCTGTTGCGGCCGATGGGAATCGGTCCATATTTCCGTTCGTCCCCGATAAATAGTCACTACTATTCGCTTCGGACGAACGAAAATCTGTCCGCGCGACGAGGCCCTGAGTCCGACAGGCTGCCAGCGTCGGCCGCGGCCGCGCTGATGTAAGCTTGGCCGGCGTCGGTTGCGGAGCGTCTCGAATTGCCGGACCTCACCCTTTATTTCAGCCCGCGGGCCTGCTCGCTCGCCTGCCACGTAGTGCTGGAGGAATCCGGGCTCGAGTTCTCGGCGCTGCCGGTCAGGATCCGTAAGGACGAGCACAGGCGGCCCGAGTACCTGGCCGTAAACCCCTGGGGCAAGGTGCCTGCGCTGGTCGTCGATGGCCGCACGCTGACGGAAACGCCGGCGATACTGACGCTGATTGCGGATCTCGCGCCGGTAGCGCCGCCGCTGCTGCCACGCGGGCCGGCGCTGGAGCGGGCCCGGGGGCACGAGTGGATGAGTTTCCTCTCGAGTACCGTGCATCCCGTGTTCCGACCTTTTTTCCGGCCCTACCTGATGCTGGACGAGCCGGCGATGTATCCGCGTCTCCGCGAAACCGGGTTGCCGCTTTACCGGAAGACGCTGCTCGAGGTCGACAGGAGGCTCGCCGGCCGGCGCTGGGCGCTCGGCGAGAACTACAGCGTGTGCGATGCCTACCTGCTGGTGTTCCACATCTGGTGCCAGCGCGAGGACATGGTCGGCTACGCGCCGGACCTGCCGCATTGGGCGGAGCATCGGGCTCGCATGGAGGACAGGCCGGCGACGCAGCGCGCATTCGCGCGCGAGGGTCTCAGCGATGCAAACATCCGCGATCCCTGACGGACCGCGCTCAGGTGTGCAGCATCAGGACCGGGATCTTCGCCTTCTCGAGCATGTGGCGCGTCGTGCCGCCGAAAGCGACCTCGCGCCAGCGTGCCCGGCTGTAGGCGCCCATGACGACCAGGTCGGAGTTCGTCTTGCGGTAGGTTTCGAGAAGCTCACGTTCGATGTCGATGCCGCGCGTGTTCAGATGGCCCGCCTTGACGCCCCAGCTCTTCAGGTAGTTGACGACCTGCATCGATTTCGGGCCGACCCGGTCCTCCCGGCCGCAGCTGACGACGTTGACCTCGTCGGCCTGCTGCAACAGGGGCATGGACTCGGCAACCGCGCGGGCAGCCTCCACGCTCTGGTTCCAGGCGATGAGGATGCGATGAGCGATCCTGGCCGGTCCGGCCTGCGGCAGTATCAACACAGGGCGGCCGGACTCCATCAGCGCCGACATCATGAACAGCCGCGCGACGTCGCCGCCTTCCGAGGGGCGGGATACGACGAGCAGGTCCGACACCGGGCCCATGATGCGCAGCAACTTGTCCGGGGCGCCGACCTTCTCCTGCCAGACGGCACCCGGGGTCGCGCGGGGCCGGCGTATCATCTCGTAGCCGTTCGCATCGGCCAGGTCCGCGAACATCCGCCGGGCCGCAACCGCGGCCTTGCTGCTCGCCTTGCTGCGCCAGGCCGTATTTGCGGCCTTGCTGCTTTCGCCGTAATAGATCGCGCTGAATTCGGTGGACAGGGAAACCGGCGATCGGGCATGTGCGCGAATGTGACAGCCCTCGATGGTGGCACCGAGACGCTTGCCTAGATCGAACGCCACCCGGAGCGCTCGCGCGCATTCCGGTCGGTCTGCTACGGGGACAAGTATCACTCGCATGTCTGCACTTCCTCCGTTCTTGCTGGCCGCGCGCCGCTCGGCGCCGACGAGCGCCTCACTTTACCAGATTTGCCACCGGGGCCCGGCCGGCCTCACAGGCCGAACGGATACGTGTCCGGCATGCCTGCCAGCTCATGCGTCTTGATCGGGTCGACGGCGCTGGTCCGGTCGATCCACACGTATTCGTCGAATTGCTGCGGCAGCACGGCCTGGAAGTAGTGGCTCGCGAGCTCGGTTTCCGGCCGGTAGATAACGCCGATCGCACGCTGCAGCATGGGTCTCGACAGGTCGAGCCTGAGCTCCCGGTCGGCGCCCCGCAGGGCGAGCGTGAAGCCGGGCTGCCCCGTTTCGTGAAATAAGCGTTCGTAACTGCCCGCGATGGCCGGCCGGACATTCATCACCTGCATCGGTCCGTCCCATTCGGATGCCGCCGCGACCGTCCCGCTGTCGGTGCCGAAGCCGATGATATGAACGCCGTCGCCATAGGCGCGGCGGCACAGGTGGCCGATGTTCAACTCGCCGCGTGACGACATCTCGGTCGCGGATGCGTCGCCGACGTGCGAGTTGTGCGCCCAGACTATGGCTTTGCCGTGTGGCGCATAGTGTTCGATCAGCGTCTGCAGTGTCTCGAACATGTAGTTGTCGCGCAAGTTCCAGGACGAGCGCGAGCCGTAGTACATCGTCCGGTAGTAGCGCTCGGCGTTGGCGATAAGGCGCGCGTTCTGAACCGCGTCCAGGAACCGCTCGCCGTCGTGACTCGCATATTGCCAGTGCTTGTTGGCGAGCTCCTTCAGCATGCCGACGACGTCCTTCTCGCAGCTGCGGTAGGTGCCGGTCAGCGCGGCCCTGCCGTAGGTCGCCGGGTCGGATTGCCAGGGCGTCAGGCAGCCGTATCGCTGCCGCGCGATCGCCGCGGTTTCGGGGTCGATCTCGTCCAGGTAACGCAGGATCTCGCGGATGGAGCTGTACATCGAGTAGAGGTCGAGACCGTGGAAGGCGATACGCTCGTCCTCTGCAATATTGCTGTTGTGAATTCGGAGCCAGTCGACGAACTCGCGCATCTCGCTGTTGCGCCACATCCAGGTAGGGAACCTGGCGAAGGCTGTCCACTCCGATGGCGGATAGCGCAGGTGCCGCACGTAGTGATCGATCCGCGCCGCATCCGGCCAGTCGCCCTCGATGCCCACTAAGCGGAAGCCCTTCTCCTCGATCAGGCGCGCGCTTACGCGAGTCCGGAACCGGTAGAACTCCGACGTGCCGTGACTCGCCTCGCCGATCAGCACGATCCGGGCATCGCCCACCCTGTCGATCAGGGGATCGATATTCGCGTTCTCGATGTCGAGGAACGGGTCACAGGCATCGTCCACGCGTCTCTGCAGCCGCTCTTCACGCGACTCCCGTTTCGCAGGTCGTGCCGGCGCCTTGTCGTCTCGTCCGCCCCAGCCTTCCGCGCCGATCAGCGGAACGAAGCGCACGTCTGCGAGATCCTCGACTTCGAACTCGCTTTCCGCGACGCGTGTCACGCGCACGAGTTCCTGCACGCTGCGGCTGGCACCGATCGGGATGACCAGCCTGCCGCCAATCTTCAGCTGCTGCTTCAGCGACTCCGGTACTTCGGGGCCGCCGGCCGCAACGACAATCGCGTCGAACGGCGCCTGTTCCGGAAATCCCCTGGTGCCGTCACCCTCGATGACCTCGACATTCGCACAGCCGGCCCGGGCGAGTGCGTCGCGGGCGTACTCGGCTAGTTCGTGGATTCGTTCGATCGTATACACGCGGCTTGCGATGACGCTGAGTATGGCTGCCGCGTAGCCGGATCCGGCGCCGATTTCCAGTACCTTCTCGCCGCCCTGGAGCGCGAGCGCTTCCACCATGAAAGCGACGATGTAGGGCTGCGAGATCGTCTGGTCCGCAGCAATCGGCAGGGGCGAGTCGTCGTAGGCGAACTCGCGCACGCCGGCAGGCACGAATTCCTCGCGCGGCACGCTCCGCATGGCGTCCAGCACGGCCAGGGAGCGCACGCCCCTTGCCGCGATCTGGCGATCGACCATCTCGTTGCGCAGTGCCGCGAAGTCGGTCATGGCCCTGGACTGGGTGTTGCGCCGGTCAGCTGCCGGATAGCAATCCCTCGATAAATTTCGGATCCTTATCGACCACATCCTTGGCAACCGACAGGAACGGTTCCTCTTTCACGCTCGTCGCGAGCGCGTCGCGCAACAATCCCAGGAATCGCGGCGCGGCGATCAGCGCGTACCCCCGGCAGCTGCCGTCGTGTACCGCGTGCCCGATCTTTTCTGCTATTTCCTTGGCGAAAATCGTCGCCAGGTGCCGCTTCGGGTCCGTCTTCTCCCTGGCCATCGTATGGCGTCCCTGTCCGTGGCTGTCGAAGGCGCGACCGCCGCGGTCCGAGATCAGCTCGCCCGTGTGTCTCCTCCCCTCCGAGTTCTCGAGCGTGAACATTGACGTGAGCGGGCCGTTCTTGCGTTCCTGCCCGTACACTACGGCTGCGGACTCGTCGGCTACCACGATCCAGTAATGTTTGGTAGTTGCTACGCTGTTTGCTTGCATGTCCGGACCCATCCTGACGCTATTGGGCATATTGAATATGGTCCGTCGGCGCCTCTACTTCAACGAGTAAAAGTACGTATTAAATCCCTGCAAGCTTGCGGCGACCCTGCAGGTAGCTTGCTGCGGCGCTGTTCAGTTCTGCCGCCGCCGGAAGTAACATGGGCTCGGGCTATGGCAATAAGAAGATTGGCTCCATGAAGTTTCAGCTCCAGTTCCTGGGTGCAACCGAGGAAGTTACCGGCTCGCTGTACCTGCTGCGAACGCCGCAGCACACGTTGATGCTCGAGTGCGGCCTGCTGCAGGGCGGCGGCAACAACGAAGACCGCAACAAGGAAGATTTCCCGGTAGCGCTGGGTGAGATCGACGCCCTGGTGCTGAGTCACTCACACATCGACCACTCCGGTCGAATACCTTTGCTGGTCAAACGGGGCTATCGCGGCCCCGTATACGCGCAGCATGCGACCAAGGCGCTGTGCGAGATCATGCTGCCGGACTCTGGCTACCTGAACGAGAAGGATGCGGAGTGGGAAAACCGCAAGAGGCGTGAGCGCGGCGAGGCGATGGTCGAGGCGCTTTATACGCGCGAAGAAGCCGAAGCATGCATGGGGCAGTTCGAGTCGATCGGCTATGACGAGGAAACGGAAATACTCCCGGGAGTCTGGCTTCGGTTTCACGACGCGGGCCACATTCTCGGTTCGAGCATCGTCGAGATTCGCTGTGTCGACGGCGACGATTCGAGGACCCTGGTATTCAGCGGCGACCTGGGATATCGCGATGCGCCGGTGATGAATTCACCGCGTCACCTGCGCCATGCCGATGTCGTGATGCTGGAAAGCACCTACGGGGACCGCCTGCACAAGCCGTTCGCCGACACCATGCAGGAACTCGCCGACGTGTTCGAGCGCGCGCGAGCCGCGCAGGGCAACATCCTCATCCCGGCGTTCACGGTCGGCAGGACACAGGATCTCCTGTACCTGCTCGCGGAAAATTTCGACGAATGGCACCTGCGGCACTGGCACATTTTTCTCGACAGCCCCCTGGGCATCGAAGCTACGGAGGTGTATGCCCGCTACCGGCACCTGTACGGCGCGCGGCTGTTCGGGCCGGAGTCCAGCCTGCCCGATTTGCCGAACTACCACGCAACCCGGACGACCGAGGAATCTATGGCGATCAACCAGATCACCTCCGGCGCGATCATCATCGCAGGCAGCGGCATGTGCACGGGCGGCCGGATTCATCATCACCTGAAGAACAACGTCTGGCGGCCGGAATGCCATGTAGTCATTGTCGGCTACCAGGCGATCGGGACGCTCGGACGGCGGCTGGTCGATGGCGCCGACGAGATTCGACTGTGGGGCGACACTTACCCCGTGCGGGCGAAAGTGCACACGATTGGCGGCCTGTCGGCCCATGGGGACCAGGCGGATCTGCTCGAGTGGTATGGCGCATTCGAAAGCAGTCCGCCGGTCTACCTCGTACATGGTGAGCCGAAGGCGCAGGCGGCGCTGCGTGACAAGCTGAAGGGGCAGTTCAAGGCGCCGGCACATATCGCGACATACGGGCAGACCGTCGATTTCTGACGGTTGCAGGACGGACATGAGCGACCACAGGAAAAGCGGCCCGGAGATCCCTGAACCTCCCGATCCGGAGCGGCGCAGCGAGCGCCTGCCCGGGGAAACGGTCAAATCCGTCGAGGACGATCCGCAGGCCCTTGCCAGGGTGCGGAGTCTGACGCGAAGCCCGAGCTATCGACGGGCCGATCTCGATCCCGATTTCATGGAGAGCGACGACCTGCGGGGCGTCAGGCTCGAGCTCGACTACCTGAAGCCCGAGCTGCACCTGCGGCGCGAGGGGGTTGCGCAGACGATCGTCGTTTTCGGTGGTACGCGCATACCCGAGCCGGCCGAGGCAAGGCGGCACCTGCGGCTCCTGGTGCAGGCCGCCGAAGAGGACCCGGAAAATTCCGAGCTGGCCGAGCGTTTGCACATTGCGCGGCGAGTAGAAGCCAAGAGCCGTTACTACCAGGTTGCGCGCGACTTCGGCTCGCTGGTCGGCCGGGCGGGCACCGGCCCGACCGACAGTCGTGTCCTGCTGATGACCGGCGGCGGGCCCGGGATCATGGAGGCAGCGAATCGCGGCGCCTACGACGTCGGTGCGAAGAGCATCGGCCTGAATATCACGTTGCCGCACGAGCAGTTCCCGAACCCCTACATCGCCCAGGAACTCTGTTTCAACCTGCGGTATTTCGCGATACGCAAGCTGCACCTGCTGCTGCGGGCGCGGGCGCTGGTGGTGTTTCCGGGGGGCTTCGGCACGCTCGACGAACTCTTCGAGACGCTGAATCTCGTTCAGAGCCGAAAGATCGAACCGCTGCCGGTCGTGCTCGTGGGCGAGGAGTACTGGCGGGGCGCATTCGATCCGGATTACCTGGTCGAGGAGGGCGTCATCGATCCCGAGGAT
This sequence comes from Gammaproteobacteria bacterium, assembly GCA_029884165.1. Lineage (GTDB taxonomy): Bacteria > Pseudomonadota > Gammaproteobacteria > Steroidobacterales > Woeseiaceae > JAOUIH01. The sequence continues at coordinate 1,293 of JAOUIH010000050.1, read as the reverse complement.
CGCGAGCTGTTCTGGTATGCGGAAACAGCCGAGGAGATCTGGCAGGGCATTCTCGAATGGCACCGGCGTGCGGGCCGGCCGCTCCTGTGCGACCCCGAAATCTGCGGCTGAGGCGCTGCCGGGGCGCCGTGCCGGACAGCGGCAGAAGGCCGTGATGCGGGTTTCTGTCCCGGCAGCATACGGGCTCGAGCACGACCCCTGGTCTGCGGGGGCCGATGACGTATTGCGGCACCTGGGCACCGATATCGCGACGGGATTGACGTCCGCCGAGGCCGCAGAGCGCCTGCGGCGCTACGGGCCGAACCAGCTGCAGACGGCCATGCGCCGCCACGTGGTGAGCATCCTCCTGCACCAGTTCAGGAGCATCGTCGTCCTGCTGCTGGTCGCTGCCGGCCTGATCGCGTTCGCTTTCGCGGACCATGTAGAAGGCCTGGCTATTTTCGCGGTCGTCCTGATCAACGGCAGCATAGGCTTCGTCACCGAGTGGCGGGCGACGCGTTCCATGGAGGCGCTCGGTCGGCTCGGTCGCGTCGATACGATAGTGATACGGGACGGGATTCCGCGCAGCCTGCCGGCCGAACAGCTCGTGCCCGGCGACCTCGTCGCGCTGGACGGCGGCGACGTCGTCACGGCCGACCTCCGGATCGTCGAGTCGGCCAAGCTGCAGGCCGATGAATCCTCGCTGACCGGCGAGTCCCTGCCGGTCCGGAAGCAACTCGAGCCACTGCCGGACGATACCCCGCTGATGGAGCGGAGCAACATGGTCTGGAAGGGCACCGCCCTGACCCGCGGTTCCGGCAAGGGGGTCGTCGTCGCGACTGGCCTGGCAACGGAGCTGGGGCGAATATCGGAGCTGGTCGTCGAATCCGAGGCGAAGGCGACGCCACTGGAAAAACGACTGGACAGGATGGCCGGCCACCTCGCGTGGGTCGCACTGGTACTGGCGCTCGTCGTCGCCGTCGCCGGGGCCTTCGCTGGCCGGGAACTCCTGCTCGCGATCGAAGTTGCCATAGCGCTCGCGGTGGCCGCCATACCCGAGGGCCTGCCGATCGTTGCGACTATCGCGCTGGCCCGTGGCATGTACCGCATGGCTCGCCGCAACGCGTTGATTGCAAGACTCTCCGCAGTGGAAACGCTGGGAGCGACCAGCGTGATCCTGACCGACAAGACCGGCACGCTCACCGAGAACCGGATGCAGGTCGTCGCACTGCGCCTGGCGGATGTCGAGCTGGATGCCGCCGCGACCGGCGCTGCGTTGCCGCAGTCTCGATCGTCGGAAAACGCTCAGCAGGC
>JAOUIH010000049.1 GCA_029884165.1 Gammaproteobacteria bacterium | reverse complement strand
CCGCGATGACCACGACCTTGGTCGCATTGCCTGCGGGGACGCCGAACAGGTAATGCAGCCCGCCAGTGATCTGCTCGGCGCCCAGGCCCAGCGAAACTGCCAGTCCGAACAGCGTCGCCAGCACCGCAACGATGTCGACGACGTGGCCCAGCCAGCCCCAGACCGCCCGCCCGAACACGGGATAGAATGCCGAACGCATCGTTAGAGGCATGCCCCGGTTGAAACAGAAGAACGCGAGCGAGAGCCCGACGATGGCATAGATCGCCCACGCGTGCAGGCCCCAGTGGAATATTGCGGCGGACATGCCGACGGCCCGCGCCGTGCCGGAGTCCGCCGGGTTGATCCCGAGCGGCGGTGTGAGCGTGTGGGTGACGGGTTCGAGTACACCGAAGAACATCAGCCCGATGCCTACACCGGCGGCAAACAGCATCGCCAGCCAGCCGGCGTAACCGTAGCGCGGGGTGGCGAGTTCGCCGCCGAGCCGGACACGCCCGAGCGACGACAGGGCGACCAACAGGCAGAAGACCACGAACAGGTTCGCGGAGATCAGGAAAAACCAGTCGAATGCCGTAGTGACCCAGGTACGGACTGCAGCGAACATCACAGCCGCTTGCGCCTGGAACAGGAGGGTGAGCGCAACGACGGACACGGCCAGGAATGCGGAAATCATGAACACGGGCCGGTGTATGTCGAGCCCGAAAACGTTCACATTGTGCTCACCGACCTCGTGCCCGATGTCTTCGCCGGAGGCGGATCGTTGCGACAGTTCGCCCAAACGGAATTCCTCGTTATCCCGGATTTCGGCCGACACATCGATTGCCGTTCGGTCCGCCGTGCCGGCGCCCAGCATACTCCTTCGCCTGCGGCGGCAATACCGGCTGGGGAAGTATCGCCAAATTCGCCGTGAAGTGGCATCCTGCCGGTCAATTTCGTCCATCCGTGGTCGTTCGAGCAGCGCGTGCGGGGATTTACATGAGCAGCAGGCAAGGCAGGGGGAGAGGGGCCGGCAGGGAAGCGCGGCGCGAGGCGCGGCAACGGCGGCCGGTTTCGACGGCGCCATTCATCGAGCGGCACATTCCATATTACGAGGTGCTCGACGACCAGGCCCTGGCGCTCATCGAGCATAACGCCGACACCGTTCTCGAGGAGATCGGAATCGAGTTCAATGATTTCCCGGAGGCGCTGAACCTGCTGCAGAAGGCAGGCGCCAGCGTCGCCGGAGAGCGGGTCCGCTTCCCGCGCGGCATGTGCCGCAGCATCGTGCAGGCTTCCGCACCGGCCGAGTATACGCAGCACGCCAGGAATCCCGAGCGCAATGTGATTATCGGCGGCAAGCGCACGGTGCTCGTTCCGGCCTACGGCTCGCCGTTCGTCCGCGACCTCGATGGCGGCCGGCGCTATGCGACGCTCGAGGACTTCCGGAACTTCGTCAAGCTCACCTACATGAGCCCTGGACTTCACCACTCCGGCGGTACCGTCTGCGAACCGGTGGACATACCGGTCAACAAGCGCCACCTCGACATGGTCTACAGCCACATCCGTTACAGCGACAAGCCCTTCATGGGGTCGGTCACGCGCCCGAGTCGTGCAGAGGACACGGTCAGCATGGCTAAGATCCTGTTCGGCGACGATTTCGTCGAGAACAACACGGTCCTCACCAGCCTGATCAACGCCAACTCGCCGATGACCTATGACGCCACCATGCTGGGCGCGGCGACCGTCTACGCCCGGCACAACCAGGCGACGATGATTTCTCCGTTCCTGCTTGCCGGGGCGATGTCGCCGGTCACGGTCGCCGGCACGGCCACGCAGATACTTGCGGAGGCGCTCGCAGGCATGGCTTACATACAGCTTGTAAAGCCCGGCGCGCCGGTGATCTTCGGCACGTTTTCGGCAGCCGTGTCGATGCAGTCGGGCGCACCGACTTTCGGTACGCCGGAGCCGAGCCTGATTCTCTATGTCGCGGCCGCCCTTGCTCGGCGGTTGGGCGTGCCCTTTCGCAGCGGCGGCGCGCTCTGCGCAGCGAAGATCGCGGATGCGCAGGCGGCCTACGAGTCGGCGAATACGCTGCAGACCTCCGCGCTTGCAGGCGTCAATTTCATGCTGCACACGGCGGGTTGGCTCGAAGGCGGGCTGGTCATGGGCTACGAGAAGTTCATTATCGATGCCGACCAGGCCAACATGATTGCCGTGCTGCTGCGCGGAGTCGACATGTCGGAGAACGGCCAGGGGCTCGATGCGCTGCGCGAAGTCGGGCCCGGGTCGCACTTCTTCGGAGCCGCGCACACGCGGGCGAATTTCGAAAACGCGTTTTACCGGTCTACGATCGCGGATAACAATCGATTCGAGCAATGGGAGCTCGAGGGGTCGCAAGATGCGGCCCAGCGTGCCAACGGGATCTGGAAGTCGATGCTGGCGGACTACGAAGCGCCGGCTCTCGATCCTGCCGTCGACGAGGCGCTGCTCGACTACATCGCGCGCCGCAAGTCGGAACTCCCGGACCAGGACTACTAGGCATGTCGCGCAAAGTCGCTTTCACGGAGATGCAGTTCGGCACGCAGGCCGATTACGATCTCCTGTTCGAGGATGAGGCCCGCAAGTCGGGCGAATTCGCCGAACGAGTCCTCGGATGGCTGCGCGACCTGGACTGTGAGTCGCCCTACCAGATCAGTCGTTTCCAGCACAGCCTGCAGACCGCGACCCGAGCGGAGCGCGACGGTGCCGACGACGAGACAATCGTCTGTGCGCTGTTGCATGACATCGGCGATATCATTGCGCCGGCAAATCACTCGCAAGTCGCGGCCGCGGTGCTTGCGCCCTATGTCAGCGACCGTAATCACTGGATCGTCAAGCACCACGGAATCTTCCAGGGTTACTACTGGTTTCACTTCGCCGGCGGCGACCGCAACGCTCGCGATCGCTACCGCGACCACCCCTGTTACGAGGCCTGCGCCCATTTCTGCGCCCGGTGGGACCAGCCTTCGTTCGACCCGGGCTACGAGACTTTTCCGCTCGAGCACTTCGCGCCGAGGGTTCGCGAGCTGTTTGCGCGGGAGCCGCGGCCCTTTTTCTGACTGGTCCCGCATTCTCCCCGTTTTGGAGCTGCCGGTTGGGTCCGGTGTCCGAAATCGGATACATTTCACTTGAGTCCCGCATTCCGGAAATGCCCCGGCAAGAAGAGGATCGATGGCACAGAATTCAGTCAAAAGCGAAGCCCGCGTCGTCGTAATCGGCGGCGGCGTCGTCGGGGTCGGCGCGCTGTACCACCTGGCGAAAAAGGGCTGGGGCGATAAGGTCGTCCTGATCGAGAAAGGCGAACTGACCTCCGGCTCGACCTGGCACGCGGCCGGATTGTTGCCGCTCTTCAACATGAGCTACAGCGTCGGCCAGATTCACAAGTACTCGGTGAATCTCTACAGCGAGCTGGAAAAAGAAACCGGCCAGCCGGTCGGGTTCAGGAGAGTCGGCAACCTGCGGCTGGCGATGAACAGCGATCGCATGGACGAGTATTACCAGTACGCGGCGACTGCGAGGACCATCGGCATCAACGTCCGCTTCCTCGAGCCGGCCGACATCAGGAAGCTGTGGCCGCTGTGCAATACGGACGGGCTCGTCGGCGGCATCTACCACCCGGACGACGGCTACATCCAGCCCGCCGACCTGACGCAGGCGCTGGCAAAGGGTGCGAGGGCACGCGGCGCCACGATTTACCGCCACACGGCCGTGCTGGCGATCGAGCGCAAGGCTTCCGGGGCCTGGCTGGTCCGGACCGACAAGGGTGACATCACCTGCGAACACATCATCAGCGCGACCGGCAACTATGCGCGCCAGACCGGCGCGATGGTCGGACTCGACCTGCCGGTCATGCCGGTCGAACACCAGTATATCGTGACCGAGCCGCATCCCGAGCTGGTCGAGCGCCGGGGCCGGGGCGAGCCTGAGATGGGCGTCCTCCGGGAATCGGACGGCTCGTGGTACCTGCGCGAGGAGAACGGCGGTTTCATCCTGGGCCCGTACGAGAAGGGGGCCCCGTGCTGTTACGTCGACGGGCCCGATCCGCGCGCCGAGTACGAGTTGTTCCAGGAAGACATAGAGCGCCTCGAGCCGCACATCGAGGCGGCAATGAACCGGGTGCCCGCATTCGCCGAGGTTGGCATCAAGAAGGTCTACAACGGCGCCATTGCGTATACGCCGGACGGCAATCCCATAATCGGGCCTGCCTGGGACCTGGATAACTTCTGGCTCAGCGAGGGGCACAGCTTCGGCATCACCGCCGCCGGCGGGGCCGGGTGGCAGCTTGCGGAGTGGATCGTCGAGGGAGAGCCTACGATCGATATGCTCGGCGTGGAGCCGCGACGCTATGGCGACTACGTCACGAAGGAGTACCTGATCGAAAAGAACGAAGAGGCGTATTCGCACGTCTTCGTTATTCACTACCCGGACGAGGAAAGGCCGGCCTGCCGGCCGCTGCGCACGGCGCCTTGCTACCAGCGCATGCAGGACCTGGGCGCGGTGTTCGGCCAGAAGTTCGGCTGGGAACGGCCGAACTTCTTCGCGACCGACGGCATGCCACAGGAGGACGACTGGTCGTTCCGACGCTCGAGGTGGTTCGAGGCGATCCGCAAGGAGGTCGCGAACTCGACGCAAAACGTAGGCCTGCTCGACATGACCGCGTTCGCGAAATGCCGCCTGTCCGGCCCGGGCGCCGAGAAGTTCCTGGATTACCTGGTTGCAAACCGGCTGCCGTCGAAGGTCGGCGGGATCACGCTGGCGCACGCGCTGAACCGGAATGGAGGGATCCACTCCGAATTCACCATCTGCCGCGAAGCGGGCGGATCTTTTTACCTGGTATCGGCCGGTGCACTGCAGCGCCTGGACCATGACTACATACGCCGCTACATGCCGAGCGACGGCTCGGTCCAGTTCACGCAGCTTACCGGCGCTGTCGGCGTTCTCGTCGTCGCCGGGCCGAAGGCGAGAACCCTGCTCGAGCGGGTCACCGATGCGGACCTGTCGAACGAGGCCTTTCCATGGCTGACGGCCCGGAACATCGTGGTCGGCATGGCGCCCGTCAACGCCATGCGCGTCAATTATGTCGGCGAGCTCGGCTGGGAGCTGCATCACCCGATCGAGTACCAGAACCGCATCTTCGACGCCCTGTTCGAGACGGGTGGCGATCTCGGTCTCAGGCCTTTCGGCATCCGGGCGATGGACTCGATGCGGCTCGAAAAGTCTTACAGGATGGTTGGTACGGAGTTATCGATCGAGTACAGCGCATACGAATCGGGCATGGGCCGTTTCGTTCGGGAAGACAAGGGCGATTTCCTGGGTCGCGACGCGCTGCTCGCGGCGAAAAAAGCCGGTTCGCGCTACGCGCTCGTGACGCTCACCGTCGATGGCGTCACGGATGCCGATGCGCTCGGCAACAACGCGCTCACGAAAGGCGGCAAGCTCGTCGGTCGGGCGACCGGCGGAGGATACGGTTTCCGCATCGACCGGTCGCTCGCGCTCGGCATGGTGACGCCGGATCTCGCCGAGCCGGGGACGGCGCTGGAGATCGAGATCCTCGGCCGAACCTATCCGGCAACCGTCGTTGCCGAGAGCCCCTTCGATCCCGGGAACGAACGACTGCGAGACGTCAATGGCGCCAACGGCTGAAGCAACGGGCGGTTGCCTCTGCGGCGCCGTCACCTACAGGATCAATGGGCCCATGCGGCCGGTCGTCTATTGCCACTGCTCGCAGTGCCGGAAGACCAGCGGGCATTTCGTGGCGGCCACCGCCGTTAGTCACCAGCATCTGACGCTGACCGGGCAGGCAGGGCTTGCCTGGTATCGCTCGTCGGATATCGCGCGGCGCGGTTTCTGCAAGCACTGCGGATCGAGCCTTTTCTGGGAACCGGCACACGGTAAATACATGTGCGTCATGGCCGGCACGATCGACGCGCCGACGGGCCTCGCGAGCCGGGAGCACATCCACACGGCGGACGCGTCGGACTACTACGATGTCTGCGACGGCCTGCCGCAGTTCGAGCACGACCACCCGGGTCTCTGGGAGGGCGACGGGAAATGAAGTATTCGGCCCTGTCGCTGCTGCGCAATGCGCTGAGCCACAACCGGAACTGGCCGGAGGCCTGGCGCAGCCCGAAGCCGAAAAAGAAGTACGACGCGCTGGTGATCGGCGGCGGCGGGCACGGTCTCGCTACCGCGTACTACCTTGCCCGCGACCACGGCATGAAAGACGTGGCCGTGCTCGAGAAGGGTTGGATCGGCGGCGGCAACACCGGGCGTAACACGACGATCGTCAGGTCGAATTACCTGTGGACCGAGGCGGCACTGCTCTACGAGAAATCGATGCAGCTGTGGGAAGGCCTGAGCCAGGACCTGAACTACAACGTGATGTTCAGCCAGCGCGGGGTGTACAACCTCGGCCACACGCTGCAGGACATGCGAGACATCGAACGACGCGTCAGCGCGAATCGCCTGAACGGCATCGACGCCGAAGTCGTTACGGCGGTGCAGCTGAAGAAAAACATACCGCAACTCAATACCTCGCCGACGTCGCGCTACCCGATACTCGGTGCGTCACTGCAGCGCCGTGCCGGCGTCGCCCGCCACGATGCGGTCGCCTGGGGCTTCGCCCGGGCCGCGGACCGCCTGGGCGTCGACATCATCCAGCAGTGCGAGGTCACCGGTATTCGTCGCGACGGGGATGGCATCATCGGCGTCGACACGACGCGGGGGGCGATAGACGCGGACCGCGTCGGCGTCGTCGTCGCGGGCCACGCGAGCGTACTCGCGTCGATGGCGGGCATCCGCCTGCCCATCCAGAGCCACCCGCTGCAGGCTTTCGTGTCCGAGCCCCTGAAGCCCGTGCTCGACACGGTCGTGATGTCGAATGCGGTCCACGGTTACATCAGCCAGTCCGACAAGGGCGAGCTCGTTATCGGCGCCGGCATCGACGCCTACAACGGCTACGCCCAGCGCGGCAGTTTCCCGACGATCGAGCACGCAATGCAGGCGATCATCGAGCTGTTCCCGATCTTCAGCCGGGTGCGGATGCTCAGGATGTGGGGCGGGATAGTGGACGTCGCCCCGGATGCCTGCCCGATCATCAGCAAGACGCCGGTAAACGGCCTGTATTTCAACTGCGGCTGGGGCACCGGCGGCTTCAAGGCAACACCCGGTTCCGGCTGGGTGTTCGCGCACACGATCGCCAACGACGAGCCGCACGAGCTGAATCGTGCGTTCGACCTGCAGCGCTTCGAGAGCGGTGCGTTGATCGACGAGCACGGCGCCGCGGCCGTCGCGCACTGACGAACGGGAGAACGGACGATGTTGCTGATCGACTGTCCCTGGTGCGGTGAGCGAGCCGAGACGGAGTTCAGCTATGGCGGCGAGGCCGGCATCACGCGGCCCAAGGACCCGGCCGCACTGAGCGACGCAGAATGGGCCGACTACCTGTTCATGCGCAACAATCCGAAGGGTGCGCACCGCGAGCTGTGGAATCACAGCCAGGGATGCCGCCGCTGGTTCGGCATCGAGCGCGATACGCTTACATACCGCATCGCCGGAACGTTCCGCCTGCACGGAAAAGACGAGGGTTAGCGCGATCATGGCGAGGCAAACCAATCGTCTCGGCAGCGGCGGTCGCATCGATCGCTCGAGGCCGCTCCGGTTTCGTTTCAACGGACGCGACTACGGCGGCTACGAGGGTGACACGCTCGCCTCGGCGTTGCTCGCGAACGGCGTCCGGTTGGTCAACCGGAGCTTCAAGCTGCACCGGCCGCGCGGCATCATCGGCTGCGGTGCGGAAGAACCGAACGCTATCCTGCAGCTGGGCTCCGGCGCGGGTACGCTGCCGAACCAGCGCGCCACGCAGGTAAGCCTGTACGACGGGCTCGAGGCGCGATCCACGCGCGGGTGGCCGAGCCTGCGCTTCGACGCGAGTTCGGTCAACGACCTGTTCGGCCGCGTCTTCTCCGCAGGTTTCTACTACAAGACCTTCATGTTCCCGCAGCGCTGGTGGGATTACTACGAAGCATTCATCCGTCGTTCGGCGGGACTCGGTGTCGCGCCCGACAGGCCCGATCCGGATCGCTACGAACACCGCAACGCGCACTGTGACGTACTGGTCGTCGGTGCCGGCCCGGCGGGTCTCATGGCGGCGCTGGCCGCGGCCAGGTCCGGCGCCCGGGTCATCCTTGCCGATCAGCAGCGAGAGCCCGGCGGCAGCCTCGTCGGCAGCGACCTGCCGATCGGAGGACGGCCTGCGGACGAGTGGATCGCGGCAGTCGTCGACGAACTGCGCGAATTTGATGACGTCCGCGTGCTTACTCACAGCATCGTGTTCGGCTATCACGATCACAATTTCGTCACCATCGCCCAGGAATGCGGCGGCGATATGCGCGAGCGACTGTGGCGGGTGCGCGCGCGACAGGTCGTCCTGGCGCAGGGAGCGTTCGAACGCCCGCTGGCTTTCTGCAACAACGACCGTCCCGGCGTGATGCTGGCATCGGCGGTATCCGCCTACATCAAGCGCTACGCCGTGTGCCCGGGCAGGCGTGCGGTCGTGTTCACCAACAACGACTCTGCCTACCAGTGCGCGCTCGACCTGGCGCACGCCGGCGCTACGGTCGGCGCGCTGGTCGACAGCCGCGGCAGTGTATCCAGTGAACTCACGGACCGGGTCGAGGCGGTCGGCATCCCGGTCCTGCACGGGCATATCGTTACCGACGTGCGGGGGCGGCTGTCGGTCGGCGGCGTGCGCGTCGCCAGGTGGAACGGCGACACCGATGCGCGGGCGGACAACTCGATCGACATACGCTGCGACCTGCTCGCCGTGTCCGGCGGCTGGAATCCGGCCGTACACCTGCATTCGCAGGCCGGCGGCGCCATTGCCTGGGACGAGCGCAGGCACTGCTTCGTGCCGGCGGAATCCCGGCAGGCGAATCGCTCGGCCGGTTCCGGCAACGGCCGCTGGTCCCTGGCCGACTGCCTGCGCGACGGCCGCGACGCGGGCGTCGCGGCGGCACGCTCTTGCGGCTTCGACGCCGCCGAGCCCGAACTCCCTGTAGTGGAGGAGCGCGACGAAACACCGCTGCAGCCGCTCTGGCGCGTGCCGGCTGCCCGCGATCCGGACAGCTGCCCGAAACAGTTCCTCGATTTCCAGAACGACACCTGCGTGGCGGACGTCCGGCTGGCCGTGCGCGAGGGCTATCGGAACGTAGAACACGTCAAGCGCTACACTGCGCTGGGTTTCGGCACCGACCAGGGCAAGCTCGGCAACATCACCGGCATGGCGGTACTGGCCGAGACACTCGGCGCCCCCGTGGCTTCGGTCGGCACGACGACCTTCAGGCCGCCGTTTACGCCGGTTTCGTTCGGCGTCTGCGCGGGTGAAGGAGTGGGCGAACTCTACGACCCGGTGCGCAAGACAGCGATCCACGAATGGCACGTGTCAGCCGGCGCCGCGTTCGAGAACGTCGGCCAGTGGCACCGGCCCTGGTATTTTCCCAGGGCCGGCGAGGACCTGAATTCGGCAGTAGCCCGCGAGTGTCTCGCGACCCGGCGTTCCATCGGCATCCTCGATGCATCGACGCTGGGCAAGATCGATGTGCAGGGTCGTGACGCGGTGGCCTTTCTCGAGCGCATCTATCCGCACAAGGTCGGGCGAATGGCCGTCGGCCGTTGCGCCTACGGACTGATGCTCGGCGAGGACGGCATGGTCATGGATGACGGCGTCATGACGCGCCTCGGCGATCGACGTTACTACCTGACGACGACGACCGGTGGCGCGGCGCGGGTGCTTGCATGGCTCGAGTCCTGGCTGCAAACCGAGTGGCCGGATCTCGAGGTCTACCTGACGTCGCTGACCGACCAGCTCTCGACGATTTCGGTTGCCGGGCCGAACTCGAGGCGGCTGCTGGAAAAGCTCGGCTGCAGCATCGACCTGTCGCGCGAGCAGTTCCCTTTCATGAGCATGCGACAGGCCGACCTGGCAGGCCTGCCGGTGCAACTGTTCCGCGTGAGCTTCAGCGGCGAGCTCGCATTCGAAATCAATGTCGATAGCGCCCACGCGCTGGCATTGTGGCAGACGCTGATGGACGCGGGTCGTGAATTCGAGATTACGCCCTACGGCACGGAAACGATGCACGTGCTGCGGGCCGAAAAGGGATTCGTCATCGTGGGTCAGGACACGGACGGCTCCGTTACGCCGATCGATCTCGGCCTGGAGCGGATGCTGGCGAAGGACAAGGATTTCCTCGGCAAGCGCTCGCTGGCCCGCCCGGACTGCGTTCGGGAAGGACGCAAGCAGCTCGTCGGGCTGCTGTCCGCTGACGGCAGGACGGTGCTCCGCGAGGGCGCGCAGCTGATCGAGGAGCCGGGCGCTGCGCATCCCGTGCCGATGATCGGGCACGTGACCTCGAGCTACATGAGTGACTGCCTCGGCCACCCGATCGCGCTGGCGCTGGTAGCCGGTGGACGCTCGCGCCACGGCGAGACAATACACGCATCGCTGGGGGCCGGGTCGATAGCGACCGTCACGATCGTGCCGCCGGTATTCTACGATCCGCAGAATGAGCGCCAGCATGACTGACCTGTCGCAACGACGTCATGGACTCGAAACCCTCGTCGGCGCGCACGGCGACCGCGAGCAGCTGTCGGCAACCGTGACGCTCGAGATTCGCGCTGCCGTGCGACAGCTGAACCTGCGCGGCGACCCGGGCAAGGCCGGGCTGCGCACGGCGGCCGAGGAGGCGCTGGGGCAGGCACTGCCCGTCCAACCGAATGCGACGACGGCGGGCCCGCACACGATTTGCTGGCTGGGCCCCGACGAGTGGCTGGTCCTGTCGGCAACACCGGACGCGGCAAACGTTGCCACGGCACTCGAGCAGGCACTGTCGAAGCACGGCGCCGCCGTCAACGACGTCAGCGGCGGGCAGGTGCTGCTGCACCTGGCCGGTAGCGGCGTTCGCGACTTGCTGGCAAAGGGATGCACGCTGGACTTTCACCCGCGCGCCTTCGCGCCCGGGGCCTGCGCGCAGAGCGGACTCGCAAAAGCGAACGTGCTCATCCGGCTGGACGAGGACGGGGAGGCATTTGACGTCGTCGTGCGCCGCAGCTTTGCCGACTACCTGCTGCGCTGGCTGCGGCACGCGGCCTGACGCCGATGACGCTGGTAGCGCACTCCGACCTGCCGACGTTCACCCACCTTCGGGAGCATGGTCACACCGTCCTGACGGTCGATCGTGCGGTTCGCCAGGATATTCGCGAACTGCACATCGGTCTGCTGAACATGATGCCGGACACGGCGCTCGCCGCCACCGAGCGCCAGTTCATCCGGCTGGTCGGCAGCTGCAACCAGATTGCCCAGTTCTACGTATACCCGTTTTCGATCGGCGCGTTAGCGAGGGGGCCGGAGGCGAGCGACCACATCGACCGCTATTACTCCCGCTTCGAGGACCTGCAGAGGAACGGGCTGGACGCACTAATCATTACGGGTGCGAACGTCGCCAATCCGGATCTGCGGATGGAGCCGTTCTGGGGGCCGCTGATCGACGTTGTCACCTGGGCCGTGGATAACGTCGCCTCGGTCCTCTGTTCCTGCCTCGCGACTCATGCGCTCGTCGACCACCTGTACGGGATTCGGCGCCACCGGCTTCCACAGAAACGCTGGGGCGTCTACGAGCACCAGGTAAGCGCGCATGATCACCCGCTGCTGCGAGACATCAACACGCGCTTCGACGCGCCGCATTCGCGTTACAACGAGATCCGGCGTGAAGACCTGCTGGATGCCGGGCTGAGAATCCTCGCCGAGAGTCCCGAGGCCGGCGTACACATCGCGGTCAGCCCGGACCAGTTCCGGCGCATCTATTTCCAGGGGCATCCGGAGTACGACACAGTCAGCCTGCTGAAGGAATACCGCCGCGAGGTGTTCCGATTCCTCGAGGGCGAACTCGAAGAGCCGCCTCCTTACCCGGAGAACTACTTTCCGCTGCAGGCAAGGGAGATCGCGAGCGAATTCGTCGAAGCAGCGACACATGCAATCCGTCGCGGCAGCACGATCCCCGAGTTCTCCGAGGACAGGCTCGCTATCCTGGTGGACAACACCTGGGGCGACACGGCCAAAGCGATCTTCAATAACTGGCTCGGGCTCGTTTACCGCACGACGAATCTCGACCGGCACCAGAGGTACATGCCGGGAGTGGATCCCGACGACCCGTTGGGGTTGCGCCGGTAAGTCGCGCGATCGGGAAGTTCGGGCCTCTTCGGAACCCGTTGTATGATAGACCCGAACCCGATGCCCTGCCGTTCGCGATCGCTGATTCGTGAGGGCCCGGGCGGCAGGGCCCGCAAGTGAATTACAAGAAGCGATAGCCATGTCTCAATTTCACTCGTTCGATACGCTGAGCCTGCATGCAGGCCAGACGGTCGATCCGGAATTCGGTTCGCGAGCGACGCCGATACACCAGACGACGTCCTATGTCTTTCCGGATACCGATACCGCGTCGTCGATTTTCAATCTCGAGCGCGGGGGGCACGCGTATTCGCGCATAACCAACCCGACGGTCGGTGTGCTCGAGCAGAGAGTTGCCGCCCTGGAGGGCGGGTCGGCCGCCGTGTGCACCGCCTCCGGCATGAGCGCGATCTTCGTGGCGCTGACGGCGATCCTTAGCCAGGGCGCCCATGTCGTCGCGTCGTCCCAGATGTACGGCGGCAATATCAGCCTGTTGAAGAATACGCTGCCGCGCTTCGGCATCAACACGACATTTTTCGACCCGACCGACACGCGTAGCCTCGAGGAGGCGCTGCGCGACGAAACGCGCCTGGTGTTCGGCGAGCTGATCGGCAACCCGGGTCTCGATATCCTGGACCTCGAACGGGTGGCCTCGATCTGCCGGGAGCGTCACATACCGCTGATGATCGATGCGACCTTCAATACGCCCTATTTGTGCCGGTGCTTCGATTTCGGCGCCAACATGGTCGTCCATTCGCTGACCAAGTGGATGGGCGGGCACGGAGTCGCGATTGCGGGCGCGGTCGTGGATGGCGGCAACTTCGACTGGGGCGCGACTGACAAGTATCCGACGATTGTCGAGCCCTACGCACCATTCAATGGAATCAGCTTCTGGGAGGAGTTCGGGCCCGCCGCATTTGCCACCCGCATCCGCGCGGAGGCGATGCGTGATTTCGGTCCGGCGCTGAGCCCGATGAACGCCTTCTACATCCTGCAGGGGATCGAGACACTGTCGCTGCGCATGGATCGACACATAGCGAATACGCGGGCTATGCTGGAATTCCTCGGCTCGCACAAGCAGGTGGCCTGGGTCAATCATCCGGAATTGCCGGAACATCGCAGTCATCACCTGGTCGCGAAGTACCTGCCGCGTGGCGCAGGTTCGATCATCAGCTTCGGCGTAAAGGGGGGCCGCGACGCCGGCCGCGCGTTCATCGAGAATGTCGAGCTTGCGTCGCACCTGGCGAACGTCGGCGATGCCAAGACGCTCGTCATACACCCCGCGTCGACGACGCATTCTCGCATCGACGCCCAGGCGCTCAAGGCAGCCGGTATCACGGAGGATATGATTCGCCTGTCGGTCGGACTGGAGGATATCCGCGATATCAGGGTCGACTTCGAGAACGGCTTCCGCGCAGCACGGAAATTCAGCTGATGTATTTCGAGCTTGCGGGGAAACGGGCCTTCGCGTCGACCGGCGGCAAGCCGTTCGATGCATCCAAGCCGACCGTGATGTTCATCCACGGCAGCGCGCTCGACCACACGTTCTGGGGGCTGCATTCGCGTTTTTTCGCATTCCGCCAGTATTCGGTCCTGTGTCCCGACCTGCCGGGTCACACGCACTCCGCTGGTCCGTGCCTCGACAGCATCGAGTCGATGGCAGACTGGGTGGCCGACGTGGTCGCCAGCCTCGGCGTGACGCGGCTGTCGCTGGTCGGTCATTCGCAGGGCTGCCTCGTGGCACTCGAACTTGCAGGCCGGCAGCCGGAGTTCCTGCGGAGCGTGTCCTTCATTGCGAGCGGCTGCGAGACGCCGGTCAACCAGGCACTGCTCGATGCCGCGCGGGACGATCCGCCATCCGCCGTTGCGATGATGATCGGCTGGGGGTTCGGCCCTGCCGGGCATTTTCACCAGGGGCGCATACCCGGGGCTTCCATGCTTGCCGGCGGGCGCCGGACGATGGACAGCAATTCTGCCGAGGCGCTGTACGCGGACCTCAGGGCCTGCAACAGCTACCGTAACGGCCGGGGGGCTGCGGCGTCGATCCTCGTGCCTGCGCAGGTGATCCTCGGCGGCAAGGACCGGATGACGCCCCGCAAGGCGGGGCTGGCGCTGGCGGAAGCGCTTCCCGGCTGCGTCCTGCACGTGGTCGAGGAGTCCGGGCACATGGTGCCGATCGAGGCGCCGGACCCGTGCCGGGCGTTGCTCAGCGAATTCGTCTTCAGGCACAACCCTCGCGATTGAGACAGGCATGTACACGATAGAGCAAGCGGCGGTCATCGGGGCCGGCACAATGGGGCTGGGCATTGCCGGCCAACTGGCAAATGCGGGCGTCGACGTCCTCCTGCTCGACGTGCCGAGCCAGGGCCCGAATCGCAACGCGATCTGCGAGCGTGCGCTGGAGCGCCTGATGAACGAGCAGCAGCCCGGACTGCTGCACAAGGACAAGCTTGCGCGGATCCGCATCGGCAATACCGAGGACGACCTGGCGAAGATCGCGGATGCGGACTGGATTGCCGAAGCCGTCGTGGAGCGCCTGGAAGTCAAGCGTGCACTCTATCGCCGGATAGACGCGGTCAGGCGCACGGGTTCCATCGTTTCCTCGAATACGTCGACGATTCCGATCTCGCTGCTCGTCGACGGCATGCCGGAAGCGTTCCGGCGCGAATTCGCGATAACGCACTTTTTCAATCCCGTGCGCTACATGCCGCTCCTGGAAATCGTGCGGGGCGAAGCGACGCTACCGGAAGTCATCGATTGCCTCGAGCGCTTCAATGATGAGCGGATGGGCAAGGGCATCGTCGTCTGCAAGGACACGCCGGGCTTTCTCGGTAACCGGGTTGGCGTGTTTGCCATCCAGACCGCGCTGCACTCCGCATTTCGCCTCGGGCTGAGCCCCGAGGAAGCAGATGCGATTTTCGGCCGGCCGATGGGCGTGCCGAAGACCGGCGTCTTCGGGCTGTACGATCTCATCGGCATCGACCTGATGAGCGACGTCGCCAGGAGCCTCGTCGACATACTGCCACCGGAGGACATGTTTCACCGGGTTGCCGACGAGATAGCGGTGATGCGGCGGATGATCGATGCGGGTCTGCTCGGCAACAAGGGAGGGCGAGGCGGCTTTTACAGGTTCCGCGAGCCCGGCAACAGCGCGACGCGCGAGACGCTCGACTTTGCGAGTTTCGACTACCGGCCCTACGACCGGAGCCGGCCGGCCATCGCGGTGAAAGCCGAGGAGAGTGGTGACTTCACGCAGCTGCTCGAGGCAGACGACAGGTACGGACGTTACGCGTGGGACGTGTTGTCGGATACGCTGGTCTATGCCGCGCAGCTGGTGCCCGAGGTGAACGAGTCGCTGGTGGCAATCGATGACGCGATGAAGCTCGGCTACAATTGGGCCCGCGGGCCCTTCGAGATGATCGACGCCATCGGGCCCGACCGGTTCGTGCAGCGGCTGCAAAAGGAAGGGAGGCCGGTGCCGGCCTTCCTGCGGGCCGCTGTCGGCAAGTCGTTCTATCGTGTGTCCGGCGGCCGGCTGCAGCACCTGCTGGCGGACGGTTCATGGCGCGACCTGCGCCGTGCGCCCGGCATCCGGCGTTTCAGCGAGGAGCGCCGCGCGCTGCAGCCGGTGCACGAAAATCGCGCTGCGAGTTATTTCGTCATCGATGGGGATATCGGCCTCGTCGAGTTTCATACGAAAGCCAATGCACTGGACGGCGACTCGATGAAGCTGCTGGAGGCCGCGCTGCGGCATGCATCCTCCGGGCTCTCGGGACTGGTGGTGCACAACGACGCGCCGCATTTCTCCTGCGGCGTGAATCTCGAGGCCATCGCTGCATTCATCGATGCCGATGATCTCGACGGGCTGGACGGGTTCCTGCACCATTTCCAACAGACCGTAAAGGCGATGAGGATGGCGCCCGTACCGGCCGTGGCCGCGCCGTCCGGCCTGTCGGTAGGCGGTGGCTTCGAGGTCGTACTGCATGCGGACAAGGTCGTCTGCCATGCAAACTCGGTCAGCGGCCTGGTCGAATCGCTGGTCGGCGTCGTGCCCGGCGGCGGCGGCGTAAAGGAACTCCTGTACCGCTGGCGCGATATCAAGGGCAAGGAGTCCGAGGCGGCCTGGCAGGCCTTCATCACCGTCGGTTACGGCAAGACGGCGCGCTCGCCGCTGGAAGCGGCCGAGCTTGCGATGTTCCGTCCGGGAACGGACGAGTTCGTGATGAACAGGGATCGGCTGCTGGACGCCGCCGTCCGCGCGGTCCGCGCGCTGGCGCCGGGCTACGAGCCGACCGGGCGGGGAGATTTCCTGATGCCTGGCCGGCAGGTATGGTCGGACATGCAGGACTGGCTGGCCGGGGCCGCCGCGAAGGGGCGACTGACCCCGCACGACGTCGTCACGGGGACACAGATCGCGATGATCGTAACCGGCGGTGACGTCGACGCCGGTACCCGGATGAGCGAGGATGAAATCTTCGCGCTCGAACGCAAAGCATTCCTGGCGCTTGCGGCGACCGACGCGACGCGGGCTCGCATCCGGCACATGCTCGAGTTCGGGAAACCGCTGCGCAACTGACAAGGGAGCGATCGATGAAATACCAGGCGCCCGTCGACGACATGATGTTCCTCATCGAGGAATGGCTCGGGATCGAACGGTTGACCGGCTTACCGGGCTTCGAGGATCTCGACAGCGACGCATTGCGCTTCATGCTCGAGGAGGCCGGGCGGTTCTGTGCGAGCGAACTGCTGCCGATCAACGCGACCGGGGACGCCGTCGGGGCCGTACTCGACAGCGGCGAAGTCCGCACCCCGCCGGGCTTCCGGGAGGCCTATCGGAAATTCGTCGAGGGCGGCTGGACCAGCATCGACTCCGACCCGGAGTACGGCGGCCAGGGGCTGCCGCGCCTGCTGCAGTTCATGGTCGACGAGATGCTGGCCGCCTGCAATCTCGCGTTCAAGCTGTATACCGAGCTGAGCCATGGCGCCGGTCACCTGGTAGCGGCCTCGGCCTCCGAGGACCTTCGCCGACGCTACCTGCCGAACATGATCGCCGGGCGCTGGACGGGCACGATGTGCCTGACCGAACCGCACTGCGGCACGGATCTCGGCCTGCTGAACACGCGGGCAACACCGCAGCCTGACGGCAGCTACCGGATCAACGGAACCAAGATCTTCATCACATCCGGCGATCACGACCTCACCGAGAACATCGTGCACCTGGTGCTCGCTCGCGTCGACGGCGCTCCCGCGGGCTCGCACGGCATCAGCACCTTCCTCGTGCCGCGCAATCACGTCCGGGAGGACGGTTCGGTCGGCGAACGTAATTCGGTCAAGACCGGGTCGCTGGAGCACAAGATGGGCATACGCGGCTCGGCGACAGCGATGCTGCATTTCGAGGATGCAACAGGCTACCTGGTCGGCGAGGAGAACCGTGGCCTGGTCGCCATGTTCACGATGATGAACATCGAACGCATCACCGTCGGCATCCAGGGCCTGGGCATCGCGGAGATCGCCTGCCAGAATGCACTGGACTACGCTTGCGAACGACTGCAGAGCCGCGCTCCGGAACCACGGCCCGACCCGTCCAAACGTGCCGATCCCCTGGTCTATCACCCCGAGATCCGCCGGATGCTGCTGCGCATGCGCTCGCAGATCGAGGGCGGTCGTGCCCTCGCAATTTACACGGCCCTCCACACAGACCTGATGCATCGGGCGCCGAGCCCGGAGGAACGCAAGGGTGCCGCGGACACGGTCGCGCTCCTGACGCCGATAGTGAAGTCCTACCTCTCGGATCTCGCCGTCACGAGTTCACTCTCGGCGCAGCAGGTATTCGGCGGCCACGGCTACATCCGCGAGTGGGGCATGGAGCAACTGGTTCGCGACAGCCGCATCACGCCGATCTACGAGGGCACGAACGAGGTACAGGCGCTCGACCTCGTGACGCGCAAGCTGTCGCTCGACGGGGGGCGACTCGTCGATGCCGAATTCTCTCGCTGGGCCCGGTTCCTCGAGGCCGCGCGCAAAGACCGGGAACTCGAGGGCATCATCGGTCCGGCTGCCGCCGCTTTCGAGCGCCTGGCCGATGCGACCGGGTGCATGCGCCAGCGCGTCCTGGAAGACGACGCAGCCGCCCGGGGCGCGGCGACCGAGTTCCAGCGCCTGTTCGCGCTGACGACGGTTGCCATCCTCTGGGCACAGGTGGTCGCCGCAATCTCGGGCAAGCAGGGCGAAATCTACGAGCGCAAGCGCAAGCTGGCGCGTTTCTACATGAGCCATGTCCTGCCGGAGACGATAGCGCTGCACAAGGTGATAACGGAGGGCGCCGAAGATCTCGCAGAATTCGACGCGGCCTCGCTCACCGGGCAGGTGCGGGCCTAGCCTGCTCCGGAATGCGCTTCGCCGAGGTATTCCTGCGGCTCGGCTGCAGCCTCGTCGGCTGGATGGTCCTGTATGCGCACACCGTGTGGCTCGCGGCGCTGCACCGTATTGGCTGCGGGCCGGACGGTGGCGAGATGCATGCGCTGCTGCTCGGCATGGCGCCGCTCACGGTCGCCATGGCCTCCATGCTGCGACTGACCCGGCCCTTCGTCGAGATTCAGTCGATGCTGCGCTGGCTCGCTATCCCGCTGGCGCTGCTCTTGCCCTTCGCGCTGTACAACATATGGTCGGTCGGTGCCGGCATCCATCGTACGGGTCTCGGCATCTGCAGCGACGCCGCGCCGGCCGGCTGGCACTATGCGTGGTCGCCTGCGCAGGTGCTGGTCGTGCTGATCTGCGGTCTCTTCGTGTTGACCAACTGGCTGAATTCGAAACAGGATCGGCACCATCTCGCGGCGCCCCGCAGCGATTGAATTCGCGCTAACCGGGTGTTATTAGTGACCCGCATCCGGGTGGCCGCATACGCGTAGCGTGTGACGTCCGATCCGGGCACCGAAAACTGTTCGGCAATCCTGCCGGGAAATAAAAGGGGTGTACCAATGTCCATGCTTACGGAGTTTCGGGATTTTGCAGTACGCGGCAACGTAGTCGACATGGCGGTCGGTATCGTGATGGGCGGCGCTTTCGGCAAAATCGTTTCATCATTCGTCGGAGACGTCCTGATGCCGCCGATCGGCCTGCTGCTGGGCGGCGTCGACTTCAGTGACCTGGCGGTGACCATGAAGGAGGCTGCGGACGGAGTCGCTGCGGTCACGCTGAACTACGGCGCGTTCATCCAGACCATCGTCGATTTCACGATCATCGCGTTTGCGATCTTCCTGGTCGTCAAGGCGATGAATACCGTCATCAAGAAGCAGGAAGCCGCGCCACCGCCGCCTCCCGGGCCGAGCAAGGAAGAGGCATTGCTGACCGAGATCCGCGACGCGCTGCGCGCGCGCTGATTCTTCGTCGCCATCAGCAATCGGGCACGGGGATCCGGATCGCTCCCGGATCCCCGACCTGTTTGTGGCTCCCTGGGAAAGGCCGGTCGCCAGGGTTGACCGGCCGCATCCGGCGCCGCAGCATCTGCGGCATTACCGATCGGGATTTCCCCCGCGACGCAGGTACGGGTCATTGAACAATCGACGCAGCGTGCTCGTATCCGCCGGCGCAAGTGGCATCGGCCGCAGGATTGCCGAAGCCTTCGATACGATTGGCGACAGCGTACACGTATTTGATGTCTCGCCGGATCGGCTCGACGAACTCCGGCAGGCGAGGCCCGGAATCCACTGCCACCGGGCCGATGCATCCCGTGATACCGAACTGGCAGCGGTGTTCGAAGCCCTGGTGCGCCTCGAGGGCAAGCTCGACGTGCTGGTCAACAACGTCGGCATATCCGGGCCGGCGGCGGCGGTGGACAGGATCGACCCGGCAGACTGGGACCGGACGATCGCGGTGGACCTGAACGCCAATTTCTACTGCACGCGCCGTGCCGTGCCGCTGCTGAAAGGTGCCGGCGGGGGATCGATCATCAACATTGCGTCCACGGCCGGCCTGTACGGTTGCCCGCTCCGTTCGCCCTACGTCGCGGCGAAGTGGGCGCTGGTCGGCCTGACCAAGACCTGGGCCATGGAACTCGGCCCATCCGGCATACGCGTCAACGCGCTGTGCCCGGGCAGTGTCAACGGGCCGAGAATCGACGGCGTGATCGAGCGCGATGCGCAGGAACGGGGCATGACGCCAGCGGCGATACGGGACGTCTACCTGCAACAAACCTCGTTGGGCGTATTCGTCGAGGGCGAGGATGTCGCCCGGATGGCGGTGTTCCTGGCGTCCGACGGAGGCCGCTACGTGTCCGGCCAGGCGATCGCGATAGACGGCAACACCGAGAGCCTGGCCAACTGGCTCGACAAGGCGCCGGTGGAGGACGCGCGATGAGAGCGGCCTGGTTCGAGCGCTTTGGCCCCGCACGCGAGGTGCTCCGGGTCGGTGAGCTGCCGGACCCGGAGCCGGGCCCGGGCGAAGTCCTGGTCGAAGTTCACGCGAGCGGCGTGAACCCGTCCGACGTCAAGAAGCGGGCCGGCTCGGCCCCGAACCTGCTCGCGGATGGCCCCGTCATACCGCACAGCGACGGCGCGGGACGTATCGTTGCGGTCGGCGCCGGGGTAAGCGAGTCCAGGATCGGCGAGCGAGTATGGGTATACCAGGCGCAATACGGGCGGCGCTTCGGCACCGCGGCCGAACTCGTGGCCCTCGATTCCGCAAGGGCTGCCCGCCTGCCGGAGCCGGCATCCTTCGACGTCGGCGCCTGCATGGGCATCCCGGCGATGACGGCGCACCGCACCGTGTTCGCGGACGGGCCCGTCGAGCGGCAGCGCGTACTCGTGACGGGCGGTGCGGGGCGCGTGGGTCACTACGCGATCCAGTGGGCCAGCCAGGCCGGCGCATTCGTCGTCGCGACCGCGAGCAATACCGCGGACGAGCAGGCCTGCCGCGCAGCCGGCGCGGTCGACGTCGTCGATCATCGCGAGGCAGGCTGGGGACGCAGGGTGCTCGACGCGACGGGCGGCGAAAAAGTCGATCGCGTCATCGACGTCGAATTCGGTGCCAACCTGGGCGAAGTTCTCGACTGCATCGAGACGAGCGGGACGATCGCGACCTATGCGTCGATGCAGCAGCCCGAGCCCAGGCTGCCGTTCCCTCGCATGCTCTACATGGACCTGAACATCCGCATCGTTATCGTCTATGCAATGCCCGAGCCGGCCAAGCAGGCGGCGATCGCCGACATCGAGTCCGCCCTGCGCGAAAACCGGCTGCAGCATCGGGTCTCCGCCAGGCTCCCGCTCGACGAAATCGCCCGCAGCCACGAACTGGTCGAGCGCGGCGTCCGCGGCTGCGTCCTGGTCGGTCTCCGGTAGCGCGGCGATGAGAGGGATTGCGGGCATCCTTGCGGTGGCAACGACGTTGATCTTCACCGGCTGCGGATCGAATAATGTGCCTCTCGAAGATTCCGTCAGCGACGGCCATACGCTTTACAGCGGCGTCCGGACGCCGGGCGGCGACGTCGTTGCGTATCTCGGCATTCCTTTCGCCGAACCGCCGGTAGGCGAATTGCGCTGGGAGCCGCCGCGGGCGAGGCGCGACATGCCCGCCGTGTGGGCCGCGGACCGCTTTCGCCCGGCCTGCATGCAGGGCATGCACCTGGTTCGCTGGTACCGGGACCTCGCCAGGGGCTTTGGGGCCGAACCGGACGTCGTCGTTGCGCCGGAGTTCAGCGAGGACTGCCTGTACCTGAACGTGTGGACGCCGGCCGGTGGCTCCAACAAGCTGCCGGTCATGGTCTGGATCCACGGTGGCAGCAGCAAAAGCGGCTGGACCTACGAACCCAATTACATCGGCGCGGAACTGGCTGCCCAGGGCGTCGTCGTCGTGTCGATTCCGTACCGGCTCGGCATACTCGGTTTTTTCTCGCACCCGGAGCTCCGGGTGTCGAATTTCGGGCTGCTCGACCAGGTGGCGGCATTGCGCTGGGTCCGGGACAACATTGCGACTTTCGGCGGTGACCCGTCGAACGTAACGGTTTTCGGCGAGTCGGCCGGCGCCAACTCGATCGGCTACCTGGCGACGTCGCCGCCGGCTCGCGGCCTGTTCCGGCGTGCGATCCACCAGAGCGGGGGATCGGCGTTCAATAACCTGGCGACGCGGGACGACTACCTCGAGTCGGGCCGCATCCTGGCTGCGGCGGTAACCGGGAACCGGGATGCGCCACTGTCGACGCTGCGCGAGGCACCGGCGACCGACCTGGTGAGCGCGGCCGAGTCCGCGTTGCCGGACCAGTATTACGCCCCGGTCGTCGACGGCGACAGTGTCCTGCAGCCGGCGCGGGCCGCGCTGCAAGATGGCGAGCTGGCCGCCATCGACCTGGTCATCGGCACCAACGCGCACGAATGGCGCATGTACCTCGATCCCGAGACCCGCCAGGAGGATGTGCTGGACTGGATCCGGCAGAACGCGCCGCAGGCGGAAGACCGGCTGCTCGACATACTGGCGGACACCGAAGCGCCGTTGCAGAGGCTCGACCGGCTGGAAACGGCGAAGAACTTCGTCTGCCCGTCGCTGTATTTCGCAGAACGGGTACGGGCGGCAGGGCATGCCGCCTACGTTTATTATTTTTCGCAGCAACGCTCCGGCGAACTCGGAGCAAGTATGGGCTCGTATCATGGCGCCGAAATCCCGTACGTCTTCGGTACGCATGACGACTGGTTGCCGACGACTCGAGAGGACCGGGAGATCGGCCGGCGGATGGCACGCTACTGGACGCGCTTCGCACGTACCGGCGATCCGAACGGGGCGGGCGACCCGGAGTGGCCGGCGGCCGCAGACGGGGTGCGTACTGCGTTACAGATAGGCGCGGACACCCGCGCCGTGGCTCACCCGGACGCGGCGCTCTGTGCGATCCTGCAGCCGGCACTCGAGGGGCAGGTGCCATGACGGACAAGGAACCGGGTATCAGGACCGACTGGACGCTGTTCACGGCGACCGTTCTCGTGGTTCTGCTGGCTTGCGTCCCCACTGTGCTGCTGAAGGATCAGGCGGCCGGCTTCATCACGCTGGCCTACGAGGCGATTACCGAGCGCTTTGGCGTTTTGTACCTCGCCTACGCCGTCGGTACGATGGTGTTTCTCGCATTCCTCGCGCTGAGCCGTTACGGAGCCGTCAAGCTCGGCAATGCCGACGACAAAATAGAGTTCACGACGCCAACCTGGGTAGCCATGCTGTTCTGCGCCGGCATCGGCGCGGGCCTGCTGTACTGGGCCGTCATCGAGTGGGCCTACTACATCGCCGCCCCGCCTTTCGGTCTGGAGCCCCGCTCCCCCGAGGCTGTCGAATGGTCGGCGAGCTACGGTATCTTCCACTGGGGACTGACGGCCTGGACCTTTTACTGCCTTCCGACGCTGGCCATCGCCTATCCCTATTACGTACGGCGGATTCCCTACCTGCGCCTGAGCACGGCCTGCACGGCCTACCTGCCGGGCGGCGTGAACTCGAACCGCGGCCGCCTGATCGATTTCTTCTACATGCTGAACCTGATCGGGGGCACCGGCACGTCGCTGGGGCTGTCCACGCCGATGATCGCAGCCGCCTTCGCGAGACTCACCGGCCTCGAGCACGACTTCGTGCTGGAGGTCATCGTCGTGCTGTTCTGCATCGCGGTATTCGCGACCAGCGCCTATATCGGCCTGCAGAGCGGGTTCCGGCGCCTGGCGGATCTCAACATGATCGTCGCCTTCGCCCTGCTGTTCTTCGTGCTGGCTGCGGGGCCGACGATCTTCATCCTGAAGATGGGCATGAACAGCGTCGGGCTCGTGCTGCAAAACCTGTTCCGAATGAATACGTGGACGGATCCGGTCGCCAATACCGGCTTCGTCGAGAACTGGACGGTCTTCTACTGGGCCTGGTGGGTCGCCTACGGCCCCTTCGTCGGGATCTTCGTGACCAGGATCTCCAGGGGGCGCACGATCCGCCAGGTCATCGGCGGCATGCTCGCCTTCGGCAGCCTCGGGGCAGCCATATTCTTCATTATTTTCGGCAACTACGCGCTGCACCTCGAACTCAGCGGCATCCTGTCGGTTACGAGCCTCATTAAAGAGCAGGGCGAGGCCACCGCCATCGCGACCGTGTTCACGACTCTGCCTATGGGCCAGCTTGCGCTGGCCGCGTTCTTCGTCGTGGCCGTGATCTTCCTCGCGACGACGTACGACTCGGCCTCTTATACGCTGGCCTCGGTTTCCACGCGCCGCCTCGAGGCCGGACAGGACCCGGCCCGCTGGAGCCGCGTGTTCTGGGCCTTCGCCCTCGGCGTGGTCCCGATCACGCTGATGTTCATAGACGGCGGCCTGCGGGTGATATTGTCCGCGACCATCGTGGTCTCGCTGCCG
>JAOUIH010000048.1 GCA_029884165.1 Gammaproteobacteria bacterium | reverse complement strand
CGGCGGTTTGCTCCGCGCCGAAAGGCACGAAGCCGTGGCAGTGGTCAACGACCGGAAAGTGGCGCTCGACCATGCATACGGCATGATCAGTCGGGGCAACCTCGACGGAGGCCTGGCTCACATTGCGGAATTTCTCGGGTCGTCGCAGGAGCCGGACACCGACCGCCGCTGGCTCTTAGAGCAGATGCTGGGCTGGGATCGGTACGACGCCGCGCTTTTTTACGCGCAGGATTATCTCGGCTACCTGCTCGACGCAGCCAGGGATGTCGAGGCCGTCAAGCTCATCAGTCGTTGCCTGCTGCTCGCGCCGGATTTTCGTCCGGCTGCGCGCGACCGTGGCCGCGTGGCACTGCTGCTCGAGCGCATGCGGCGCGAGGACATCCTGCGGCAGCTCGGGCCCACGGACCGCGCTGTCTAATCAGCCGGTGTCGCCGGATCCCGGACCGGCCTCCGGGCATGCCGTCTGCCGAGGCGGCTGTTGAACCAGTGGCTGACCGCGAGTACGACGGAACCCGTCATTGTGAACGCACGGTCCCAGATCAGGCCGAATTCCGCGTGCATCACCGTGCCGCCGAGAACCAGCAGCAGCATGCCGAGCGTGGCCCAGGCGATGATCCATCGATTCTGGTGGCGCCGGAAACCCATGGCCAGCGCGATCGTGCTGAGCGGCAGGATGACCACGAGCATCTGTGCGTGCAGGTGTCCCTGGCTCAATTCGCCGAGGAACGGGGCGGCGGCGATCAGCAAGGGCAGTGCCAGGCAATGCACGAGGCACAGCCCGGACAGGCCGATGGCCAGCTTGTCGAGTACGGGTCCGGAGTCCGGGGTGCTGTTATCCATGCGCGCCTGCCGTTATGCTGTAGCTGCCGTTTCGGGACCGCAGCCGGAGGCCGGCGGTGACCGCGGCCCAAAATGGTATAACATAACAAAACTGCCCACAAATTATTGTAATTAAAGAATTAATATTCCATATGGATAAACGCCTGCTGTCGATACTGTGCTGCCCGGTTACCCACCGCGACCTGCTGCCGGCGAAGCCCGATGTCCTGCGGAAGCTGAATGCAGCCATCGCCGATCGTCGCGTCAGGAATCGCGACGGGGCCGTCCTGGAGGCAGGGCTCGACGAAGCGCTCGTCACCGACGACGGCAAGCTGCTGTATCCGGTCGCGGAGGGAATACCGGTGTTGCTGGAGGGCGAGTCCATAGGCCTGGAACAACTGGATGCGGCCTGAGCCGCGGGTGGTTGGCCCCAAGCCCGGCATGTATGATCGGGACCTGATCTTCGGGCTTTTTCCTGCGTGAAAATTCCGGCAAACAAGCTTCCCGGCCATCTCAAGCAGCCGCTCCTGCCCTGTTACCTGGTTTCCGGCGACGAGCCGCTGCTCGTCCAGGAAGCCCTGGACGCAATTCGCGGCGCGGCCCGCGAGCAAGGCTACTCGGACCGCGATCTGTACGTGCAAATGGCGGGGTTCGACTGGCGGGAGCTTGCCGGGGCGGGCAGCAACCTGTCGCTGTTTGCGACACGACGTCTCGTCGAGCTGCGACTGCCGACCGGCAAGCCGGGGCGGGACGGCGGTGCCGCAATCACGGAGCTGGCGGAACGGGCAGGCGACGATATCGTCTTTGTAATCAGCGCGCCGAAACTGGATCGCAATGCAGCGTCGGCGAAATGGGTCAAGTCGGTCGAGTCGCGCGGCGGGTTCGTCCAGGTCTGGCCCGTGGGCTTACGGGAACTGCCCGGGTGGATCAATGCTCGCATGCGGAGCCGCGGACTCCGTCCCGATCCGGACGCGGTGCGGATGATTGCGGATCGCGTCGAAGGCAATCTCCTCGCCGCGGACCAGGAGATCGAAAAATTGCGTTTGCTGCACGGCGATGGCGCGGTCAGCGCTGACGATGTCGTTGCGGCAGTTTCAGACAGCAGTCGTTTCGACGTCTACCAGCTGGCCGACGCGGCACTGGCGGGCGACGTTCGGAGGGCGCTCCGCATTCTCGCCGGCGTGCGTGCGGAAGGCATCGATGCCGTCGTCGTCGTCTGGGCGCTGACCCGCGAGCTGCGGGTCCTGGCAAAACTGGCTGCGGCGATCGAGCAAGGCACCAACCTCGGCTCGGCAATGCAACGTGCAGGCGTCTGGAAGAACCGCGAAAACCTGGTGCGCGCCTGTGTCGGACGGCACCGCCTGTCCGATTTGCATCGCCTGATCCAGGCCGGCCGCGAGGCCGATGCGGCGGCGAAGGGACAGTCGGACGGCGATG
Source organism: Gammaproteobacteria bacterium (assembly GCA_029884165.1). Lineage (GTDB taxonomy): Bacteria > Pseudomonadota > Gammaproteobacteria > Steroidobacterales > Woeseiaceae > JAOUIH01. Next base: position 22,471 of record JAOUIH010000048.1, on the reverse strand, counting down.
CATGGCAACTCCTGACGAACATCATCTGGCAGCTGGCGGCCGGGGCGAGGGCTGCGGCGTGACGAAGTTCGCCGGTCCAGGAGGAGCCACGCGATGACGCCCATGGGTGTTTTCGGCGGCACGTTCGACCCGATCCACTACGGGCACCTGCGCACCGCATTCGAGGTGCTGCAGTCGCTGGAGTTCGGGGAGGTGCGCTTCGTCCCCTGCGGTATCCCGCCGCATCGCGGCACGCCGCACGCGAGCGGCAGCGACCGGCTCGCCATGGTCAAGGCGGCAACGGCCGGTCAGCAGGGCTTCGTCGTGGACGATCGCGAATTACAGCGCGAAGGACCGTCCTATTCGGTCGACACGCTGGCCGCGCTGCGCAGCGAGTTCCCGCTGCGCCCGCTGGGCCTGATTATCGGGATGGATGCGTTCCTGGGCCTGACGGGCTGGCACCAGTGGCGCGAGATCCTGCAGCTCGCGCACATCATCGTGGCCCATCGGCCCGGATGGCGCGCTCCCGACATGGGGCCGCTGGGAGAGCTGCTCGCCGATCGAGGCACTCACCGGGTAGGCGACTTGCATCAGTCCAAGTCCGGCCACATCTATATACATGATGTCACGCAGCTCGAGATCTCATCGACGGAAATCCGGGCCCTCGTTGCAGCAGGGCGGGACCCCCGTTTTCTGATGCCGGATTTGGTGCGGGACATCATTCGCGACAGCGGCTGCTACCAGGCGCCTGACGGCGACACCGGGCGGCGCTGATCGACACGGATTTGGAAAATGAACGGGATGGTGAATGGATAGCAACAAACTCTGTGAACTGGTGGTGCAGGCCCTCGAAGACGTAAAGGCAAAGGACATCGTGACCCTGGATGTACGCGACATGACATCGGTGACGGACTACATGATCATCGCGAGCGGGACGTCGAATCGGCACGTCAAGGCGCTGGCCGACGCGGTCGCGAACAAGGCCCGCGAAGCCGGCCAGCGGCCGGTGGGTATCGAGGGCGAGGGCGGCAGCGAGTGGGTTTTGATCGACCTGCAGGATGCGCTCGTGCACGTGATGCTCCCCCGGGTCCGCGAGTTCTACAACCTGGAGAAACTCTGGTCGATACGCCCGTCCGGTGATGTCCTGGCCAAGAACGGGTGACGCTTGCACATGCGGCTCATCGCGGTCGGCGACCGTCAGCCCGGCTGGGTCGACCAGGCCTTCGACGATTATGCGCAGCGGCTGCCGCGAGCCTGGCAGTTCCGCCTGCTGACGCTTGCGACCGCCCAGCGCGGCAAGGGGCGAGCCGCCGAGCACGCCATCGCCAACGAGGGACAGCGCATACTCGCCGAGGTCCGCGGCGACGAGCAGGTCGTCGCCCTGGATGAGCGAGGCACCGAGTGGAGCAGCGAAAAGCTGTCCCGGCAGCTGTCGGCATGGCTGTCCGGCGGCCGTGACATCTGCTTCGTCATCGGCGGCCCGGACGGTCTGGCAGGGGACTGCCTGCAGCGCGCCGACCTGCGCTGGTCATTGTCCCGGCTGACCTTGCCCCATGGACTCGCACGGGTGCTGTTCGCCGAACAGTTGTATCGAGCCTGGTCGATGCTGGAAGGCCATCCATACCATCGGGCCTGAGGAACGGAACAGCTGATGCTCAGACGGACACTGCACCTCGCCTCGGGCTCGCCACGACGTCGGGAAATTCTCGCGGCCCTGGGCCTGCAATTCAGTAGCGGCGGCGTCGACGTGGACGAAGCGAGATTCGGCATGGAAACGGCGTCCGACATGGTCACGAGGCTTGCGGTAGCCAAGGCAGAGGCGGCCCGCGGTGCCGAAGTGATAGTCGGCGCCGACACGGTCGTCGTTCTCGGCGACGAGGTGTTCGGCAAGCCAGTTAGCAGGGACGACGCGTTGCGGATGCTCGCCGCGTTGTCCGGGCGGACCCACGAGGTGCTGACCGGTGTCGCGGTCCGACACGATGGCCGGACGCGGTGCTCGCTGTCGCGCTCGTTCGTGCGGTTCCGGGACATAAGCACGGACGAGGCCGCCCGTTACTGGCAGAGCGGAGAGCCGGCGGACAAGGCGGGCGCCTATGCCGTGCAAGGTCTCGGCGGGATTTTCGTGGCAGAGGTCCGCGGCAGCTACTCGGGTGTCGTCGGACTGCCCGTATTCGAAACGGCCGCGCTGCTGGAGGCGGCCGGCATAGATCTATTGCCACGGACCGGCGCCGGGAACCATCAATCGTGACAGACGAATCACCACGCGAGGAAATACTGGTCAATGTGACGCCCCGGGAAGTGCGCGCCGCGCTCCTAGAGAACGGCGTCCTGCAGGAGGTATACATCGAGCGCACCAAGCGCCGCGGCATCATCAGCAACATCTACAAGGGCCAGGTCTCGCGCGTGCTGCCGGGCATGCAGGCCGCCTTCGTGGACATTGGCCTCGATCGAACAGCCTTCCTGCACGCATCGGGCATCACGGGCAGCGGGCCGGAGAACGGTGACGACGAAGGGCTGTCGTTGCCGGACATCCGCAGCCTCGTGCGCCAGGGCCAGGAGCTTCTCGTACAGGTCGTCAAGGACCCGCTGGGCAGCAAAGGTGCCCGTTTGACGACCTTTATCACCCTGCCTTCCCGGTTTCTCGTGCTGCTGCCAAAAGGCAACGGCGTGGGCGTATCCGCCCGAATCGAAGACGAAGAGGAGCGGGGCCGGCTGCGAAGCGAGACGCTCTCGATACTCGACAACGAGCCGGGCGAGGGAGGCGTCATAGTACGAACGGCAGCCGAGGGCGCGAGCCGGGATGCGCTGCGCGCGGACCTCGAGTTCCTGCGCAAACTGTGGTCTGTGGTTCAGCGTGAGGCAGCCGCGACCGAAATTCGCAATCTCGTGCACGAAGACTTGCCGCTGCCTATCCGAATCCTCAGGGACCTCGTGACCAGCGACGTCGAACGCATACTCGTCGATTCGGAGGAGGCCTATCGCAAGATGAAGCGCTTCGCTGCCGGCTTCCTGCCCGAAATCGAGCCCATGATAGAGCAATACACGCGCCGCCGACCGATCTTCGATTTGCACGGTGTCGAGGACGAGATTCGCAAGGCGCTCGACCGCAGCATACCGCTCAAGTCCGGCGGCTACCTGATTTTCGACCAGACCGAGGCTATGACGACCATCGACGTCAACACCGGCGGCTATGTCGGGCACAGGAACCTCGAGGAAACAATCTACCGGACGAATCTAGAGGCCGCCGTGGCCATCGCCCGGCAACTCAGGCTGCGCAACCTGGGCGGCATTATCATCATCGATTTCATCGACATGGAGGAGGAGGACCACCGGCGCCGGGTGATGGAGGTGTTCGAGCAGACGATGGCCCGGGACCACGCACGGCACCAGATAACGCCCGTGTCGCCTCTTGGCCTTGTCGAAATGACCCGCAAGAGGACGCGCGAAAGCCTGCAACATATCCTGTGTGAGGGTTGTCCAAACTGTCACGGACGGGGTTTCGTGATGACGCCCGCGTCGGTATGTTTCGAAATTTTCCGCGAAATCCTCCGCCAGCACCGCCAGTTCAAGTTCGACGAAGCGCTGGTGCTCGCCCACCAGGACGTAATCGACCTGCTGCTGGACGAGGAATCGACCGGGCTCGCGGAAATCGAGGAGCAGATCGGCAAGACGATACGGCTGCAGCCCGAGTCGCTGTACCTTCGCGATCAGTTCGACGTCGTGCTGGTCTGATTGGGTCACGGATCCACCGAAGCGAGATGACCGAACTGTTGCGAAAAGCGCTGAAGTTCCTGACCTACCTGGGCGCCGGGATCGTCATCCTGCTCGCGGTCGCCGTCGGCCTGTTCCGGCTTCTCTTGCCGCGGCTCCCCGAGTACCAGGAGGACATCAAGACCTGGGCCAGTAATGCGATCGGGATGGACGTCGGATTCGCCGGCATGAATGCCCGCTGGCGCCTGAGTGGACCGGAGCTGAATTTCTACGACGCGAGGCTGAGCAGCCGGCGGGATGACGGGTGGCTGCTCGAAGCCGGCGAAGTGACGATCGGTGTGGGGCTGGTGAGACTGCTGGTCGACCGGACTGTCGTCGCCGATCGGGTGCTGGTCCGCGACACGGAACTGGACGTGGTGCGGCAGGCCGACGGCGGATTCGCCGTGCAGGGGCTGCCGCTCGATGAGATCATCGCACGCTTCGCCAGACCGAACGCTACGACCGGCGATATTACGTTCGAAGGTCGCGATATCAGCGTCAGCTATCGCCCCGCGGTCGGTGGCGAGATCATCGGCTTCACGGTCGACCTGATGGAGTTGGAGCGAGACGAAGGCGCGATGTTCGTCGAAGCGTCGCTCGATCTTCCGCGCCTGCTCGGTAGCCGTCTTGATGTGTCAGCGGACCAGAGATTTCGCGACAACAGTAGCGGTTCGGTGTGGCAGTTCTATGTCGAGGGGCGCGAGATAGGCCTTCCAGGCTGGTCCCGGCTGTTGCAATTGCCGGTCACACCGATTGCGCAGGGAACGGCCGATGCGAGCATCTGGCTTGAACTCGTGGGCGGAAACGTCAGCAAGGCCACCGTCAACCTGGCCGTTGACGACATTCTGCTGGAGGGCTCCAGCGGTTCGTTGCCGCTGGACCTCGATGGCCGCCTCGAATATTCGGTGACGGGTAGCGGCTGGCTGCTGGCTGCGGAGAACTTCCGCATGCGTGGTACGGGCTCGGACTGGCCGGAGTCGACGGTGCAGTTGCAGCTCATCAATGGCCCTGGCGGGGAGTTGGAGACGCTGATCGGCAGCGCGTCATACCTGAATCTCGATGACCTGAGTCACTTCCGCGCCTGGCTACCCGAGCGCCTGCTCTCGCTGTACTCGACCTACCAGCCGGAGGGAGAAGTGCGCGATCTGCGCCTGGACCTGGCAGAGATCAGCTCCGGCGCCTTGCGTTTCGACGTGGCGGCGGACCTCGTCGAAGCCGGCCTGAATGCGCATGAGGCCATGCCGGGCGTGCGCGGTTTCACCGGCACCGTCAGGGCCAACAGGCTCGGCGGCCGCATCGAAATCAATTCGGTCAATATGCGCGTTGAGGTCCCTGAGCACGTGCCGGAAACGCTGATCTTCGACGACGCGGTCGGGACAGTGATCTGGCGCCAAGGGGACGACGGCATCACGGTGCTGTCTGACAGTGTCTGGCTGCGCAACGCGGATTTTGACAGCAGGATCAGCCTGCAGATCGAATTGCCCGCCGACGGTTCGGCGCCGGTAGTCGATCTGGACAGCCAGTGGAGCGTCCACGATATAGCGTCGGCGAAGCGATTCTTGCCGGACCGGATCATGAGCCCGGCACTATATGCCTGGTTCGACAATGCCCTGGTATCCGGAACCGTCACGAACGGCAGTACGCGGCTCACCGGCCCGCTGGACAGGTTCCCGTTCGACGCCGGCGACGGCCGGTTCCTGGTCGAGGCCAGGGTCGAGAACGCCGTCCTGCGCTACGCCAGCGGCTGGCCCGACCTGAACGTACGCAGCGGCAACGTCGTCATCGAGGGCTTGCACCTGTACTCGAGGGAGAACAGCGTCTTCAGCCTCGGCAACGTCGCGACGGACGGCCACGTCGATATTCGCGACCTGCGTGAGCCTGTGCTTGAAATCGACGCGTTTGCGAGCGGGTCGCTCGAGTCGGTGCGACAGTTCGCACGGCAGAGCCCGATAGCGACAGTCTTTGGCGGTCAGCTCGAGCGTGTCCACGTGGAGGGCGGGGCCTCGTTCAGGCTGGAGCTGAACTATCCGATCAAGGATCGCGATAACTACACATTTACGACGCGGATCCAGGCGACCGACGGGACGCTCGCCATACTCGGGTTCGCACCGACGGTTTCGGAACTCAACGGCATCGTGACCGTGACGCGGGACAATATCGAGTCGGAGTCACTGTTCGGGCGCTTCCTGGGAGAGCCAGTGAGCTTCGAACTGCACAACGCAGATCCTGGCTCGTCGAATTTCAGCGTGGTAGCGGAAGGCCAGGGCCGGGTGACGGCCCAGGGCTTGGTGAACGACCTCGGCCTGCCGCTGGGCGACCGCGTCAGCGGCTCGGCAACGTATGCGGCAACGATACGATTCCCGCGCCGGCGCGAGGGCGGGACCGCGCCGCTGCAGATCGCAATCAACAGCGACCTGTCCGGAATCGGCGTCGACTTCCCCGCACCTGCACACAAGGCTGCAGAAACTTCCCTGCCGATCGCGCTGCTGATCGAGTTTCCGTCGGAGGGCCAGATCGCGTCCAACGGAAGCGTGAGCGACGACGTGCGCTGGAGTATGAATTTCCGGCGGGAAGCAGGAGGGTGGGACTTCGATCGGGGCACGATCGCGCTCGGCGGCGAGTATCCGGGACTGCCCGGCTCGCGCGGGCTGCACATCCAGGGTAACACCTCAACGTTGAGGTTTTCGGAATGGCTGGCGCTTGCTGGCAGGGGAGACGGACGCGAAACGCTGGGGTCCAGGGTCCGGTCACTCGATCTGACCGTCGATGACCTCTACCTCTTCGGACAGCACCTCGAGGGACATCACGTGGTCGCGGATCGAGGCGGCAGCGAATGGGTGCTGAAGTTCGATGGAGCAAATGTTAAGGGATCTGCCATCGTTCCTTACGATCTCCAGGGCGATCGGCCGATCGACCTTGATATGGAAAGGCTCGTATTGCCAGGGGGCGATGAGCCCGGCGACGGGCCCAATATCGATCCGCGACGGATGCCGTCGATACGGCTGCGTGCCCGGGAGTTCGGGCTGGGGCAGCGCTTCGTCGGCTCTGTCGAAGCCGAATTGGCGCGCACGCCCGACGGCCTGCACGCGACGGGTATCACGACCAGCGATCCGAGCTTCTCGATCGAGGCCGAAGCGGGCTGGGTCGTCGATCCGTTCACGCCGTCCGGGCAACGAAGCTACGTCAAGGGCGTGCTGGTCAGCAACGATGTCGAGCAAACGATGCGGCGGCTCAATTACAGCCCCGGTATCGACAGCGACAGCATGCGGCTGGATATCGACGTCAATTGGACCGGCGGACCGCGGGAGGACTTCGTCGCTGAGCTCGACGGCAGCGTTGCCGTTCGGATCGGTACAGGCCAGCTGAACGAGGTCGAACCCGGGGCCGGTCGGGTATTCGGGCTGATGAGTATCGTGGCACTACCGCGCAGGCTCGGCCTCGACTTCCGGGACGTTTTCGAAAAGGGCCTGGGCTTCGACGTCATCCGGGGGTCGTTTCGCGTCGACGATGGGGATGCCTATACCTGTGACCTGTCGCTGGAGGGCCCGGCCGCTGACGTCGGTATCGTCGGGCGGGCAGGGCTCGCTGAGAGGGATTACAATCAGACGGCGATCGTCAGTGCCAACGTCGGCAATACGCTGCCGGTGGTCGGCGCGGTCGTCGCGGGGCCACAGGTTGCCGCGGCCTTGTTGATCTTTTCCCAGATTTTCAAGAAACCCCTCCAGGAGATGGGGCAGATTTACTACGGCATCGACGGTTCGTTCGACGATCCGTCCGTGGAAGTCGCCGACGCGCGCCGTTTTGCCGCAACGAGCGAACTTGCCGGCTGCCTGGCGGTCACGCAATAGGCGGCAGTGCATACAGGAACAAAGGAAGACATCTTGCCCCAGGAAAAAACAGACACACTCGGCACGGTCGTCTCGACGGTGCTGTCTCCGGCCGGCCTCGACGAGCGGCACCTGAATTCGGCGCTAGGCACCTTGTATACGCGCGGGGTCGACGCCGCGGATCTCTATTTCCAGCTGAGCCGCCGGGAGTCGTGGTCGCTCGAAGACGGGATCATCAAGGAAGGCAGCTTCAGCGTCGAACAGGGCGTCGGCGTACGTGCAGTATCGGGCGAAAAGACCGGGTTCGCGTATTCCGACCAACTCGTCCTGCCGGCGCTGGAGAAGGCGGCCCAGGCGGCGCGCGCCATTGCCCGGCAGGGAGAGGTCAACGCGGTTCGGGTAGCCCCGACCGCTCCTGCGGCCAGCCTCTATCCGGCGATCGATCCGACGACCAGCATCCCCGACGAGGAAAAGACCCGGCTGATCTCGATGATCGACGCCGAAACCCGCAAACTGGACAAACGCATCGAGCAGGTCATCGTCAACCTTTCCAGCGCACACGACCTCGTGCTGGTCGCGGCGGCGGACGGGACCCTTGCGGCGGATATACGTCCGCTGGTGCGCTTGAACGTAAGCGTCATTCTCGAGGACAAGGGGCGCCGCGAACAGGGCTACGCGGGTGGCGGCGCGCGTCTCGGACTCGAGTACTTCCTCGAAGGCGACCGTGCGATAGACCTCGCGCGCGAAGCGGTACGTCAGGCGGCCATACAGTTCGAAGCAAGCCCTGCTCCGGCCGGCACCATGCCTGTAGTACTCGGCCCCGGCTGGCCAGGGATCCTGCTGCACGAGGCCATCGGCCATGGTCTCGAGGGTGATTTCAACCGGAAGGGCGTCTCTGCATTCTCCGGGCGCGTAGGGCAGCGCCTTGCGTCGGAGTTCTGCACCATTGTCGATGATGGTACCTTGCCGAATCGACGAGGCTCGCTTTCTGTCGACGACGAAGGCACGCCGGGCCAGTACAACGTCCTGGTGGAAAACGGCATCCTGCGCGGCTACATGCAGGACAAGCTGAATGCCAGGCTGATGGGCGTCAGCCCGACAGGCAACGGGAGGCGCGAGTCGTTCGCCCATATTCCGATGCCACGGATGACGAATACTTACATGCTGCCGGGACCTCACGATCCCCAGGAAATCATTGCTTCAGTCCAGCGTGGACTCTACGCGCCTAACTTCGGCGGAGGCCAGGTCGACATCACGTCCGGCAAGTTCGTATTCTCCGCGAGCGAAGCCTACCTGATCGAAAACGGCAGGGTGACGCGACCGGTCAAAGGCGCGATGATCATAGGCGATGGCCCGGAAGTCCTGGGCCGAATCTCGATGGTCGGAAACGACCTGCAGCTCGATCGCGGCGTCGGCACCTGCGGCAAGGAGGGCCAGTCGGTGCCGGTCGGCGTCGGCCAGCCGAGCCTGCGCATCGACGAGATAACGGTCGGCGGTACGACCTGACGGGGTCGCATATCCACCGGCATGGCGCGGCTGTGATAGCGGTCACTGTCCGGCCGCAGCCGATGAGCTAAGCTTGCCTTTCCTCCGTATCCGACCGGGGTAAGCGCCTTGGACAACACCATAACCGAGCACGACCTGGACGCCACGACCCGACAGTATCTGCAAGGCTTTGAATTCGATGGCGACGAGGCGGACCCCGACCTCGCGGTCGATGGTCTGTCCGATTCCCTGCTGGCACGACTGTTGCGGCTGTTTACGTCAAACCGCGCCTGAGTCAGAAAGCCCTGCAAAAACATAAACCTGAATAACAGTGGGTTGCCCGGCTGGACTCCCGCAGGGCCGCGGTGGACAATTCCCCCGAATCGGGATCGACCGGAGCAGCCGGCATGTGGGTATCCAAACCGATCTACGAGAGCCTTCCGTATTTCTATCTTCTCGCCGGCCTGATCTCGCTGGTGGCGTCGATGTACCTGAATCACTGGTACTGGCCGACGATTTGTTCCCTGGTCGGACTAGGTTGCCTGGTCGGCGGCCTGGTAGTTTTCCTGAAGCGCCGCGATCACCGGACGCGGGAGCGCCGATTTCAACCGGACGTCGGCGATTGAATCTCAGGTCTCGTTGATAGCCGACTCTTCGACCGGCTGGTCGAGCTGCAGCGCCTCGGCCGTGGTCTCGGCTTGCCGGAGGTCCGTATAGACGAGTTCGTGGACGCCCATCGAAACCACGTCGCCGTCCTCGAGCTTGTGCTTCTTGACGCGATCGTCGCCGACGAATACGCCGTTCGTACTGTTCAGATCCTCGACGATGCATCCTGTTTCGTCACTGGTCAGTTGCGCATGGTGCCGGCTCACGTATTTGCTCTTGATGTAGATCTCGTTGTCAGGCGAGCGACCGGCGATTACGCGGCCGGCCTCGAAAAAATACTCGCCCAACGATTCGCCGTCGCTGCGCAATTCTATGCGTGTCAAATAGCGCTTGGGACGATCTATGTCGATTTTGCGTGACAGCGCCGCGAATCGGCCGGTCGTGCTCTCGTGCTCCTGCCAGCCGAGTTCTTCTATTGCCGATTCGATGTCCGCGATGCCGACAGACTGGCGCTCTTCTGCAAATGCACAGAGCAGCGCGGTATCGCAAAGCGTGTTGACGAGCCGCGGAATGCCGCCGGTGTAGCGGTGTATGACGTCGAAGCACGCTTCCTCGAACAGCCCGGGCGCCTCCCGACCGGCGATGGATAGGCGGTGCCCTATGTACTCACGCATCTCCCGCCTGTCCAGCGGGCCAATATGGAAGCGCAGCCGGACCCGCTGCATCAGCTGCTTGAGCTTCGGCGATTCCAGGGTTTCCTTGAGCTCTGGCTGGCCCGCGAGGATGATGCGAAGCACCTTTTCCTTGTGCGTTTCGATGCCGGATAGCAGCCGGATCTCTTCGAGCACCCTGGTGCTGAGGTTTTGCGCCTCGTCGACTATGAGCACTACTTTTTTGCCGCTCGAATACTGCTCGATCAGGAACATGTTCAGCATGTCCAGCAGCTCGACCTTGCGCTTGTTAAAAGGTTTGAAGCCGAATTCAGTCAGTACGGCCTGAAGAAATTCGGTGGCATTGAGCTGGGTCTGCGAAACGACGGCACAGACCACGTCGTCGGCGAGTTCTTCAAGAAATGACTGGAGCAGTGTCGTTTTGCCGGAACCGATTTCCCCGGTTATGACGACGAAGCCATCGGCCAGCCAGATCGTCGATTCCATGTACGCCTTGGCTCGAGCATGCTGCTTGCTCCAGTAGACGTACTCCGGATCGGGCGTCAGCCGGAACGGTTGGTCAGCCAGTTTGAAGTGTGCGAGGTAGGACATTTCCTGCGTGTACCCCAGCCTCTCGAGTGGTGACATGGAATGGACAAGTTTACCCGCAAACCACCGCTGCGGGCCAACGGACCGCACAAAATCAGGACTTTAATGGTCCTGCAGCATCTGCTGGAGGGCCCGCAACCTGCGTTCCCGGGTCTCGACGTCGCCGGCAACCAGCGTCACGTGGCCGAGCTTGCGGCCGGGGCGCGGCTCCTTGCCGTAGTCATGCAGGTAGTAGCCGGCCGTCGTCAATGCGCCAGGATTGCGGGGAAACCTGCCGATCAGGTTTTCCATTGCGACCTGGCCGACTGCAGCCGTGTCGCCCAGCGGCAGGCCCAGGATCGCTCTCAGGTGGTTCTCGAACTGGCTCGTGCGCGCGCCCTCGATCGTCCAGTGGCCGGAGTTGTGCACGCGGGGCGCGAACTCGTTGGCCAGCAGCTCGTCGCCTACGACGAACAATTCCAACGCGATGACCCCCACGTAGCCCAGTTCCCCGACCAGCACGTCCAGGTGACGCGCGGCGAGCGCGTTGAGCGCGGGCGATCCCGCGGGCGCCCGTGACGTGCGCAGTATGCCGTCGCGATGCACGTTTTCCGTCAGCGGGTAGATAGCAGTCACGCCGTCGGCACGTCGCGCACCTATTATCGAGACTTCGCGATCGAAGCGGATCATGCGCTCTGCAATGAGCGGCGCGGATCCCAGCGACTGCCAGGCAGCATCGAGGTCGTCGGGCGATAGCAGCGCCATCTGGCCCTTGCCATCGTACCCGTGCCGGCGCGTCTTGATGACCATTGGATAGCCGAGGCGATGCGCTGCCTCCGCAAGCTCGGCGCGAGAATCTACCGAATGGTAATCAGGCGTCGGAATACCGAGTGAGCGAAACAGATTCTTTTCGACCAGCCGGTCCTGTGCGTTGCGCAGGGCCGCTGGCGGCGGGTAGATGGTCGTGTCGGCTCCCAGTGCCTCGATGGCCGCGACGGGCACGTTCTCGAATTCGTAGGTCAGCAGCTCGCACTGATCCGCGAGTTCGCGCAGGCCGAGCACATCGTCGAATGCGTACCGGAGCACCGTTCCTGCCTTGCCAGCGGGGGCGTCCGGCGACGGATCGAGAAACATGCACTCGATATCCAGCGAGCGCCCGGCGAAACCGAGCATTTGCCCCAGCTGGCCGCCACCGATGACGCCTACTCGTCGCACGATATGCGGGGATCGTTGTCCGCGAGCACCGAGCTCGTTTGTTGGCTCCGAAACTCGTCAAGCGCCGCGGCGACGGCCGCGTCATTCGTCCCCAGTATCGCCGCGGCGAGCAATGCAGCATTGATTGCACCCGCCTTGCCGATCGCCAGCGTACCGACCGGTATCCCGGCCGGCATCTGCACGATGGACAGCAATGAATCCATACCCCGCAGCGCCTTCGATTTGACCGGCACGCCGAGTACCGGCAGCCGCGTCTTGGCCGCGGTCATACCGGGCAGGTGTGCCGCACCTCCCGCGCCGGCGATGATGACCTGCAGGCCGCGGCCTGCCGCGCTCTCGGCATACTCGTAGAGGAGGTCGGGTGTCCGGTGGGCCGATACGACCCGGACTTCGTGGGAAATGCCGAGCCTGTCCAGCATCTCGCTGGCATGGCTCATCGTCTCCCAGTCGGAGCGAGATCCCATGATGATCCCAACTTTCGCGCTCATCGCTTTACTTCACTGGTTGGCGCGCCCCGTGCGCGGGCCGCGGCTTCCGAAGGAGGAAACCCGGAATTGTATATTCAGGCGCACCCGTCCTGCACCCTCGAACCCAGTGCGTCGCTGACAGCCCGGAAAATTCTTCGCGAAATGCTGCGTCGGCGTACCAGGTCGCTGGCGTGCCGCAGCTCGTCGAGGAGCGCTTCCAGGTCGGGATTCGGGCGTCCCGTGGTCTCGACGAATCGGGCCAGCGCCGGCTGTCCCTCGGCAACCAGGGCGTCGCGCCACTTTTCGGCCCGCTTGAAATCGGCTTTCGCGGCTCGCCCGGTGCCCTCCAGCGCCTCGAGCCGGCGGCGGATCGGTTCGGGATCCTCGTGGCGCATAAGTTTCCCGATGAGCTGTCGCTGGCGACGCAACGCCCCGTGTGCCTTGATCCCGGCTGCGGCGATCAGCGCGTCGACCAGCCGGTCGTTCAGCCCCATCGATCGCAGCTGGGCTTCCGGCAGGCCGATCAGGCGTTCTCCCAGTTCCTGCAGCGCGACAGTCTCGCGCTTTCTCGCGCTCTTGCTCGGGGGAGTATCCATGGATTTGCGTTTGGCAGCGAAGGCTGTTCGTGGTGTGCCGTTGCGGCATAATAGCACGGCACTTTCTCCCGGCCCGGTGGCCCCGTGAGGGGCTTGCCGGGCCTGCTGTTTCCGAAATCGGACAATCCATGACCGAAATGACCCGCCGCGAGCCGGCAGAGCAGAACGAGCCGGACGAGGCAGAGCTCCGCGAGATCGTCGAATTTGTCCTCTCCGAAGCGGAGCGGCTCGGCGTCGACCAGGCCGAAGCGGCCGCAAGCCACGACGTGGGGCTGAGCGTGACGGCCCGGCTGGGCGACGTCGAAAACCTGGAGTACACGAACGACCGCGGCGTCGGGGTTACCGTGTACAAAGGTACGCGCAAGGGCAGTGCGAGCACGTCCGATTTTTCGAGACCGGCGATCCGCGAAGCCGTCGAGAAGGCCTTTTCATTCGCCCGCTACACGGCCGCCGATCCCTGCGCGGGCCTTGCCGATGCAGAGTTGATGGCAGGCGACGACCTGCCCGAACTCGACCTGACACATCGTTGGCGACTGCCCGTCGACGCAGCGATTTCTCTCGCAGTCAGCTGCGAGGCGGCTGCGCTGGCCGAAGACAGGCGCATCAGCAATTCGGAGGGAGCCAGCGTATCCAGCAATTTTGGGGCCCGCGCTTACGGCAATTCGCACGGCTTCCTGCAGAGCATCTCGAAGACCAGCCACAGCATGAGCTGCGTCGTCGTCGGCGAGGCGGGCGGATTGATGCAGCGCGACTACTGGTACAGCGCGGCGCGAGACCCGGCTGATCTGGAGCCGGCCGAGGTCATCGGACGAACGGCGGGACGGCGGACCGCCGGGCGCCTGGGCTCGCGCAAGATCAAGACGACGCAGGCTCCGGTCGTGTTTGCGCCCGAACTGGCGCGAGGCTTCATAGGACACGCGATCGGCGCGATCGCGGGAGGGGCGCAGTACCGCCGCGCCTCGTTCCTGCTCGACGCTGCCGGGCAAAAAATATTCCCGGATTTCTTTCAGATCCAGGAGCGACCGCACATAGCCAAGGCGATGGCCAGCGCCGCGTTCGATGCCGAAGGGGTAGCGACTCGGGATCGCGACATTGTGCGGGACGGGATCCTGCAGGGCTACGTGCTGAGTTCCTACTCTGCCAGGCGGCTGGGGCTCCAGACAACCGGTAACGCGGGCGGTGCGCATAATCTGGTCGTGCCGGGGACCGTGTCCGGGCAGGCCGAGATGATTGCGGGACTGACCCGGGGCCTGCTCGTGCTCGAGCTGATCGGGCAGGGCGTCAACGGTGTGACCGGGGACTATTCCCGCGGCGCGGCGGGCTACTGGATCGAGAACGGAGAGATCGCATTTCCGGTTCACGAGATTACGATCGCCGGTAACCTGCGCGAGCTTTATCAGCGCATCAGCGCTGTGGGCAGAGACCAGGATCTGCGCGGCGGCATCCGCTGCGGTGCCGTACTGGTCGACCAGATGACGATCGCCGGCAACTGACCCCGGTCGTCAGGCTGCCGACTCGGACTTCTCCGTCTCGTCCAGCACCTCGGCGAGGTTCCGCTCACCCACGACGTCATATATTGCCTTGTCCAGGCGGCCGCCGAGTTCGTCGATTCCCGCTGTCCAGATCGGTGGACGGTCGGAACCCGTTTCGCCGCTGACGCGAACGACGTCCAGGATTTCGCGCAGGCGGATGCGGGATAATTCCCGTCCCGGCAAGGCCTGTTCGGTTTCGGTCGCGATCAGGAGGCCCGCATCTTCCAGTGCACTGATTACCGGGTGCAATGCGATGGAGGGGATGTGCAAACGGTCACTGAGATCGCCGAGGGTCACGGACTGCCCGGGTTCGCGGAAGGCACGTCCAACCATGTACATGATATCCAGGGCGACCCGCTCCCGCATTGCGTTGGAGAGGCTCGGAACCCGGCGGCCGATGCGCAGGAATGCCGGCCTCTGGTGGTAGAAAGCGATTTGCGCCCCGATCAGCAGAACGAGCCAGTTCAGGTAGAGCCAGAACAGGGCCGTAATAGCGACCGCAAAGCCTGCATAAATTTCCAGCCTTTTTGCGGAATAGATCACGAATGCAGCGAACAGCGCGCCGATGGTGGCCCACATGATGCCGGCCGCCACGCCGCCGACAAGCGCGCTCGATAGCCGGACCCGCGTGTTCGGCATGAACATGTAGAGGAATGCGAAAACGGCCGAGATCAGGATGTACGGCACGAACTTGCCGCCAAAGACGAACACCGGCCCGAGCTGCGGGTTGGTCAGCAGGTACTGGACGACGGCGTTGCTCTGTATCGTCGTAATCATGCCGATCGCGGTGACCATTATCATCGGGCCGACGAGCAGCACGATCATGTACTCGCTGAAACGTCGTGCGAAACTGCGCGGCTTGGCGACGTACCACACGTAGTTGAAGCTTTCCTCCACCTTCTGGACCATCGAGATGGCGGTGTAGAGGAAAAACGCCAGGCCCAGGCCACCCAGTACCGAGCCACGTACGTTGTCGACCAGTGTCAGTATCTGTTGCGTTATTCGTTCACCCTGCGCACCGAGAGGAGAGAGCAGGTCATACAGATAGGGTTCGAGCTGCTTGAAAACGCCCAGGCCCTTCAGGATCGCGAAGCTGAATGCGAGGAGCGGCACGATGGACAGGAGCGTCGTGTAGACGAGGCTCATGGCTCGCATTGTCAGCTGACCCAGCATCAGGTCGCGGACAAGCGCGTAGAGGTAGCGCAGGGTGACCGCCAGGGACCGTCCGACCGGGCCGCGCCCATAGAGCGAATCGTTCCAGATCGTCTTCTCGATGAGGCGTTCGACTTGTATGGCCGGGGCTCCTGGTCTATTGCTTTACCAGCCTAGCACTGTAGATTAGCGCGCGCGACGGCGTGATCGGCAGTTCGATAGGAAATCACATGAAACGGGCAGCCCGCGCCTGCTCCCGGCTCAACTGTGGCCGGTGCGGCCGAGAGTCTCGCCGGTCAGCAGGGCGAAAGCCTCGCGATACTTGGCGGCCGTCCTGTCCAGGATTTCCGGCGGCAGGCGCGGTCCCGGCGGTGTCTTGTCCCAGTCGAGCGTATCCAGGTAGTCGCGTACGAATTGCTTGTCGAAACTGGGTGGACTGATGCCGGTGCGGTACTGGCTCTTCGGCCAGAAACGCGACGAGTCCGGCGTGAGCATTTCGTCGATTACGAAGAGTTTGCCGTTGGTGTCCAGGCCGAATTCGAACTTCGTGTCGGCGATGATGATGTCCCGCTCCAGCGCATAGGCAGAAGCCCTCTCGTAGATCGCAATGGCCGTGTCCCTGACTCTGCCCGCCAGGTCCTTGCCGACGAGTTCGCAGGTCTGTTCGAATGAGATGTTTTCGTCGTGCTCACCGGCAGCCGCCTTGGTGGCCGGGGTGAACAGCGTCCGCGGCAGCCTGCCGGCCTGCTGCATGCCGTCCGGCAGCGCGATTCCGCAGACGGCGCCTGTACGCTGGTAGTCTCGCCACCCCGAGCCGATCAGGTAGCCGCGGACTACGGCTTCGACAGGCAGCGGCTCGAGACGCTTCACCACGACGGCTCGCGGCGACAGCCTGCGGCAAAGCTCGGGGTCGCCAATAACCTCGTCCAGCGACATGTCGCTCAGGTGGTTCGGGATGATGTCCTGCATCATCCGGAACCAGAATGTCGAGATGCGAGTCAGGATCTCGCCCTTGCCGGGTATCGGGTCCGGCAGGATGACGTCGTACGCGGACAGCCGGTCCGTGGCAACGATCAGCAGGTGATCCTCGTCGACCGCGTAGATGTCGCGGACCTTGCCACGACCAATCAGCGGCAGCCCCGGGATATTGGTTTCGTAGAGACCTTCGGAGTACGTCATGAAGCGGTCGAAATGGTGGCCGTCCGGAAAGGGCAGCCGCGATGATGGCCCGTACGGCGAGCGGCCGCAAGGGCCGAATGTAGGAATCAGGCCCGCGTAACGTTAGCATTGCCGCATGGCGAGATTCACCGGGACCGGATCGTCTTGAAACCCGTCTGGGGCAAATTGCTGGGCACGGTTGCGGGTCTCGCTACCGGTAAGCCGTGGCTGGCCCTGATCGGCCTCGTGCTGGGCCACCAGTTCGATCGCGGCTTTGCGGAGAGAGTCTCCTCCGGGCAGGAGGCGGTCGACGACCGCGCGTTGAAACACGTGCCCGAGTACTTCACGCGTGCGTTGTTCCAGACCATGGGGCACGTGGCGAAGTCCGACGGCCGGGTCAGCGAGGAAGAAATCCGCGCCGCCCGGTCCCTGATGAGCCGGTTGCACATGAGTCCGGCCCAGGCGCGGCAGGCCATCGAATGGTTCGAGTCGGGCAAGGAGCGGACTTTCCCCCTGCTGGCGACGCTGCGCCAGTTCCGCCGCGACAGCGCAGCCAACGTCGATCTCGCCAGCCTGTTCATCCGCTTGTTGCTCGAGGTGTCCTTGTCGAAACCGTCGCTCAGCCAGCGCGAGCGCTCGATGCTCTGGACCGTGTGCACCGAACTCGACCTCAGCCGCGTCGAACTGGCCCAGCTCGAAGCCCTGATGCGGGCGCGGCGCGGTTTCGGAAAAGCAAACGGCCGCACGCAGGTGGCGGGCAGCATCGGCGAGGCCTACGAGAAACTCGGTGTGACGGCGGCCGCGAGCAACGACGAAATCAAGACAGCGTACCGCCGGCTGATGAACAGGAATCATCCGGACAAGATTGCGGCCAGCAAACCCGCGCCTGCCGAGCTCGCGGCGGCCGAGCGCCGCACCCGGGATATCCGCAATGCTTATGAATTGCTCAAGGTGCACCGCTCGATTCGCTGACTGCTGCAAAGCACCCGGTGATTGGGTAAAGTCCCGGTGTCCTGACAGCGCGGAGCCGACGTGGAACCCCTGATCGCCCCATCGATACTTTCTGCCGACTTCGCCCGTCTCGGCGACGACGTGGCCGCTGTGCTGGAGGCCGGGGCGGACATCGTCCATTTTGACGTCATGGACAATCACTATGTCCCGAACCTGACCATCGGGCCTCTCGTCTGCGAAGCGCTGCGGAGGTACGGGATCGAGGCGCCTATCGACGTGCACCTGATGGTCGAGCCGGTCGACAGGCTGATTCCGGACTTCGCGCAGGCGGGGGCGAGCTACATCACTTTCCATCCGGAGGCTAGCAAGCATGCGCATCGCAGCCTTGCCCTGGTGCGCGAACATGGCTGCAAGGCGGGCCTCGTCTTCAACCCAGCCACGCCCCTGGCCTGGCTCGACCACCTGATCGGCGAGGTCGACATGATCCTGATCATGTCCGTCAACCCGGGCTTCGGCGGTCAGAAATTCATCGGGACCGCGCTGGACAAGCTTCGCGAGGCACGCGCGCGCATCGATGCGAGCGGCCGCGAGATTCGGCTCGAGATAGACGGGGGCGTAAAGGTCGACAATATCGGCGCTATCGCCGCCGCGGGCGCGGATACTTTCGTTGCCGGCTCGGCTATCTTCGGCAGCAAGGATTACGCGTCGACGATCGGGCGGATGCGGGCGGAGATCGCCCGGTCGACCGGGCGATAGCAGACCGGCCGCTCCGGGATTCCTTCAGGCCTTGTGGCGATTCGGCCGCGCGCCGAATACAACGATAGTCTTACCGCTTGCCGACACGAGGCCCTGGTCCTCGAGTACCTTGAGCACCCTGCCGGCCATCTCGCGCGAGCAGCCGACAAGCCGACTGAGTTCCTGGCGACTGACCTTGATCTGCATGCCGTCCGGATGGGTCATGGCATCCGGCTCGTTGCACAGGTCCATAATTGCGTGGGCGACACGCCCGGTGACGTCGACGAATGCCAGGTCGCCGAGCTTGCGATTGGTCCGGTCCAGGCGAGTGGCCAGCTGCGTGGCCAGCTCGAATACGAGCCCAGGGCTTTCGCTGGCGATCTGCCTGAATCGCGGATAGGTCATCTCCGCTATCTCGCACTCGGTGCGGGTCCTTACCCACGCGCTGCGCGTCGGCTGTTCGTAGAAGAGCCCCATCTCTCCGAAAAACTGTCCGCGGTTGAGATAGGCAAGCACCATCTCGTTGCCGTCTTCGTCCTCGATCATCACCTCGACGGAACCGTCAACGATGTAATAGAGAACGTCCGGCAGGTCTCCCGCGTGAATCATCACCGTCTTCGACGGCACGGTTCGCACCCGGCAGTAACTCAGGAACCGATTTATGGCTGGTACATCGCTCAAAGTCTTTGCAGTGGTTTGCATTTAATGGGTCCTCGACACCAGTGCGTCCATTCTTTTAATACACTACGCTCGCAAGAGCAAGCTAAGTCCGTAATTCTTATTGGAAATCCAGTCGGGTTCGGCGAGCGACAGGTCTTGCCCGCTCATAACCAATAAGCGGTTCCAGTCATGAGTCTTGCGGTAACGCGCATCAGGGCGCGTACCGGGCGCGGCAAATCGGCGGCTCCGGCGTCGCGCGCATTCGCACCATGGATTTCCTCTTCGGCGCGCATCTGCTCGACGATCGCGCGGCTGCGCGCGTCTTCGTCAGGCAGCCGCTCCAGGTGACCGCTCAGATGCGCCGATACCTGCTTTTCGGTTTCCTCGATGAACCCGAGCGACCATTTGTCGCCGAGCAGCCCGCTCGCCGCTCCGATCGCGAATGCTCCCGCATACCAGACAGGGCTGAGCTTGCTCGGTGCCTGCCCCAGTTCCCGGAGCCGCTCTTCACACCAGCCCAGGTGATCCCGCTCCTCGTCCGCAGCGCGCCGCATATCGGCCTCGATATGTGCGTCGCGCGCGACGGCTGCATGACCCTGGTAAAGCCCCTGTGCCGCGATCTCGCCGGCATGGTTAACCCGCATCAGCCCGGCCGCGTGGGACCTTTCTGACTCGGACAGTGAGGCCTCGGGCAGGTCTCCGGCGGGATTGGGGCGGGCGTAAGGGCTTGGCGCAGCCGTGGCGGTACGCAGCGCGTTATCGATGCCCGAGAGTATCCGGTCCAGCGGGCTGAGCTGTCGTTGCTCCATAACGGGGGATTATAACGAATGGCTGGCTTCCGGATACGGCTCCATGAAACTGATCGAACGGTATGATTATTTTGTAATTTTTTGTTTCGGCTCTCGTGCAGGCAGGCGGCTGCCGGTATACTCCCGCGCCTTCCTTGCCCCGCCTCCGAGGCGCGCACCCGATGCCGGGGCACGCGGCCCCGGCTTGACGGGTATCAGTCAAAACGAGAATGGAGAAGCAGGATGTATTTGCGCAAATCGCTAATCGTCGCGCTGCTGGTCGTTGCCGCACCGCTGCACGCCCAGGAGTCGGCCGGTGCCGCAGCGGCTCCCGAAGGCCCGTGGTCCGGCAAGGCCACGCTGGGCTACCTGGCCACCAGCGGCAATACGGAGAATTCGAGCCTCAACGCCGGCTTCGAACTCGCTTACACCAACGACCCCTGGAGCCACCTGCTGAAGGCCATCGCCGTCAATTCCAGCGAGAGTAACCAGACGACCGCGGAGGCATACGAACTCGGCTGGAAGACGGAATACAACTTCAGCGAGCACAATTTCATGTTCGGCCGCGTCAACTGGCGCAAAGACCGGTTCAGCGCCTATGACACGCAGGTGTCCGAGACGATCGGCTACGGTCGCCGGCTCCTGGATACCGGTGCACACATGCTCAATGCGGAAATCGGCGCCGGTGCGCGGCAGTCCGAAAGGCGGGACGGCGTGACCGAAAACGACGTGATTTTCCGGGCTGGCCTGGATTACCGCTGGGCATTCAGCGAGACGGCCGAGTTCCGCCAGGACCTCGTCATCGAGGCCGGCGAAAACAACACCTACGTCGAGTCGATTTCGGCCGTGAAGGCCCAGCTGATCGGGGCGCTTGCCCTGGTTGCCTCCTACACCATCAAGAACAACAGCGACGTACTGCCCGGCATAGAGAACACCGATACCTGGACCGCCCTGTCGCTGGAGTACAACTGGTAGCATGACGACCGCCCGGCCGGCGGGTCGCTGCCCGCCGAGCTCGATGTTGCAAGGTGTTGAAAGTAGTGGACTTTTTCTGCGGGCCGGCCGGAACGGCCCCGCAGGGGTCTGGCTCGCCGCGGATTGCATTGGGGGCCACGGTCGAGTATTATCTCGCGCCTTTCGCCGGCGCGCGAAGGAAGGCCCATGCCCGACTTCCAGCGCCATTCGCCCAGGAGGGCGGGCCGGCGCCGATTCCCTGTTTGGAATGACTTACAAATGAAGACGTTTTCTGCAAAGCCGGAAGAAGCACGCCACGACTGGTATATCGTTGACGCGTCCGGCAAGACCCTGGGGCGCCTGGCGACCGAACTCGCGCGCCGCCTGCGTGGCAAGCACAAGCCCGAGTACACGCCGCACGTCGACACCGGCGACTACATCGTTGTGGTCAATGCCGAAAAGATCCGCGTCACCGGCAACAAGCTGACCGACAAGATCTACTATCAGCACACGGGCTATATCGGCAGCATGAAGGCGACGCCACTGCAGAAGCTGCTGGCCGAGAAGCCGGAGCGCGCCCTCGAGTTTGCGGTCAAGGGCATGCTGCCCCGTAACCCGCTTGGCCGAAAGATGCTGTCGAAGTTACGCGTTTTCGCGGGACCCGAGCACAATCACCACGCCCAGCAGCCGATGCCGCTGGACATCAAAGCCTGAGCCGAGTGGCCAGGATCGAGGCTAGAACAGAATGAGTCAGACACATTACTACGGCACCGGGCGTCGCAAGACGTCCACCGCAAGAGTCTTCCTGAAGCCGGGCAAGGGCGACATCACCGTCAACGATCGGTCCCTGGACCGGTTTTTCGGGCGTCAAACGGCTCGCATGATCGTTCGCCAGCCGCTGGAGCTGATGAACGTCGTCGACAAGTTCGACGTCATGGTTACGGTAACCGGAGGCGGCACGACCGGACAGGCCGGCGCGATCCGTCACGGTCTGACCCGCGCCCTGATGCAGTACGACGAGGCCATGCGGCCCACGCTGCGCAAGGCCGGTTTCGTGACCCGCGATGCACGCGAAGTCGAGCGCAAGAAAGTCGGTTTGCGAAAGGCGCGACGGGCTACGCAGTACTCGAAGCGCTAACGAGGCGCTTCGAACGCGGGCTGTCAGAACGCGAGTCCGCAGCGGAGATCCGACAGTATTGGGGGATCGTCTAGCGGTAGGACTACGGACTCTGACTCCGTCAACCCAGGTTCGAATCCTGGTCCCCCAGCCAAACAAAAGGGCCACCCATCGGGTGGCCCTTTTGTTTGGCTGGGGGACCTTTGGATGAGAGCCTTCGTTCGACCGAATCGCCGCAGGCGATTCGGGACGCGCGGAGCG
>JAOUIH010000047.1 GCA_029884165.1 Gammaproteobacteria bacterium | reverse complement strand
CAAGCACCTGGCCGTCGGGTACTACCAGACCCACCTGAACGCCGTGCGACGCGGCTACGCCGTCGTCATGCAGGACGTGCGCGGCCGATATGCGTCGGACGGGCTGTTCGAGCCGTATCGCAACGAGGGCAGGGACGGCTACGACACGATCGAGTGGGCGGCCAGGCAGCCATGGTCCGACGGCCGGGTCGGCAGCTTCGGGCTGTCCTATCCCGGTGCCGCTCAGTGGCTTGCTGCCCTCGAGTCGCCACCGAGCCTGAAGGCGATGGCGCCGGCGATGACCTTCTCGTCGCCGCGCAACTTCTTCTATGTGAACGGCGTGTTCGACCTCTCCTGGTTGCCGTGGATCTACGTCAGCATCGCGCCGGATGCGCGCGTGCGGCAGGATCTCCCCGGCATACGCTCCGCCGCCGAAGCCGCCGCTGCCTGGCCCACGGTCGCCGACGATTACCTGCTGCACCTGCCGCTCGCGGGACTGCCGCAGCTGCGGGACGTGGCTCCGTACTATTTCGAATGGCTGGCGCATCCGCCCGAAGACCCATGGTGGGACTGGGCCGAGCTTAAAGGCCGTTACGCGCTTACCGACGCGGCCGTCCTGAACCTGAGCGGCTGGTACGACGAGTCCTACGGACCCATCGGTGCAATAGAAAACCACGCGGGCCTCACGGCATCGAGGGAAGGCGCCGCGCGCAGCCACCTGGTGATCGGGCCGTGGAAGCACGGTGTCGGCGAGACCGGCCGGCAGCTGATCGGCGACATCGATTTCGGAGCGGCCGCTGCCATCGACTACGACGAGGTCGTGCTGCGCTTTTTCGACGAGTACCTGCGCGGAATGGAGACCGGCCTCGGCCGGGAGCCGCCGGTGCGCTACTTCGTCACGGGCTCGAACGAATGGCGGGAGGCCGCGGCGTGGCCACCCGGGGCCGCGGCGGACGAGTCCTGGTGCCTCGTGCCGGGCGGCCTCGAGCCCTGCGAGCCGACCGGGCCCGCAACCCCGAGCCGCTTCACGGCGGATCCCGCAAGCCCGGTGACCGACCCCTACGACAGTTTGGGCCCGCACGATTACCAGGAGCTTGCGGGTCGCGCCGACGTGCTGAGCTTCGACAGCGAGGTGCTGGCGGAGGACCTGACGGTCGCGGGCACGGCTCTCGCCAGTGTTTTCGTGTCCTGTGACTGCCGGGATTTCGATCTGTGGTTTCGCCTGCAGGATGTCTACCCGGACGGGCGCGCGATCAACCTGCGGAGCCCCGGCGCGGAGGTGCTGCGTGCCAGTTACCGGGATGCGGCCGCGGGGCGCCGGCCGCTCGAGCCCGGCGAGATTTACGAGCTGCGGCTCGACGACCTCGCGCTCGCAAACACCTTCAAGGCGGGACACCGCATCCGCGCCCAGGTCTCCGCCTCGTTCGCGCCACACCTCTCACGCAACCTGCAGACCGGTGAGTCGGAACACTTTTCCGCCGAGTCGCAGGTCGCGGAGATCACGATCCATCACGGTGGCGCGCATCGCTCGACGCTGACGCTCCCGGTCATACGGCGCCATTCGACCGGCACGGGCCCGGAGAAATCTGCGCCGAGGTAGGACAATAGCCTCGCGGTTGCGGGCAGGCAGGAGCGACGCGCCCCGGTGTTACGATCAACTGACCCTTTGAACCGGACCCTGAAAGACCCACGGAGAACTGTCATGCGCAGACCTGCCTGGCCCGGATTGCTGCTCGTGTTCCTGACGCTCGCGAGCGCGTCGGCCGACGAGCCGGACTATGCGAACGGCGTCGTGGCGTCGGCCCACCCGGTCGCCACCGAGGCGGGCCTGTCCGTCCTGCGCTCGGGCGGTAACGCGTTCGACGCGGCGGTGGCCGTCGCGGCGACGCTGAATGTCGTCGAGCCGATGATGTCCGGCATGGGTGGCTACGGCACGATCATGGTCTACGCGGCCGCAGACGGCGCACCGCTCTATCTCGACGCCAGCGGCAAAATCCCTGCCGGCGTCGATCCCGACGCCTACCGCGCACCGACTCCGAACTACAAGGAGAATCGTGTCGGCGCCAAGGCGGTCTCCACGCCGGGCGCGACCCACGCATGGGAGGCCATGCATACGCGCTACGGCACCCGGCCGTGGGCCGAGCTCCTGCAGCCCGCGATACGCGCGGCCGAGGACGGCTTCGTGCTCGACGAGCGCATCGCCGGATTCATTGCCGACGCGTACGGGGAATTCCCGGACCATGCCCGGTCGATATTCGGCAGGGACGGCGTGCCGCTGCCTGCCGGCGAGCGTCTCGTGCAGCGCGAACTTGCCAATACGCTGCGCATCCTGGCAAAGCAGGGCCCGGCGGCGATCTATGGCGGGGAACTTGGCAAGGCGATCGATGACGCGATGCAGTCCGCCGGCGGCTTCCTCGCGATGGCCGATCTCGAAGCCCACGTCGCCGAGTGGTGGACGCCGCTGCATCTCGAGTACCGCGGCCACGACGTCTACACGCCGTCCGCGCCGGCCGGGGCGTTCCCGATGCTCGAGCGCCTCGGCATGATGGACCTTGCCGCAAGCCGGGGCATGGGACACAACTCGCTCGCCTACCTGCACACGTTCGCCGAGATAACGAAAATGGCCTACTGGGACCGGCTCGCCTATTCGGGCGACCCGGACGTGCAGCCACCGCCTTACGAGCGCCTGCTGTCGCGCGACTACTGGCAGCAACGGGTGGACTCGATCGACCCGCAACGCGCGCGCGACTTCGACTACAGCGGCATCGTCAGCGCGAACAGCGCCAACACGACGCACTTTGTCGTCGCCGACAAGTGGGGCAACGTCGTGTCCGCGCAGGTCACGCTGGGCGGACTGTTCGGCGCGAAGATCATGCCGGCGGGTACTGGTTTCTGGCTCAACAATTCGCTCAGGTACTGCACGTTCGAGCCGGCGGGTAACCCGATGGATGCGCATCCCGGGCGCCGCAAGCTGTCCAGCGACGCGCCGGCGATCATCTTCCGCGACGGCCGCCCGGTCATCGCGATCGGCACGCCCGGCGGACACACGATCACGCAGGCGATCGCGCAGATGATCATGAACATGCTGGACCACGGCATGAGCGTCAATGACGCGATCGCCGCGCCGCGCATCGCGTTCCTCGAGCCGAACACGCTGATCGTCGAGGAAGCGATCCCGCAGGCAATCCGCGACCGGCTCGCCGCGATGGGCCACCAGCTGCAGGTTGGCACGATCGGCAACGCGAACGGCCTCGCGATCGAGTACGGGGAGGACGGCTCACCGCGGTTCACCGGCGCCACCGACCCGCGCGGCGCGGGTCTCGCGAGCGGCCTCTAGGGGAAAACAGGGGTCGAACCGCGATTTCTCGAAAAAAAAAGAAATCGCGGTTCGACCCCTAATTATCCGTAGCCCAGCAGTTTCCGGAGGCCCGGGACCGCGTAATCGACCAGCCGCTTCTGCATGTCCGGCAATTCGTCGGGAATCGAGTCCCTGCCGCCGCCGGCGAGATTCTCCCGGGCCGTGCCGCTCTGTCTGCGATCGGACCCGATACGGACGCGCTCCCGCCAGTCCGCCGGCAGCTCGTTCATGCCGCAGGCCCGCAGCAGGCCTGCGAAGAATTCTTCGGCCTCGTCGGTCTCGAGATTGCGGACATGGCGCAGCAGTTCCTCGAAACGCAGCAGCGTGATATTCGTGCCCAGCCAGGCCACCGCGTTGTGGGTGAAAATCTCGTTCAGCGTCGGAGCCTTGCCGTGGACGCCGAAGATCATCATGTTGAGCACTTCCTCGACGCCGGCGTTGCCGCCCTTCAGGTGTTCGAGCGAACCCTGGAACGTGTCCGACAGGAAGAATCGGGCCCGGGCCAGCACCCAGTCGTAGGGATCCCTCACCTGCACGATGTGATGCGTATGGCGCAGCACGATCGCGGCGTCGTCCGAGAACAGCAGGTGCCCCCAGCTCAGGTGCGGCATCGCCGGCGAGAACGCCACCTGGTGCTCGCGTAGTATTGCGTGCTGGATAAAGGCGCGGTGGTACTGCTGGTTCACCGGCACGAACATCCGCATGATGTTGCGCACCAGGTGCGTGCCGCACTTCGGTACGCTGTTGAGAAACACGGGCTCGAGCAGGCGCTGCTGATCGAAATTCGCATTCAGCTCGTTGAGATTGTCCCCCTTCGCGAGGATACGTGGCATCCGGTCGCTCCCGTTCTGCTGCCCCCCTGTCGAGGGTCGCCAGTATAAGCCGGATCGAGCCGGAGGGCCCCGGCAGCGGAACCCCGGACAAATGCGCGCTGCGAGATCAGCCCGGCGTCGCCCGCTCCTGGTTCTGCAGGCCCTGCAATGCCTGGAACAGCCGGGTCTGCCCCTCGGCGAGATCCGGCCGAAGCTCGACACAGCGCTTCAGGCTCTCGACCGCTTCCGCATACCGGTGCAGCAGCAGCAGCGCGCTGCCCAGGTTGTAGTGCCCCTCGACCAGGTCCGGCCGTATCTCCAGCGCCTGCCGGTAACACGTGATCGCGTCCTTGATACGGCTCATCCTGACGTACACGTTGCCGAGATTCAGGTAGGTCTTCGGATTCGATGGCGCGAGCTTCAGCGACTCGTGGAAGTGTCGCTCGGCCTCCTGGTGGCGATCGAGGGCATTCAATGCCAGCGCGAGGTTCGAGTGCGCCTGCGGGTCCGCCGGCGTGACGGCCAGCGCCCGCTCGATCAGGCGCACGGCTTCCTCCTGCCGCCCCGCCTGCAGGCACAGCAGGCCCAGCAGGTTGTTCGCAATAACGTGATTCTCGTCGAAGTGCAGCACCTGCCGGTACAGCGACTCTGCCTTGTCGAGCTGGCCGGCCTGCTGCAGCTGGCGCGCCCGCGCGATCATCGCGTTCGCCGTCGCGGCCGTCGCCGCATCGGCATCCATTCCCTCCGGGATCTCGGGCGCGAGCACGTCGCGTACCGGGCGTCCATCGGGATTCGGCACCCAGTCGACGATCAGGTGTATCCGGTCCTCGGTCCCGCGGTTTTCGACCGCATGCACCGTCCCGTTGTTGATCTCCCACAGCTCGCCCGCGCGCATGTGGCGAGCTTCCCCGCCGATCATGAACACGACACCGTAGTTCGTGGTGACCGGCAGGTGTATGCGATGGCAGTTCAGCAGCGAATAGCCCGCATCGGTATGCGGCGGAATCCTGCCTCCGGGCTTGAGCTTCGCGAGCAGCAGCCGCACGACGAATCCGTTGTCCTGGTAGTAGCGCGCTATGTAGTCGACGACGGGCTGCAGCGCGTCCTGCAAATCGAAGTACAGCGGACGATAGTCGGGCTCGACGTACTTGTGGTCCTCGAAATGGACCAACAGCAGCGCCTCCGTATCCCGGTGCACATCGAAAAGGCGCTCGCGCTCGGATTCCCGCCATTTCTCCTCGGTGATTTGTTCGACCCGGCTCCTGAGCGGCCCGATATCGAGGCCATCGTGCAAGCCGAGGTAGTTGCTCGTCCGGCCCAGCAGCTTGCGAAAACCGCGATTGCCGGTCGCATACAGGTCCGCCGGAAAGTCGTAGACGGCGCCAGCCGGCTTCACGCTGTCGAAGCGGTAGTCCCAGGCCTCGATCAGCCGGTGATCCCTGGTCGCAACGAGATCGCGGAGTTCGTCGTCGTAGTAATGGGAGTAGTGGCTGTGCCGCGACGTATTCTTGCGCTTGTGTACCGCCAGCGCCTCCCCGAGTGCGCCGGCCTGCGGCACGGCAAGGCGATTCATGATTGCCACGAAGTCCTGCTGCAGGTTTTCGAAGCGGCCGACGCAGGCCCTGTCGTCGCCCGCGGCGCCGATCATCCGGTCGAACAACCAGGAGTAATAGCCGGAGCCCGACTCGGCGAGGTCGCGAATGCTGGATCGGGTCAACCCGGCGCCGCGGTTGCCGTCCAGCGTCTCGGGCAGACGGGAGACCAGCTCCGCGCGGCGCGCCGCGTGCCCCGGGCCATCCGCACCGAGATTCACGAGCCTGCTTATGGTCTCCTTGAAGCCTGCTCGGCCGCCGTCGGCAACAACATGGAAGAGCTGGTTGTGGATATTCGGGCGCTTGTTGAACGCATACCAGGATACGTACCAGTCCCAGGGATTTCGCACGATCCCGACGACCGGCAGATCCGTGAGCTCCGGCGGAACTTCGCTGCGCGGATAGTGATATCCGACCATGCGGGCGTCCGGCATGCAACGAGTGATCACGTCATTGAGCGTCTGCCCGCCGGTCTTGTGCATGTGAATGAACACGAAACTTTCGGTAACGATCATTGGACTGACTCGGGCACTACCTGGATTGTGCAGACGCGGACATCTTACAGGAGCGCGTGCGCGGCGGGTTCGTCTATATAATGCGCAAGGCAAAGCGCTCGGAGCGGCATCGATGAATTTCCCGGGTAATTTTCGGTATATCGGAGAGGTGGACGTCAGCGCGTTGAAAACTCTGGTCCTCGGCCTCCCGGAGGACCAGTGGCAGCGGGAGTCGTACCGGCAGCAGCGCTACGAAGTCCACCGCAGTACCGAAACGATCAACCTCGTGTTCGATCCCGATTTCCGCCACACGCACCCGACCCGGTTTCCCGCGCTGGAGACCTTCGAGCCGCTGATACGCCCCGCTCTGGGCCTGGTGGCCGATTACTACGAGACGTCGCCCAGGGGACGCGAGCTGCTGCAAGGCAAGAGGCTGGGCTATTTCATCCGTGCCAATGTCGTGCGGCTGAAAGCCGGCGGGGACATACCGCCGCACAAGGACGGCAACTTCTCGCTGGCGCATTCGCACCGCGTGCACCTGCCCATAATCACCAACGACGAGGTCCGATTCAGCGTCGGCAGCGAAACGCGGAACCTTCCCGAGGGCACGCTCTACGAGATAAACAACCGCCGCACGCACTCGGTCCACAATGCCGGCCCGGAGGACCGGGTTCACCTGATCCTGGACTACGTGCTGCGCGGCGAGAAGTGCTGCTGTGGCGAGAGGCTGCACCCGGATACGGTCTGCAGCCCGCAGGCCTGCCTCGAAACGGATCAGTTCAGGATCCCGTGCACCTGTTTTCCCGACGACGCGGCGGCGTGAGTGCGGTCCGCAGCCTGCGCGACGGCGCCGGCGGCAACAGGGGTCAATGGCGGAACCCGGGGCTGTGGTAGGCTTTTCGCCCAGCTGAGCGTGTCTTGCGAGCAGCGGAA
Organism: Gammaproteobacteria bacterium; assembly: GCA_029884165.1. Taxonomy (GTDB): domain Bacteria; phylum Pseudomonadota; class Gammaproteobacteria; order Steroidobacterales; family Woeseiaceae; genus JAOUIH01. The sequence continues at coordinate 17,871 of JAOUIH010000047.1, read as the reverse complement.
AGCCCCTCCCGGAAAGGTGGAATGACGGAATGAAACCCCGCAGAGTACTGATCGTTGGAGGCGGTTCCGCCGGGTGGATGGCGGCCGCCTATCTCGACGCGGTGCTGAACCGCGACGGACGCAGGCTGGCCGACGTCAGCCTGATCGAGTCGCCGGACGTGCCGCGCATCGGCGTGGGCGAAGCGACGATACCGAGCATCGGGCACGTGCTTTCGTCCATCGGCATCGACGAGATCGAGTTCCTCAAGCGGGTCGACGGAACCTACAAGCAGGCGATCCAGTACATCAGCTGGCTGGACGGGCGCGGCGAATCCTACTATCACGCCTTCGGCCGCTTCCGGCACAACCCGGTGGATACGTCGACCCTGGAATGGCTGATGAGCGATCGCTCCATCCCGTTCTCGGCGACGATCTCGGCACAACCGGCGATCTGCGACCTGTGCCTGGCGCCGAAGATGTTCGGCCGGTGGGAACTCGGCACGCGCCTGCCCTACGCGTATCACATGAACGCGCTGAAGTTCGCCGACTATCTTTGCGAAATCGCCACCTCGCGGGGCGTCCAGCACTACCTCGATAACGTCGTAAATGTCGAGATGGCGGACGGCCAGCGGATCGCCGCGGTGCGGACCCGTGACGGGCGTCGCATCGAGGCCGACATCTTCGTCGACTGCACGGGCTTCGCCGCGCTGCTGATCGAGAAAAAGCTCGGCGTCGAGTGGGTGGACTGCTCCCGATGGCTGCTGGCCGATCGGGCCCTGGCGATCCAGGTTCCGTACGAGCACAACTATCCGGGCTACGTGCGGCCGAACACGCAGGCGACGGCGGTATCGGCCGGCTGGATATGGGAAATACCGCTGCAGAACCGCCGCGCCTGGGGCTACGTGCACGCGAGCTCGTTCGTCAGCGAGGACGCGGCGGAGAAGGAGCTGCGGGCCTTCGTCGGCCCGATCGGGGATCCCTTCCCGGCGCGGTTCGTGCCGTTCAAGGTCGGTTACCGGGCGAAATCCTGGGTCGGAAACTGTGTGGCGATCGGGCTCGCCGCCGGCTTCATCGAGCCGCTGGAGTCCACCGGCATTTACCTCAGCGAGCTGGCGGCCGTGATGCTGGCCGAACATTTCCCGTACGGGGACGACATGGAGCCGCTGGCCTGGCGATTCAATCGGATCGTCGCCAATCGATTCCACGAGATCCTGGATTTCATCAACATGCACTATTGCCTGACGCGCCGCACGGACACCGAGTTCTGGCGTGAGGTGCAGCGGCCCGAGCGGATCAACGACCGGCTGCAGGCCAAGCTCGACTTCTGGCGCATCAAGCCGCCTTCGCAGGCGGACTTCGAGGACCAGTTCTTCCCCGGCCAGCCGAGTACGCCGCTGCCGTCCGGCGGACTGCCGGGAGACCACCGTAGCCCGGTGGACACCGGCGGCGTGTTCACGCTGTCCAGCTACGAGGCCATCCTGTACGGCATGGATTTCCTGAGGACCGAATGCGATCAATGGTTCGGCGCCGACCGACCCCCGACGCGCGTCATCAAGGGCATCCAGGACAAGGTGAATATCGCGCCGCAAAAGCTGCCGCCGCACGATGTCTACCTGAAGCGCGTGGCCGGCATGCCGGATTACCCGCCGACCTGAACGCCGGTTCCGGTCCTTACGGCCCTTCGAGGCCGTCGTCCAGGCCCGCTGCGCATATGCCGGAACGGCATATACCCTCATATGCACGCACCTGGCGCCCTGCCAACTGTTGTCTTTCCGAGACACACCGATGAATTAGTTTTGCGATGCCATTCATTTTCGTGCTGGCGGTCGCTATGTGCACACAAACGTTGATGTTATTGGTCTTGTGCAAGTAAATAGGAAGCGCGTACTCAGACCAGACGCCCGCCTTCTGACCGGCGTCTGTCGTTTTCAAGCCAAAGCCCGGGGGAACTGCAAATGAAAAAACGGCGAGACCGTCATACGAAGCCTGCCAGGACGAGTGTGTCACCGGCGCTGACGCCATTGGCCGCAGCCGTCATGGCGGCGCTCTACCCGGCCGGGCCGGCCGTCGCGCAGGACGCGGCGGATGATGCGCAGGTCGAAGAAATCGTGGTGACCGGCTCGCGTATTCGGCGCGATTCCTTTTCCAGCGCCGCGCCGATGGATGTCGTCTTGACCGAATCGGCGGGTGCCAGGGGCATCAGCGACGTCGCCACGATGCTGCAGACGACAACCGTTGCGGCGGGCGCGCCGCAGGTGACCGCCGCATCGTCGACCGTGTTCGTCGAGAACGGCGGCCTCGGCAGCTCGTCCATTTCGATCCGTGGCCTGGGCCCCAATCGAACGCTCGTACTGCTGAACAGCCGCCGCGCCGGGCCCTCGGGCGTGCAGGGCGCGGTATCCGCCTTCGACCTGAACGCGATACCGATGTCCTCGATCGAGCGCATCGAGGTCCTGAAGGACGGTGCATCGTCAATCTACGGCTCCGATGCCGTCGCCGGCGTGATCAATATCATCACGAAGAAGGATGACGGTGCGTCTTTCGAGGCTTTCTACTCGGCCCCTCAGCAGTCCGGCGGCGAACAGACCCGCCTTAGCGGCTCCTGGGGCAAGACCTTCGAACGGGGCCGCATCCGCGCCACGGCCGACTACAACAAGATCGAGATCCTGCAGCGGCGCGACCGGGACTTCTTCGATTGCGAGGAAGACTACACGTTCGACCCGGATACCGGCGAGCGCGCCGACCTGATCGATCCGCGCACCGGCAAGTTCCTGTGTAACGACCTGCCCTGGGGCCACGTCTGGGTTTACGACTACGCATCGGAAGTGACGGCCGACGGTTCGACGAATGTCGGGCCGGCCCCGTACCTGCTGCAGTACGATTTCGACGGCCTGCTGTCGGCGAACGGGTTGCCGCCGCTGGCGCCCGCGACCGACCCCAACTACATGACGACGCCGCCCGGCTGGTACCCGATCCGTCAGGGCGACCCGCTGTCGGACTCGCTCTATGATGCGCAGCACCCGTTGCACGGCACCCAGACGCTGGTGCCTGACAACGAGACCGTTACGCTGTTCGTCGAGGGCGAATACGAGCTGACGGACAACGTGAGCGCCTATTCTGAGGTTCTGCTGAGCCGGCGCGAGACGATCGACATCGGCTATCGCCAGATCTGGACCTATATTTACAACTACGACTCGGCAGACCTTGGATTCGCGAGCGACCCGTTCAGCGTCGGCTGGACCGGCGCGCAGTGGCTGAGCCCGCTGTCGATCACGGATCACGCAGACCAGTCGGTCACCGTCGATTACATGCGCTTCGTCGGCGGCCTGACCGGCGAGATGCAGAATTTCATGCAAGGCTGGAACTGGGATCTGTCCCTGCAATACAGCAAGTCCGACGGCGAATACGTCAATGACCGGGTCCTGACGGATGCACTGGAATACCCGTTCTTCCGGACCGGCTCCTGCGCGGGCGAGATCACGCCAGTGTCCGGTCGGGAATGCGTCGATATCCAGTGGCTCGATCCGAACTTCCTGGCCGGGGACATCCCGCAGAACGTGAAGGATTACCTGTTCGATGTCGACGTCGGCAATACCGAGTACAAGCAGTGGTCGGTCGACGGCTTCATCACGGGCGACGCGTTCGAGATGCCGGCCGGCTCGGTGGGCCTCGCCGTCGGGTTCCACTACCGTTACGACGAGATCCTGGATACGCCCGGATCGATCGTGTTGGCCAATAACGCGTGGCAGGATGATGCCGCCGGCATTACGGCGGGCGACGACACGACCGTCGCGGTCTTCGGCGAGGTCGACATCCCATTGCTGCGGGACAAGCCCCTGGTCGACTTCCTCGATTTCAATGCATCGGTCCGCTATACCGACGTCGATTCCTACGGCGACGACACCACCTACAAGGTGGGTTTGAACTGGGCGCTGACCCAGACGTTCCGCGCGAGATCCACGTATGGCACGTCGTTCCGCACGCCGGCTCTGTACGAGCTCTATCTCGCGAACCAGACCAGCAGCATATCGGCGCGCAACGCGGACCCATGCATCAACTGGCAGACCAACCTGGACCTGGGGAACATTTCGGAGCGCACCGCGGCCAACTGCGCGGCGGACGGCATTCCGCCCGATCATATCGCCACCGTCGGGCCGAGCGTTCTGACCGGCGGCGGACTGGGCGTGCTCAAGGCGGAGACGTCCGAGGCATTCACGTTCGGCGTCATCTGGCAGCCGGACTTTACCGAGCTGAGCGTGTCCGTGGACTACTTCGACATCCTGGTCGAGGACGAGGTCGACAAGATCGGCGGGTCGCGCATCGTCGCGGGCTGTTACGAGTCGCCGTTCTTCCCGAACGAGCCGCTCTGCGACCAGTTCACCCGCAGCGCGTCGGACGCGCCCCTGCCGAACGCGATCCTCGAGATCCGCGACAGCTATATCAACGTGGCCAAGCAGCAGGTCCGCGGCATGGACGTGGCGGCGCAATGGACGCAGGAAGTGGGCTCCGTCGGCACCCTGGCGGTCGAAACTCAGTGGACCGTCAATTTCGAGGACACGACCGCGCTGTTCGACGAGACCGAAGAAGACCTGTCGGGCGAGGCCGGCCACCCGGAGACGGTCGGCAACCTGTACGTCACGCTCGAGCGGGATCAGTGGTCGATCTTCTACGGTATGAACTATATCGGGGAGACCGACAACTTCGCGAGCTTCGGCCGTACGACGGTATCGGACTCGGGCGGCAACCAGGTGAATATCGACCTGATCGCCGAGTCGACGATCTACCACAGCCTCTCGGCGAGCTACGCCTTCGACAATGGACTGATCGCCCGGCTGGGTGTCTCGAACCTGCTGGACGAGGAGCCGCCACGGATGACGGCGCGCGGCACGGGTAACGAAGTCGACGTCCTCGGCAATGTAGCGTTCTATTCGCAGTACGACTGGCTCGGGCGCCGCTACTTCGTCAACCTGACGATGGATTTCTAGCCTCGTAGCGATACGGCGAGTTCATAGCAGCAGTAAAAGCGCCGGCCCATGCCGGCGCTTTTTTTTGTCCGGCGCGCAGGCGCCCGCCGCCGAAATCGGAGATCCTGCCGACATTTTCAAACGCGGCGGATCATCGGTCCCCGTTCCCGATTATCATGGGCGGCATGGGCGAACTGGAACGGCATGGAGCTCGCGAGCGCGCGGTCGCGCTCAAGACGGACGGCAACCCGGAGGGCAAGGGCCTCAACGGTTTCCTGCTCGACTGGTACCGGAGCGAGCCCCGGGGCGTCGTCGCAAAACCACAGCGCCAGGTGCTGGCGGAATTCTTCACGTCCATGCTCGTGCTGTCCGCCTCGTTCAAGTACAAGCCGGCGGTCGGCGTCGAGAATTTTCTTTACTGGATCGACGGCACCTGGTCGCTGAGCCTGATTGCACCCGACGAATGGTCGGACGAACGGCGCGCCGGCTTCGCCGGCACCTGTGTCCTGCAGCGCGACATGACCTGGACGATCTCGCCGGCGGAGACGCTGTCGGAGAAGCAGCCGGTCGTCGACGCGATCGGCCGATTCTATGACGGGTTCGCTCACATGCTGGATACCGATCTCACGCTGGAGGAGATCCTGCCGTTCTATGCCGGCCGCCTGCCCTACTACCAGCGGCTCTACGCGAGCGCGCTCAGCCGATCGATACGCGGCTCGGTGATACTCGGCGACCAGCGTTCGATACGCAGCCGCGACTGGGTACAGGCGCTGCCCGGGCTGGACCGCGTGCTGCGCATCGGGGGGCGGCGATCATGACGCCGGCGCCTGCGATCCTCTTCAGGTATCCCAGTCCAGGTCGCCGTCGGGCAGGGCCTCCAGCAGGCGGCCCTGCCTCAGCAGGTCCGCGGCCGCTTCGATGTGGTCGGTCAGCGACTCGTCATGGTCGAGGTACGGGACCACCGCGCGCACGCGCTCGTATATCCCCCGCGTCACCGTGCTGAGACGCGCTGCGCCGCCTTCTCGCTGGTCGATGGCCTGGCAGGCACAGATCAGTTCGACGGCCGGTACCGCGTAGCTGATCCGGAGCATGTCGCGCGCCCGCCTGGCCGCGACCAGGCCCATCGAGACGTGATCCTGGAAATCCCCCGTCGTCGTCAGCGTCTGGATCGACACCGGGTGGCACAGCGAGCGCATCTCGGCCATGGTCGAGGCCGCGCAGTACTGGCTGCCCATCAGGCCGTGGCGGATGCCGGGGTTTTCCCTGCAGAGAAACGGCGGCAGGCCGTTGTTGTGAAACGGATCGAGATACCGGTCGATGCGCCGGTCGTGCAGGTTGCAGGCGGTGGTCAGCGCGATGCAGACGTGGTCCATCGCCTGGCTGACGTATTGCCCGTGAAAATGCGCGTTGTGGAAAGCGTTGCCCTCCTCGACGATGACGAGGGGGTTGTCGTTGGTCGAATTGATCTCGATCTGCAGCGTTCGATCGGCCTGCCACAGAGCGTCTACCGACGGGCCGAGTATCTGCGCGCCGGCCCGTAACGAGTAGGCATCTTCGATCTGCTGGTCCATGCCCTGCGGCTGCCCATTTCGCATCGACGACAGCCAGGCGTCCACCTCTTCGTCGTGGACGACCATCCTGCTGTCGGCCAGCGTCGTCCAGATCGTGTCGGCGACCCTGACCTGGCCGGGGTGAGGCTTGTTGCGGTGCACGGCCGGGTGATACGGCATGATCTTGCCGCGCAGCGCCTCGAGCGACAGCGCGGCGATCAGTGCGGATTGCTTCAGCAGGCGCTTGGCATTGTAGAGAACGGGGGCCGCGACGCCGACCATCATCGACGTACCGTTGATCATCGCGAGGCCTTCCTTGTAGGACAGCCGCGCCGGCTCGAGCCCTGCCCGCCTGAGCGCCTCCGCCCCGGGCACGACTTCCCCCCGGTATCGCGCGCGCCACGCGCCGGTGACGACCAGCGCGATATGCGCGAGCGGGCCGAGGTCGCCGCTCGCGCCGAGCGAGCCCTGTTCCGGCACGCAGGGAACGATGCCGGCGTTGTAGACCGCTACGTATTTTTCGAAATTCTCGGGGCTGATCGCGGACACACCGCGACCCAGCGAATTGATGCGGCAGAGCATCGCCGCGCGCACGAACACGTCGTCGAGATTCGCGCCGATATTCGTGGCCACGCCGCGCAGGATATTGTTCTGCAGCTCCTCGGCGCGGTCCTCGGGGATCAGCCAGTTGACGAAGCCGCCGACGGCGGTCGTCACGCCGTAAATGATGCGGCCGGAGGCGACGAAGCCGTCGAGCAGGTCGCGCGAAGCCTTAACCCGGGCAGCCTGTTCCGGAAATATCTCCACCGGCGCGTTTCGATACGCCGCCTCGGCCAGTTCGTCGACCGTCAGGTTCTCGCCATCCAGGTACATGTCCGCCCCCACGCACGCAAGCCTGGAGCAATTTTAGACGAGTTAAAGAGGCATTTTTGCCAAGACGTACAGAGCATTTTGCCCGATTTAGGACGGCTTCTGCTAATCTTGAAGCGAACCAACGCAAAAGATTGCGCGCAGTGATGCGACGACCATGCCGGTGGCGCCCGCGCGCCCGGCAAAGGGGAAACGAATGAGCGAATTCGACCTGACGGACCGGAAGATACTGGCCACCCTGCAGTCCGACGGGCGTATCTCGAACTCGGATCTCGCGAGAAAAATCGGCCTGTCGGAATCGCCCTGCCTGCGTCGTGTGCGCAACCTCGAGGCCGGCGGCGTAGTCGCCGGCTACTCCGCCCTGCTGGACCATCGCCGGCTGGGTCTCGAAATCGTCGCCTATGTGCAGGTCAACCTGGACCAGCGTTCCGAGGCGGACACCAGCGCTTTCGTCAAGGCGGTCCGGAATGCACCCTGGATCGTCGAGTGCGTCGCGATCTCCGGCCAGTACGATTACCTGCTGAAGGTCGCCGCCAGGAACATCGATCACTTCGGCGAGCTGACCATGAAGAACCTGCTGCGATTCCCCGGCGTCAAGGACGTCAGCTCCAGCCTGGTCCTTGCGTCGATCAAGCACAATTTCGGCAACACCGTCTGGCCGATCGAGTGACACGGACGGACTGTGGCAGTCGCTCGCATTGCCGGCGCGCGGTGACGACCAAGCGGGCCGCTGCTAAGCTCCCCGCATCGAATTCCGGAAGGACACTGCCATGCTGAATACCCGCCGATTTGTCGCCACCGCCGCCGGCCTGCTCGTGCTCTGCGCTGCACAGGCGGACTGGATTGAGGATAGTGACAGGAACGCGATGCTGGTGTTGCGTGCCCAGGCCGCGTTCCGGCCGGAGGGCGTCGCGAGGGCCGGCCTTGATGAATTCGACGCCGATGTCATTGACCTGAACGCCAAAGTGCGTGAACGACGGGACGGGAAAGATCGCGAGTTGCTCGTTGAGCTCAACAAGCGACTCGCGGACGAAACGCATCCCAAGGTCCGGCAGGATCTCGAGATCCTGATCCAGTCGATCAACGACGATATCGAAACGCGGCGCCTTGATCACGACTACATGCTGCCGTACTACAACGTTCACCGGCTGATCTTCGGCAGTTTCAATGCATTGCTGGACCCGCGGAATGACAGGGCGCGCTATCCGAAGGCGCTGGAGCGGCTGCGCAAGTACAACGGCTCCGAGCCCGGCTATACGCCGATCACCGAGCTCGCGAAAGCTCGCAGCAGCGAACGTTTCGGCGTCGCCGGCCTGCTCGGCCCTTACCAGGGAGAGCTGGACAAGGATCTCGGCGACGCGACGCGCTACGTGGCGGGCGTGAAGGCAATGTTCGAGCGCGCCGGCGTCAGCGGCTGGGCAGAGGAGTTCGCGAAACTCGAGTCCCAGCTGGCCGATTACGCGACCTGGCTCGAAACGGAAATGCTGCCCCGCGCCCGCCCGGGCAACCGGCTGCCGCCCGAGATCTATGCGAACAACCTGATGAACTTCGGGGTGCGCGCGACCCCGGAGGAGCTGATCCGGGAAGCGCAGTACGGATACCAGTTCATACGCAGCGAAATGAAGGCCCTTGCGGTACGTATTGCCGATCAGCGCGGCTGGGAGGACAAGGAACTGGTCTCGGTCATACGCAGGCTGAAAGAGGAACAGATTCCCCAGGACGAATTACTGGCCGTGTACAAGGACAGGCTCGCCCAGATCGAGGACATCATCCGCCGGGAAGGCATCATCACCTTGCCGGAACGTGAGGCGTCGATTCGCATGGCGACGGAAGCAGAGTCGGCCGCTATCCCCGCATCCTTCATGAGTCCGCCCCAGCTCATTAACAACACGGGTCAGTACGGCGAATTTGTCCTCGTCCAGAGCAATCCGGCCATGGGCGAGGACGCCGTCATGGACGACTGGAGCCACGATGCCATCACCTGGGCACTGACCGTGCACGAGGCCAGACCGGGTCACGAGCTCCAGTTCGCCAGCCTGGTCGAAAACGGCACGTCGCTCGCCAGGGCCCTGTTCGCATTCAACAGCGCCAACGCCGAAGGCTGGGGCCTGTACGCGGAAGCCATCATGCACGAGCACCTGCCACAGGAGGCGCAGCTCTTCAACCTCTACACCCGGCTGATGCGTGCCGCGCGCATGTTCCTCGACCCCATGATCAACACCGGGCAGCTGACGCCCGAACAGGCAGTCGATTTCATGGTAGAGCAGGCGGCATTGTCGCTGCCGATGGCGAACTCGGAAGCCGATCGGTATTCGTTTCGCGCGCCCGGCCAGGCGACCGCCTACTACTTCGGCTACATGAACCTGATGCGGCTACGCACCGAAGTGGAGCTGCGCATGGGCGATAGTTTCAACCAGCGCGAATTCCACGACTTCATTCTCGAGCAGGGTTTGTTGCCGCCCGATCTGCTGCGCGAGGCCGTGCTGGAGAGATTCGTCAACTGACAGGCATGGCGAGCGAGTCCGGCCGGCACCGGCATCCGGCCCGCTCTCCCTACCGAAGCTGCTGGATGAAGATCGCGAGGATCGCCGCCGGACAGACGAAAGCCACGTAAAACGGCCAGATGCGCCAGAACAGGCTGCGGTCTGCGTCAGCCATGCCTTTCCTGATTTCGGCGATCACCGTGCTGCGATGCCAGATCCAGCCCGCGAACACGCACATCAGGAGGCCCAGCATGGGCTGGCTGTAACGGGTCGTGAGCGCGATGGTCAGGCCGAACAGCGTGCCGAAATTGAAGATGATCAGCACGCTCACGAGCGTTATGGCGCCGCCGATGAGATACGTAGCGCGCTTGCGATCGATGTCGTGGTGTTCGACCGCGTAGGCGACCGGCACCTCGAGCATCGAGATCGACGAGGTCAGCGCCGCGACCAGCATCAGTACGAAGAATGCGAACGCGACCAGCAGCCCGGCAACGCCCATCGAATTGAACAGCGCCGGCAGCACCGTGAAGATCAGCCGGTCCTCCGCGATCAGCCTGCCGGCGTCGTCGTAGATCTGCACGCCGTTGTGCTGGGCGACGTACATCGCCGGTATGATCAGCAAGCCCGCCAGCACGGCGATGCCGATATCGAACAGCGTCACAGAGCGGCCCAGGGACACGAGGTTCTCGCGATCGCTGACGTAGGAACCATAGATCAGCATCGTGCCAACGCCAAGCGACATCGAGAAAAACGCCTGCCCCATGGCGCTCAGGATCAGTGCCGGGTCGGTCACGCGGCTGAAGTCCGGCACGAGGTACGCGCGGACACCCTCGCCGGCGCCTTCCTGCGTCATCACGTACACGATGAGCAGCACCAGGATACCGATCAGCGCAGGCATCAGGCGTGTACACCACTTCTCGATGCCGTCCCTGACGCCGCCGCAGATGATCGCAATCGTCAGGAACATGAAGATGCCGGTGAAAACGAGATTGCGGCTCACGGTAAAGCCCGTCAGCCAGCCGGAAACGTCGTACGCGCCCGCCATGTCCGCCAGGGCCGCCAGCGTGTACGCCAGCATCCAGCCGGCGACGATCGCATAGAAACTAAGGATCAGGCTCGCCGTCAGGATACCGACGTAGCCGGTCATAGCGCCCAGTCGGCGCGTGAACCCGTTGTTCGCGATTCCCTGCAGCGCGGTGACGGCATTCGCCTTCGCGTGCCGCCCGATGATCAGCTCCGCCATCAACGCCGGAAACGCGAGGCAGAAGGCAAGCACGAGATAGACCACCAGGAATGCCGCACCTCCGTTGCCGGCCGCCTGGGTCGGGAATCCCCAGATGTTGCCGAGGCCGACCGCGGACCCCGCGGCAGCGAGTATGAAGCCGAGCCTGGAGCTGAATTCACCGCGTATCGCGCTCAATGCGATCTCCCCTTCTTGCTTGTTCTTGCCGGCGGGTTGCGGGCATTCTAACGTATACGCGACCCGGCCGCGCGAGACGCTCTCGATCCGTGCGTCTTGCGGCAGAGCGGCGAAGCGCAGCCTCGCCGCCGGTCACTTGCGATAGTCCGGCTCCTCGCGATCGAGAATCTCGCGCAGTTCCCGCAGGTGCGCGTCGGCGAGCCCGATGCGCTCGATGTAGTCGTCCCATTGCCTGGCGGTCTTTTCGGCCACGGCATCGGAGACCACGTTCAGCGGGCGCCCGGTGGCCAGGGCGACGAGGTAGGTCTCGCAGGCGCGCTCGAAGTAATAGAGGTCGTCGAATGCCCTGGCCACGGTCGGCCCCACCGCCATGACGCCGTGGTTACCCATGAGCAGTACCCGCCTGTCGCCGAGCCTCGTCGCCAGGCGCTCGGCTTCGTCCCCGAGGCCCATTCCGTCGAAGTCCAGGTCGACCGCGTAGCGATTGAAAAATCGCATCGTATTCTGGTCTATGGGCGGGAGCTCGGGCGAGGCCAGGGCAGCAAGCGCCGTCGCATACTTGGAATGCGTATGCAGCACGCAGCGAGCCTGCGGCAGCTTGCGATGCATTGCGCCGTGAATGGCCCATGCCGTGGGGTCGGGCGCATTCGGGTGCGTCATGACGCTCGCGTCCCGGGCATCGAGCAGCAGCAACTCGCTCGCGCGGATGCTGGCAAAGTGACGCCCGAACGGGTTGATCAGGAACTGCTGGCCATCGGCGGAGACGGCGCAGCTGAAGTGATTGGCGACGCCCTCGTGCATACCGAGCCGGGCCGTCATGCGGAACGCGGCAGCCAGCTCGGCGCGCAACTCGCGGTGAGAGCCCGTGTTCGGCGCTGCAGCAGGGGTGTTCACCGGCGACCTCCGCATGTTCTCTTCCTCAGTTAAAGGGAACGCTGACCGCAACCCTGTGCCCGGGATCTCGGTCACCCACGGGTCGCGGTGCCTGCCTTTGTGTGCAGGCCTCGAGCTCGATCATGAACCCGGGCAGGGCCAGCACAGCCCAAAGACGTTTGCGCACTCTCGGTTCCCCGTATATGTTTCGCTCGCCTGCAACGCCGTATTGCAGCCGGTGCCGGCCGGCGATCTTCACGAGCCAGGGCGAGTCTGCACCAGTGTAATGGGCTTGCGCCAGCAGGCCCGCGCCCTTCATTTCTCCCGGCGTGCCGGGAATCGGCCCGGCGGGGAGTCGCTGCTGGCTGACCGGTGATCGGGGTCCCCTGCCTGAGGGAATCCGCCGGGATCGGCGGGTCAGGCCCGGGGACCGGCAGAGCCCGTCCCCGGACCGTGTAACTTACAGGCAATCGCTGCTGCAGTCCCGGAGGAACATCTGGCTGGCCGTTATCGCCGTGCCGTCGTAGCTGCCTTCGGCACGGACGATGCTGTCGGTGCTGACCAGTCCGAAGAACGCGTCCGCATCGATGACCTCCTGCAGCTCGTTCTGGAACACCGTGCCGTCGGTCGAGATCACCGTGATCCCCAGCAGCGTGATGCTCGGCCGCGCGATTGCGTCCACCGGTGCCTTCAGGGTGACGCTGTCATCGGCGTCCTCGCGCTCCAGTCGGCTTGCCGTGACCGTGGTGCCGTCAAGGTACGCCCGGACCTCGACCCGGTCGCCGACCGCGAGGTCGCCCAGTCCGAACTCCCAAACGTCGCTCGCGCTGTCGTCATGGAACCAGGTGGACTCGTTGGTCGCCACCGTGACACCAAGCAGCACCAGTGTACCTGCGGCCGCATCGATGTCCTCGATATCGGCCTCGATCTCGATTACCGACGGGAGCCGGAACACGATCCGCTCGGCAATGAGTACACCGGAGGAGTCGAGCGTTCCGTCCACAGCCACCCTGACATCGAGATCCAGCGTATCGACCGTACCGTTCACGTAAACCGTCGAGCTCGTCGCCGAAACCGGCATGTTGTCGACGTCGAAATCCGCGGGAGAAACGAAACGCGTGATGTAGCCCTCGAGCTCGAAGTCGCAGTCGGAGCTGCACAGGCGGTCGCGATCCTGATCCCTGTCCCTTGCCTGGATCCTGTCGAGCAGCAGGTCGCCGTTCGACATCATGGGCTCACTACCGGACACGGCTACGTAGAGCCCGTTCTCCAGCGTGGCGCCACCGAGTTCCAGTGTAGCCGCGGAGTAGTCGCAGGACTGCGTCCCGATGAAGAAGTGCTGCGTGCCCGGGTCCAGGCCCGAAATCATGCCTTTCACCTCCATCATCATGCCGGGCGTGTGCGTATTCGCAATCCGCTCGACATGCGTAGCCTGGATTCGCTCCTGGCTGCGCCACATCCCGTTGACTCGAACGACGTTACCCTCGGCAAGCGTGTCGAACGTGACGTTGTGGAACATCGTCATCTCGTCCACCAGGATCGTGCGACCGAGCACCTCGAAGCTGTTGCTTGCCATGTCTATGCTGGTTACCACGCCATTCGCGTCGCTGACGTAGCTGATACCATTCGCGCGGGCCGCCCCCGACGAGGGGGTCAACGTGCCGCGCACTGATACGATCATGCCTACCTGCAAGTCCAGGAAGTTACCCGGCTGGTCATCCATCACGACGTTCGATGACCCGGTATCGAACCGGATCCCGTTGACGGTGACGCTGCCGATGGCCGAGACCGGACCGACAGATACGATATCGATCGAAGCTGGCGGGGGCGGCGGGGGCGGCGGCGGAGCGGACCCACCGCCATCGCCACCGCAGCCGGAGACGAGCAGCAGGGAAATTACCGCCGGACCGCTCAGGCTGCGGGCCAGCCTCTTGCGCCACCCGGATGCGCCGGCGCGATCGCGGGATATTGAGAACAGGCCATAACGGCCGCCGTTTACTGTTCCTGGTTGGGTGTATTTCATGACGCGCACCTGCATTCACGGAAAATCCGCCGATGTAATACTAGGAAGCTGGTCCGCCAAAGACACTCCGGTCTTACCGAAGAATCGGGAGCCTGTGCTAGGTAGATCTCAGAATTGATCCACGCTGAGGGCGTCGGCAGCATGAGTACAGTGGCATATGTCCCGGTGGACGCGGCAGCCGGCGGTCAACGGCGCCTCGCCTGGCTGCATTTCGGCGCGAGCCCCATAACCGATCGTTCTTAAGAGTTCCTGCCCGGCCGCTGGGCCCGGGACCGGCAAGCGCCAGGACCAGGGATTGGCTGCACCGGCTTCCCGGTCGATCTCGGCCGCCATCTCATCCATCATCACGTTGAATCCGGTCGGCGGTTGTTGGGTCGCGCCGCCACGCTCATGCGCCACATCGAGTTGCGGCTGACCATTTCCTTCACCATGCTTCGAACCGCGAGCCGGTGATCCTCGGGCAGGAAAACCACCTGCTCCCGAAGAACAGACCGGCGATGTCGGCTGGCGTGGAATTACGGTGTGGCTTGCGCGACGCGCTGGCCGATAGCGCGGAACAATTCGAAGCTCTCCATCTCCCGCCACGAGGTATCGTCGTCGGTCAGGCCGTAGCCGCTGTTGGCGGAGAGCTTGACGATGACCATCCGTTTCGTCGGGTTGACGAATATGAACTGGTTATAGACGCCGATCGCGGAGAACTCGCCCTCGTCGCCGGCCGGCACCCACCACTGGTACCCGTAGCCGACCGGGTATTCGGGGTTGAGGCCCGGCATGACATGCGGCGCATCCGGCGTCACCGAGTCGTGCACCCAGTCCGCCGGCACGACCTGCCTGCCCTGCCAGCTGCCCTGCTGCAGGTACAGCTGGCCGAATTTCGCGTAATCCCGCGCCGTGAGCTGGAGGCCGCCCGCGGCCATTTCCATGCCATGGTTGTCGGTGATCCAGTAGGCGGCCCGCTCCATGCCGAGCGGCTCCCACAGTCTCTCTTCGGCATAGTCCGCGAGGCTGCGCCCGGTTGCGGCGGCCAGCAGCATGCCGAGCGCCTGCGTGTCGGTCGAATTGTAATAGTTGTAGGTTCCCGGCTCGCGCTCCCTCACCAGGGTCGCGGTGAACTCGTCGAGCGACGCGCCGGTACCGAAGGCGTAGCCGAAGCGCATGATGTCCGACTCGGGATCGCTGTAATCCTCGTCCCAGCGGGCGCCCGACGACATCTGCAGAACGTCCTTGATGCGGACACCGTCGTAGGCAGAGCCCGCCAGCGCCGGGACGTAGTCGGTAATCGGGTCCTCGATACTCTCGATAAGACCGTCCGCAAGCGCGATGCCGACCAGCGCCGAGACGAAGCTCTTGCCGACAGACATCGACATCCAGTGCACGTCCGGCCCGCCGGTCAGCCAGTAATTTTCGTAGACGATCGCCCCGTCGGAGAGCACCAGCAGGGCGGCGGTGTCCGTCTCCGCGAGGAAGGCCTGGGTGTCCCGCGTCTCGCCACCGAACTCGTAAGTTTCCGGCAGCTCTATTCGCTCCCCTTCCGGGAACGTATACGGCGCGGAACTCGCCTCGATGACGTGATGCGGGAAGATCTCCGCGAGGCGATTGAACGTTTCGTACTGCTCGACCCCGGTGAACAGCGAGCTCATGAACGCCATGCGCTCGTCGGCCGCCGGGGTACCGGCTGACGTCCCGGCGGGTGCGTCAGCAGCTGCCGTAGCCGATTGGTCCTCGCCACGACCGCATGCGGAACTGACCAGCAGTGCAGCGAGCGCCAGGCCGTAAAACCGGTGAGTCATATCGTATTCCTCGAAATCGACCGCCCGTACCGCGGCCTGGCCAGCAAAATTAGCACGGAACGTGGATTTGGTCGCGATCCTGCCCGGCGCCCGGTTCCCCAGGGAGTTCCCGCCGACGACGAGGGACAATGACCGCAAGTCTTCAGTCGCCGCGGCGTTCGAAGGGCACGTTGCTTGGTTCGAAGATGGACAGACCCGTCAGTTTAGAATTTCTCGATTCGACGGGCACGATGATATTGCCTGCAGCGCCGGACACCGGCGTCTGACTGACTTCGGTGGATGACAGCATCCAGCCTATGACCCTGCGTTCACCTGGATCCGTGTCGTTTTGCTAAACCGGGAGCGCCTGCTGCTCGCTCGATGCGGCTCTCGCGGCGTCGAGGACCGCTGTGGGCGATTCATGGACGATGCCATCCCCATATCTATCCGAATTCCATTCCGCGAACATCGCGGTGAGTTCCTCCTGGATCCGATGCGGTCCCTGGCGTTCAGAAGCCCAGCTTCTCGAGCGCCGCCGATACCCTCGACCGGACCGACTCGGGCCGGAGCGGAAACGAGCGAAAGAAATCCTCGCGAGTCAGCAGCGGATTGCGTGCCCGCACGTTGTCCGCCCAGGCCCTGGCACGCGCCTCGTCGCCTGCCAGCACCTGGGCGACAGCCGCGATCATGGCGATAAGCACGTGTGCCCCGGGAGAGCGCGCCGCCCGCTCGGCCCAGCTGGCGGCCTCGCGATCTTCGCCCTGCGCCATGTGTATGAAGCCGCGCGTGCCGAGCATCGCATAGTAGAGCGGATCGAGCGGGCTCAGGCGCATCGCGAGGTCGACTTCCCCGCGCGCCGTGCGGCCATGGCCGGACATCGTTTCGGTCCAGGCATGTGCGTAAATGCCCTGGGCATAGTTGGGGCTCAGTGAGGTCGCCCGTTCGAGCCACGCCGCGGCGCGGTCCAGGTCTGCCTCCAGCCAGAAGCTGCGCCCCATCGTGAAGTTGACGAACGGGTCGAGCGGGTCGATGTCGACGCCGCGCTGCGCAAGACTGCGCGCCAGCGCGATCTCTCCGGCGATGTCCTCGGTCTGTCGCAGGAACGCGGCCTGGAAGTGCACGAAGGACAGGCCCGCATACGCACGCGCAAACTCGGGGTCCCGCGACACCGCGCGTCCGAACAGCTCGGCCGCGATCGCGTTGTCCTTGCGATTGAATCGATACAGGTGTTGCAGGCCGAGGTGATAGGCCGACCACGAATCGAGATCCGCGGTACTGCGCAGGCGCGCCCCGGCCGCTTCGTGCAACGGAATCTGGATCTCCAGCGACGTCAGGATCTTCGAACGGATCTCGGCGCGGACCGCGTGGACATCGTCAACGAAACCGGTATAGCGCTCCGCCCAGACGAGGTCGCCGCGCCGGGTGTCGACCAGTTCCGTGGTCACGGCGAGGTGCTGGCCGGTGACCTCGACGGTGCCCGTGAGGCAATAACGAACACCGAGCAGGCGGCCAGCCTCGCTCGCATCGAGGTCCTGGTCTCGCAGGCGAAACGACGAGCCACGCGCGATGACGAACAGCCAGCGCAGGCGCGCGAGTTCGGTAATCAGTTCGTGCGGCAGACCCTCGGAGATCGTGCCGTACGCCCCCGCATCCCCGATCACGCGGAAGGGCAGCACGGCGATCGACGGGCGCGACGCCGAGTCGGCCTCCGCGGCCGGCACGACGGCATCGGCCGGCGGCTCTGCGCCGCCGGCAGCCACGGCCGCGGCTCCATCGCGCTCGACGCGTTCGACGCGCACGTCGGCGACGAAGCGGAACCCCTGGCCATGAACGGTTTTTATGAATCGCTGGCTCTTGCCATCGTCACCGAGCGCCTTGCGTACCGACTTGATCCGGCTGCTGAGGGCCGAGTCGCTGACCACGCGCCGGTCCCAGACCTT
>JAOUIH010000162.1 GCA_029884165.1 Gammaproteobacteria bacterium | reverse complement strand
TCCTGCGCGGAACTGTTCGCGAGGCTCAGGCCCATCGCCTCTATTGCCGAGGCCATCGTATTTGCCGTATACATGCCGCCACAGGCGCCGGGACCCGGAATCGCAGTTCGCTCGACTTCAAGCAATTCCGAGCCGCTGATCTTACCGCCGGATATTGCGCCGACGGCCTCGAACACTGACACGATGTCCCGGTGATTGGCGCCCGGCCGTATCGTCCCGCCGTAGACGAAGACGGACGGCCGGTTCAGGCGCGCCATCGCCATGACGCAGGCTGGCATGTTCTTGTCGCAGCCACCGATAGTGACCAGTCCGTCGAAACCCTGTGCCCCTGCCACCGCTTCGATCGAATCGGCAATTACCTCCCGGGACACGAGCGAGTAGCGCATTCCCGGCGTTCCCATCGAGATGCCGTCCGACACGGTAATGGTGTTGAATATGACCGACTTGCCACCGGCGGCATCCGCCCCTTCCGCCGCGACCCGGGCCAGCTGATCCAGGTGCATGTTGCAGGGCGTGATCATGCTCCAGGTGGACGCAATGCCTACCTGGGGCAAGCCGAAATCCTTGTCGGTGAAACCAACGGCACGGAGCATGGCCCTGTGGGGCGCCTGCTCGACGCCGTCGACGACAATGCGAGAGTATCGTCGCAGCTCTTTTTCTTTCATTGTGTCGCTCTCGGTTATTGCGGACTGTCGCGTTGTCCGGTCAGGGATCGTCGTCCCTGATCATAACCGCGATTCGCCGGAAAATGTCGCTCCCGAGATCGACGGGTGTTGCAGGTAGCTCAATCAGGAAGGCTTCGTCCGATTCGTTGGCATTGTCCTGGACAAGCGGTATCAGAAGGCGAGCGGAGCGCTGGTTCGGCGCAAAATTCATTGTCGTCACGCTCGGCGCAAAATAGTCGAGCCCTTCGGTCGCGGTGATGTCCTCTATGACGAAATCGACTTCCAGCGGCATCGCGTCCGGCCGGAAGCGGATGACGTCGATCTGTACGGCCGACTCGCTTTCACGAACCGACACCTGGCTGACGGCGAAAGCGACGGTGTTCGGCTCGAGTTGTGTCTCGAAAACCCGCTGGTCGTCGTCCTCGAGGATCAGGGTCAGAAACGCGAGCACTGTGTCCGGCTCCGAGTAATCCCGGACGACGAGCGTGGTATCCCTGTCCGGCTCGCGCAATGGATCGGAAATCATCGAGACGCGCAGGCGGGCGACGTCCTCGCCGGCAGCAAATTCCAGCATCCCGTCATTCGACAGCTCGTACTGCCCGGATTCCCAGGCCGAGCGATTCGCCTCCGGCCCGTCCTCGGCGACCCGGGCCACGAGTGGCACCCGGAGATTGTCCCGCCGGTACAGGTCGATAATGGCCGGGTCTCCACCTTCGCGTAGCCGCACCAGCATTTCGGGCGGGGTTGCCCCTGCCGCGGCCATCGTCAATTCGTGTGTTGCCGGAGGTAGCCTCATGAACTCGGTCCCCGGAGAACGCTCCGGCGCCTGTCGTTCCTCGGCAACTGCGGGTTGCTCGACCGTCAGGGCTGCGGTCGCCGGCTCCGGGACCGGGTCATCCGGCGCCTCAGCGGCTGCATCGGTGACCGCCAAACCGGGCTCGGCCGGCACCGGGGAGCCGTCCGAGTCCGGCATGTCGCTTCCGGTTACCTGCGGCTCCACCGCGCCCGCCGGCGCGGCCTCATCGACCGGTTGCCGGAGCGTATCGGTCGCGGCTTCAGAGTCAGCCGCAACGGGAGTCGCGCCCCGGTCCTCGGCGGGCGCGGTCATCGCCGGCGTCACCGCGTCGGGCTGCGGCACACGCGCCGCAGGCTCCGTGGCGGCAGGTATCGGCAGCAGGTCGAGCGCGCCGGACAGATAGGGCTCGAACCGTTCCGGCTGCAACAGCACCAGGCCCGCAACGCCGGCAAAGCCCGCGGTCGCCACGAACAGCGACATCCGGTTGCGGCGCGGACGAACCACCGGGGTAGACACGGTGTCTTCGTCCAGCGCAGTTATCGGCTGGCGCGCCGCGACCCGGCGCCCGGCATCCAGGTCGTCGACGAAAGCCTTCGGCGATGCATAGCGGGCCACGCGCGCGTAAGCGAGCGCTTTCTTGAGCGCCTTCCACTGCACGTCACTCAGACCCGCTGGCCGCTCCGGCTGCATCCCCGCGGCTGCCGCCTCTGCTGCATTCCGTGGCCCGAATACGCGGTAACCCGCCACCAGGCGATACAGCAGGCAGGCAAGCGAGAAGACGTCGTCCGCCGGTACCGGATCCTCGCCGGTCAGCACTTGCATGCTCGAATAGGCAGGGGTCGCCGCCCTGAGCGCAGCCGACTCGCGGTCGACGCCATTTTCCGCTCTCTGCTTCTGCAGCACGCGCGCTACGCCAAAATCGATCAGTTTCACGTCGCCGTTCGGCGTAATCATGATGTTGCCGGGCTTTACATCCGCGTGAACCACGCCGCAACGATGCGCGTAGTCGAGCGCGTTGCCGATCTGCCGCACTACCTCCAGCGCCGTATCGACGTCCATCTTCTCTTTGGTGGGATCGTCGAGGATGCTGGCGAGCGAGCGGCCTTCGAGCCACTCCATGACGATGAAATACTGGTCGTCGTCGCGATCGAGATCGATGACCCGAACAATGTTCGGGTGGGACAGGCATCGGCCCTTGGCTGCCTCCTGTTGCAGGGCGCGCAGCGCGCCGACATTCCGCGACAGCTGCGGCGATAGAACCTTGATGGCGACCCAGGGCTGGGCGCCATTCGCCTCCGCGAGACGGCGATCCAGCGCCTTGAACACGACGCCCATGCTGCCGCCGGCAACCCGACGCTGCAGCAGGAACCGGTCGCGCAACACGGATCCGACCTGCAAGTTATCGTCCGACCTCGCCCGTTCGACG
The DNA here is from genome assembly GCA_029884165.1 of Gammaproteobacteria bacterium. Taxonomy (GTDB): domain Bacteria; phylum Pseudomonadota; class Gammaproteobacteria; order Steroidobacterales; family Woeseiaceae; genus JAOUIH01. The sequence goes on along the minus strand of JAOUIH010000162.1, from coordinate 3,329 downwards.
GCGGCAACCGGCAGCACGTCGGTATCGGCGAAGGCCGGCGGCTCGGCGCCCGGGATCCCGCTCAGCGTGTCGAGATCCTCGGTCACGATTCGATTCAGCATGCCCTGCACGAGCCGAAAGGTCTCCTCGCGAAGCTGGCCGCTCTCGAAGCGGGCGAGCAGGATCTTGCGGATATCGGACTCGCTGTCCTGGTGGTCGCTGAGCAGCGAGCGGATGACCCGGTAGACATCCTGCTGCAGCGAGCGGTCGTCCATCGTCGAGCGCAGCCGGCTCTCGAAGTCCGTCAGGCGTTCCGCGTAAGGGCGCGGCAAGCTGTTGTCGTCCGAACTCATCCCAATACTGGCCCAGTTTGCTCAAATTGGTCCGTCAGCGCGACGCGCCATCGGGCCTGCCATTCTAGCCGTACCCATCAAGTCAACTATGGGAACTGGTCAGCAGAATCGCCCGAACGGCGCCCGCCGGCTTCACAGGACCTTGCCCGGATTCATCAGGTTGTCGGGGTCCAGGGCCTGCTTTAGCGCCCGCATGACCCGTAGCTCCGTCTCGCTGCGGTAATGCATGAGCGCCTCGCGCTTCAGCACGCCAATACCATGTTCGGCACTGATGCTCCCGCGATAGTACTGCACCACGTCGTAGACGGCCGCCGCGACTCGCTCGCGCAATGCAAGAAATTCAGCCGCCGCCATCGAGGCCGGCTGGGATACGTTGAAGTGGATGTTGCCGTCGCCGACGTGCCCGAACGCGACCACCCGGCTGGCGGGAACGATCTCGAGAACCCGGCGCTCCGCATGCCCGATAAAACGTGCCACCTCGCCCACCGGGACCGAGACGTCGTGTTTCAGGCTCGCGCCCTCCCGCTTCTGGGCCTCGGATAGCGAGTGCCTCAGCCGCCACATCTGGTCCCTCTCGGCCGAATTCTTCGCGAGGACGGCATCCGTCGCCAGGCCCGCGTCGAGCGCGTCGGCGAGCGCGGCTTCCACCGCGGTTTCTCCGGGCGACTCGGCCGACTCGAGCAGCACGTACCAGCACGCCGCGGTCCCGACCGGCGAGCGTAGCCCGGGGATATGTCGCAGCGCGTAACGCATCGCCCTGTCCGAGATCAATTCGAACGCCTGCAGCCGATCGGACAGGCCTCCCCGCAACCGCGCCAGCAACTCAATCGCGGACTGTGCGTCCGGCATGGACAGGAACGCGGTCTGCAGACCAGGCGGCCTCGGAAAAAGCTTGACGCTGACGGCTGTGATGACGCCCAGCGTGCCCTCGGCACCGATGAACAGCTGCTTGATGTCGTAGCCTGCCGTGTCCTTGCGCAGGCTGCGGAGACCGTCCCAGACCGTGCCATCCGGTAGCACGACCTCGAGGCCCAGCACGAGATCGCGTGCGGTACCGTAACGCAATACGTTGGTGCCGCCGGCATTCGTCGACACGTTGCCGCCGATCTGGCAACTGCCCTCCGCGGCGAGGCTCAGCGGGAGCAGCCTGTCGGCAGCAGCGGCCGCCCGCTGCAGATCGGCGAGGACGCAGCCGGCCTCGGCAATCATCGAGTAATCGTCGGGCGAGACCGAGCGAATCCGGTTCAACCGCGCCAGCGACAGCAGGACCTGTTTGCCGCTCCCGTCCGGGATGGCCCCGCCACAAAGGCCGGTGTTGCCGCCCTGGGGCACCAGCGGGGTGCCGGTCTCGGCGCAGATGCTAACGATTTCGGCCACTTCCGCCGTATTGCCCGGCCGCAGCATTATCGGCGTCTTGCCACGGTAGCTGTCGCGCCACTCCGTCAGGTGCGGTTCGAGTTCGGCCGGATCCGTAGACCACCCGCCCTCGCCCACCACCGCCTTCAGCCGCTCGAGCGGCATGCTACGGTTCCAAGGCGGCGTGGCAGGCAAAGGTTGCCCAATCGATGTTGCTGCCGCACATGATGAGGACCACTCTCTGGTCCTCGAAACGTGTTCGCAAGGGGCCCAGCAGGGCCGCGGTGCTGGCCGCGCACGCCGGCTCAACGGCCAGTTTCAACTCCCGAAACAGGAATCGCATGGACTCCCGGAGCGATTCGTCGCTGAGGAGGACCAGTTCGTCGACGAATTGCCGGCACAAATCGAAGCTGTAGGGCATGGCGTACGGTGCACCCAGGCTGTCGGCTATCGTACGAACGCGGTCGATGGACTGCGGACTCCCGTGCCGAAAGCTGCGGTGCATCGAATCGGCGCCCTCGGGCTCGATGCCGATAACGCGGCAGGACGGCTTGAGCTGCTTGACGGCGCTGGCGATGCCCGCGCAGAGGCCGCCTCCCCCGATCGGCACCAGCACCGCGTCGAACGTACCCAGCTGTTCGATGAGCTCCAGCCCTATCGTCGCCGTGCCCAGCACCACGCCAGCGCCTTCGAACGGGTGGATCATGATCCTGCCCTCGTCGCTCCGGATATCCTCAGCCACGCGAAACGCATCGTGCACATCGTCTGCGAACACGACGTTCGCCCCGAACTGGCGACAGCGTTGCACCCGCCACGGGTTGGCCGAGCGGATCATTACGACCTTCGCAGTGGAGCCAATCGCCTGGGCGGCGTAGGCTACCGCGATCGCGTGATTGCCGGCACTCACGGCGGTAAGCCCGGCAGCTCGTTCGTCCTCGGACAGCCCCATCGCAACGGCCAGCGCGCCCCGGGCCTTGAAGGTACCGGTCCGCTGCAGGAACTCGAGCTTGGCGTGTACCTCGACCCTCGCCGGGAGCGCGGACTCGATCGCCGGACAGCGCAACACAGGTGTGCGAACCACCAGGTCGCCAAGGCGACGGGCGGTTTCGCGTATCGAGTCCGGACCGGGCGGCGCTACGGGCATCGGCCGACTCGCGCGACCCGCCGGCACAGCCAGATGCGGGAAAAAACGGGGATCTGGAACATTTTTATGTTAACCGTCAGTTCCTTGCGTCGAGGAGAATGGAATCTCACTGAATCACTTGCAACAACTTCTTAATAATACTTGCGCAACCCGGCGGAGTTGATTACTTTCGTGCGGCGGTACCGATAACGACAAACAGCCGTCATGTGCCGGAACCCCGTCGGGGTTCCACCCTCCTCCGCAGGCAGGACGGCATCAGGGGCATCTTGGCGTCGAGCGGTTTCCGTGTTTGGGCCAATTGAATGGAACTTGACGACCTCTCGCAGTCGAGCATTCGGCGCATAGCCGATTATTCGCCGTACCTGGATCAGCTGGCCGGCTTCGCGTCCGATATGGGCCTGAAGCAACGCAGCAACCTCGTCCATCTCGAACGCTGCCTGCATGCGGAGTGGGCGCTCGGGCAGAACAATATCCTGAGCTGGGCGCCGCTGGACGAC
>JAOUIH010000046.1 GCA_029884165.1 Gammaproteobacteria bacterium | reverse complement strand
CGAGCACGAGCGAACCTTCCGTCGCCAGTTCGAACGGTGACTGCAGCCGGTGCCGGATCCGGACCTCCGAGGCATTGCCGATCGCGGCGAAGCGGCCTCCGAAACCCTGGTCCGCGAGCGTCACGCCGCTCCAGTCGGCTTCGATATTGATCGGGACCGAGGGCTCGAGCGTCACGTCGCCGGATATCCGCGCGACGAGCCACTCGCTGGCCATCGCAAGTCGATCTACGCGCAGACGCGAGCCGGACAAACGCGCGGACAGGTCAATTCGCCGGATGCGGCTTACGCTGTCGGGCAACCGGATCTCGATGTCTTCTATTACCGCCGTATCGATGCTCATCGGCAGCGGCGACTCGAAGCCGGCGAACGGCTCGTCGTCCTCCTGCTCGCCGCCGCCGTCCAGCCGGATCCGCACCGCCCCGGCGCGCAGCGAGTCGATGCCGAGGCCCAGCCCGATCGCCGCCGCGAGATCGATATCGACGCGCGCATCCTGCACGTCGAGCGCGAAGCCGGGCTGTTGCCACCGGACTCGCCGCGCCTCGAGGCCGGCAAACAGGGTGCCACCCAGGTTGTCTATCGTCAGCGCGACCGGGATCCAGCGGTCGGCGCGCGCGTACAACCAGCGCGTACCCGACTCGGTAGCAATCAGCCAGCTGCCAGCCGTCAGCAGCAGCAGCGCGCCGAAAACGAGGACCCGGGCCGACCATTTGAGTATCGCGACGGTCACAGATCGGCACCGAGGCTGACGTGAATCTTGATGCTGTCGTCGGACTTGTTCAGCGGGTGTGCGAGGTAGAAGCGCAGCTGCCCGATGGGCGAGCGCCACTTGATGCCGAGACCGGCGCCGTAGGCCGGGTCTACCTCCGTGCCGTCGAAGGCATTGCCGCCGTCGACGAACACGGCACCGAAAAACTCGCCCTTCAGGCGGCGCTCGTATTCGAGGCTGGCGACGAGCAGGTTGCTGCCACCGACGACGTTGCCGTCCTGGTCCAGGGGGCCCAGCGACTTGTAATTGAATCCGCGAATCGACTCGTCGCCGCCGGCGAAGAAGCGGACGGAGGGCGGAAGCTCGTCGAATTCTTCCTTGGCCGTGAATCCGATCGTGCCTCGCGCGATCAGGCGCGAATCCGTGCCGAAAGACCGGATGAAGCGGGCCCGGCCGACGACCTGCAGGAAGTTCGTGCTGGAGCCGATCGCGCGGTGCGTGCCGCGCAGTTCGAGGCCGAGCCGCCGGCCATGGGTCGGGTGCAGGTCCTGGTCCGCTTCCTTGTTATCGAATGCAATGGCCGGCAGGACGAGCAGGCTGTTGTCGTCGACAGTGCCGATGAGGAAGCTTTCGTAGTTGACGTCGAGTGAGGCCGTCCGGAGCCAGTTCGGCGCAAACTGCCGTGAGCGCCGCACGCCGGCGCGGATCAGGTCGCTCTCGGAGGTGTCGGTCGTCTCGCTCTCGATCGCCCCCGTGTAGCTCATCCACTCCGTACGCGGGTTGCGCAGCGGCTTTCGGTATTCTGCGAGGATGCCTGTTCGGACTTTCGAGTAACGCAGGTCGGCGTCGAGGCGGTGTCCCTCGGTGTTGACGCGCCGGTTCCTGACGCCCAGCCGGAAACGCATGCCGGTGTCGGTCGCGTAACCGGCGCCAATGTTGTACTCGATGCGATCGCCGGGTTGCAGGTCGACCGATATCGGAATGCGTCCGTCCGCCGCCTCGTCGTACTCCGGCGTTACCAGGATCCGGCTGAAGTAGCCGCTGTTCGACAGTGCCCGGTATGCGTCGGTGAGTTTGCGTCCGTCATAGGGCTCGTCGTACGGCAGGTCGAGATACCGCTGGATCAACCGCTCGTCGAGGCCGCTCTGGGCGATCCGGACGTCGCCAAAGCGGTAGCGCGGGCCGCTTTCGAACTGCAGCCTTACGTCGGCTGCGAGTTCATCGGGCCAGATTTCGAAGCTGCTCTCGGTAAATCGCGCCTCGATATAGCCGCGCTCCGCGGCGCGAACCTGCAGCATTTCCTTGAAGTTCTCGTACGCCTGGTGCACGAGCGGCTTCCCGCTCTGCAGCCCGAGCGGCTGTTCGTAGCCGGTGAAGCCCGGGTCGTCCGTTGCGTCGCCACTGACCCGGACATCGACGTGCCGGTACGTGACCCGCGGGCCCGGGCGAATCGCCAGCGTCGCCGTCCAGCAGCGCTCGCCGAAGGCCAGTTCCGCCCGGACGTCGGGATTGTAGTAGCCATAGGGCTCGAGAGCGCTTGCCGCCTGCCGCGTTGCGGCGCGAAATCTGCGGTTCACCCGCCATTGCGGTGCATCGCAGGCCTCCCGGCCGAGTTCGACGAACGCGCGAACGTTCTGCTCCAGGTCGCCCGAGATACCTTTGATCTCGAGTTCGGCGTGGGCCGGCGGGCCGAGCAGTAGTAACGGCCAAAGGAAAAGGATTCTGCGCATGGGGTCGACAAGGCGTGGACAGCGAGGTACACGCAGGTCCGTCAGGGTTGTTATTCAGGGTGTAGACGCTGGCTGCCGCTGTCAATTCGTACTTCCGGCGGCCGGATTCTACGTCACCGCGTCAGCGAACGACCCAGAATTTGACGCCGGCATCGAGGAGAAAGTTCTCTGCATTCGGACCGTGCAGCATCGCGAGCGTGGCGAGGCTGCCGGCCTGCGTGCAGGTGTCGGCTGCTACGGTGACCGAGCGGGGAGCGCTGTCGACCGGCCAGCCGGTCAGCGCATCGAGTATGTGGCCGAGGCGCCTGCCGTCGACCTCTACGTAGCGGCGCGAATCGCCGCTCGTGGCCATGGCGCCCGCCCCGAGGTGTACGAGGCGGTGAGCCCGGCGGCCATCGCTACCCGGCGCTTCGATGCCGACCTGCCAGCCGGCCGTATCACGCCGGGCGCCGACGACGGCCAGGTCCCCGCCGAAATTGACCAGGCAGGCGATCGATGACTGCGCCGCCAGCAGCGCAACAGCGCGGTCGACCGCGTACTCCTTGCCGATGCCGCCCAGGTCGATCTCCATGCCCGGCCGCAGCGTAATCGACGGGCGTCGCCACTCCAGCCGCTGCCAGCCGACGGTCTGCAGGATGGCATCGATCAGTGACTGGTCGGGAACGCGGCTGGCCCCGTCGAAGACCCAGGCGCGCCGCAGCGCGCCGCAGCTGATGTCGAAGCGCCGCTCGCTCAGCTCGTAAAGGCAGGCGGCGAAGTCGAGCAGACCCGCCGTTTCGTCGTCGACCAGCACCGGTAGTCCCCGGCTTCCGTTGATCCTCGCAACGACGCTGTTCGGGAGATAGCGGCTGAACTTGTCTTCGACGCGCCAGGCTTCCCTCGCTACGACATTCGCCAGCTCCCTGGCGGCCGATTCGTCATCCGTGTCGACCAGGATCTCGCAGGGACATCCCATCGCGGCGAACTCTGCGAGGACGTGGTCCTGCCTGCGCCTTACCCGCAGGCCCCTTTCGGGGCGGCTTCCGGTCATCCACTACCAGCCGAAGCGGTAGCTGAACTGGGCGATGATCGCATCGAGGTCCGGGTAGAGCTCCTGTAACGCCTGGTTGCCGATGACCTGGCCCGGCGGCGCATCCCCGTCCTGCATGTAGTATTCGAGCCGGACGCTCATTTCGTGACCCGACGCGAGTTTCCAGCCGTACTTCATGCCGACCGTCACCGCGTCGAATTCGCCCAGCCGGTAGTCTGCCGATGCATAGGAGGGCAGCGGCTCGCCGTCGACGAGGCTGATCCGGTAGAAATCGGCTGCGGTCTGGGTGTAATAGCGCAGGTGCGGCTCGAGGTAGCTGCGATCGCCCATCGGCCAGCGCAGGCGCGCATCGATGGTGTGCGAATCGATTTCCCAGTCGTCGGTCATGTAACGATAGGACACGTCCAGCACCTTGCCCGACAGGTAGTACTTCGCCTGGCCGTAAGCGCTGTGCTTGGTCCGCTCGTCGGGTCGGTTCTCGTAGAGATAAAGATGCGACGGAAAATCTTCTCCGGGTACGGGGGCAGCCGGTACCGGATCGCCGCTCGTGCCGTCGACTACGCTCAAGATCTTGTATGGGTCGTTCAGGTAGCCACTCGAATTGCTGTACGAATAATTCGCCTGCACCAGGAGATTGCGGTTAATGACCTGCGTAAGCCCGACGACCACGTCGAACACGTCCTTGCTCTGGTCGCCCGTCTTGTTCGAGCGGTCATCTTCGCCAAGCATTTGCGACAGAGGTATCGGCGCGCCGCCGACCGGGCTGAGGTCGTCCATCGCGATCGCGAGGCCGGCAGAAACCGTCGTATTGCGTTTGTTGAAATCGCGCGACAACTTTAGGTTCGCGCCCATATGCATGTAGTCGTACTCATTGGAAGCGCTCAAGCCTGCGCCGATCGAGTACAGGCGCCCGAGCGGCTGCTGCCAGCTCGCATTCACCGCCACCCGCGTGTCGAGAAAGCTGTCGTCGAGCGGGATCGTGTTGGGTGGCGTCGTATAGGTAGACCGGGCCGACGGTCGCGTGAAAGTTTGGGGGCCGTCGAACGGGATTGCTCCGCTCGGCGTGGCGCCGGTCAGCGTGTCCACCGCCAGACCGAGGGTCAGCAAGCGATCGTCGACGAAATTGCGGATTGCCTGCAGGTTCAGGCTGACGTCCTGCACGCGGTCGTCGTTTTCCCCGTAATAAAGCAGGGCCGTGTTGAGATCCCAGCCGGGCTCTTCCTGCGCTTGTACGGGCGTTGCCGCGGGTGTGCCTAGTAGCGAGCAGGTTGCGCTCGCAAGGGAAGCCGCTATCGCTGTCTTGTCTTGCCTGGGCATATATTCAGTGTCCGCTCAGTTGCAGCCGCAGCCGCCGCCGCCGAAACCCCGGCCGCCGCTCGAGGCTTCCTTGCTGAAGTAGATGTGATCGTCGATGCCGGCCTCGACGGGATCGGTGACGAGCTGCATTTCCTCCTTCGCCAGCACGTCCCGTTCCCAGGGCTCGACGCCCAGGGATGAACAACCCGCCGTGAAGGCGATGACGACCAGCAGGCCGATTCGACTCATGTATTTGTGCATGTCAGTTACCTTCGAGCTGGCTGAGTGCGTCCTGGATCGCCGCCTCATATTCGTCCTGCTTCTTGACCTTGAACCCGAGGTGGCGCGCGACTACCTGGCCATTTCCATCCAGCACATAGGAACTCGGCATCGCGATGACGTCGAATTGCTTCGCCAGGCCGCCGCCCGGGTCGGCTACGATCCGGAAGTCCGCCGGGAACTCTTCGAGGAACGCCTCCGCCTCACCGGGCTCTGCGTCCATGTTGACGCCGACGATGACGAGGCCCTGGTCAGCGTACTTCGCCTGCATCTGGTTCAGCCACGGGAACGAACGCCGGCACGGCACACACCACGAGGCCCAGAAGTCGACGACGACCACCTTGCCACGGTACGAGGAAAGATCCAGCTGGTCGGTGTTGGCCGCGAATCCGGCGGGCGCCTCGGCGAGCCAGCAGAAACTCAGCAGGAGCAGGAAGCGGCTCGAGAGAGCGAAGCGAAGTCGATGCATGTGGCGGTTCCGCGAACAGGTTCCGGGGTTAGACGGCCGGGACCGACAAAATCCTTCGCCCCGGCTGAAAAAAATTCCCCGCACCCGACCGGGTCCGATCGGCCGCCGGAGTTGTCGTTCCGCACAGCCAGCCTGCCGCAATCGATCGAGCGCGAAGAAGCGGGAGGACCTTCGCACGACCGCAAGTGCCTGTCCAGCCGTACTTTTTGAACCAGAATTAGAGTGAATTCGATTCGCGTTCGAGGCTTCGCGCCGAGGCACCCCGGGGCCGCGTCGTGGCCTGGTTTGACCGGCCCAGGGCGATCACCCATCATGCGCCGAAGCCGGGGCGGGAATAAGAACGCGGCGCAAGGCCCGACGATCAATGCAGGAAAGCTCACAGGAATTCGCCACCGAACCGGTGCCGGAGGGGCACACGGTCGGCTGGATCCGGGTGGCACTCATCAGTGCGATGGTCGCCTTCTCGCTTCCCACTTTCGTGACCGGCATAGAAGTGTCGAACGCCGTCGATTCCCGCACCGCGCTCAGCGCAATCCTCTGCGGCAACCTGCTGCTGTCGATAATCGGCGCTTTTTGCGGGGCAATCGGCGCTCGCACTCGGCTCAGCTCCTACATGCTGACCCGTGTCGCGTTCGGCACGCGTGGGGCGGCGCTGGTGAATCTTGCTTTCGCGGTCTCCCTGCTCGGCTGGTTCGGCGTCAATATCGACCTGTTCAGCGGCGCGGTGCTCCGCTTATTGCACGACGTGCTGGGTATCGATGCGCCGGGCTGGGTCGTCGAACTCGGCGCGGGCCTGGTAATGACGATGACGACAGTTTACGGGTTCCGGGCAATCAATACGTTGTCGACGATCCTCGTTCCGGTGCTGATCGCGGTGACAGCCCTGCTGGTCGTAAAGGCGCTGGGCGTCAGGCCGATCGGCGAGACGCTGATACTGGCCAGTGCGTCCGAGCTGAGTTTTGGCCACGCGATGTCATCGGTCGTCGGCGGCGTGATCATAGGCGCGATCATACTGCCGGACATAACGCGCTTCATCCGGGAGTGGCGCGGCGGGATTTACACGGCGGTGCTCTCCTACCTCGTCATCGGGTCGGTCGTCCAGGGAGCGGGCGGCCTGGCTGCCATAGCCTTCGGCAACGACGATTTGCTCGACGTAATGATCCTGATCGGGTTGTCCTGGGCCGCGTTTGCGATCGTGATCGCCGGCAGTTGGGTGCTCAACTCGCTGAACCTCTACAGCACCGTGCTCAGCGTCGAAGCAACGCTTCCCAGGCTCGAGAACCGGCTGCTGATAGCCGGCCTTGGTGCGCTGGGAACGCTTGCCGCTTTTTTCGACATACTGGATCGCTTCCTGTCCTTCCTGTTTTACCTCGCAATAGTTTTTGCACCGGTTGCCGGCGTGATTGCCGTCGACTACCTGCTGTTGCGGCGCAGCGCATACCACGAAGAGCGGGTCTCGCGGCAACGGCTTTATGTTCCACACGCCATCGTCGCATGGTTCACTGGAGCAATCGTCGCCCTCCTGGGTTCGGAGGGCATCGTGACCATCACCGGCATAGCGGCAATCGACGCGATAGGCATCGCCGCGCTAGCCTACTTCGTGCTCAGTCGTTTCGACGGCCGGGCCGATCGACACGGGATAGTCGGATGAGGATCGGCATAGATGTCGGCGGAACGCACACCGACGCGGTCCTGCTGGACGGCGATGACGTCGTTGCAGCCACCAAGGCCCTGACGACCGACGACGTCAGTTCCGGGATTATTGAGGCGCTGGACGTCGTGCTGGCGCAGGCCGGAGTGGCCGAGGCATCGATCGAGGCCGTAATGCTCGGTACCACGCAATTCACGAACGCCGTCGTGCAGCGACGTGAACTGGCGGAGGTCGCTGCAATCCGCGTGGGTTTGCCTTCCGGCGACGGGCTGCCGCCGAAGACGGGTTGGCCCGATGATATCGCCCGGAGCCTGGGCGACCACTGCTACATGCTGCCCGGTGGCTACCTGTACGATGGCAATCCGCTCGCCGAACTGCGCGATGCTGATATCGATCGGGTCGTGGTCGACATCAGGCGGAAGAAAATCCTCGCGGTTTCGATCGCGTCGTCGTTTTCGCCGATGAACCCGGAGCCGGAGCTCCGCATAGAACGGCACGTGCGGGCCGCCATTCCGGAGGCACGAATCACTCTGTCGCACCGCCTGGGACGCCTCGGCATACTCGAGCGCGAAAATGCCGCCATGCTCAATTCGGCCCTGCTCGATTTTGCCGACAGGGTCGTGAGCTCATTCGGCAAGGCGCTGCGGCTGCGCGGCCTGAGCTGTCGCTTCTTCATCAGCCAGAATGATGGCACGCTGATGGACGCCGAGTTCGTGCGCAACTACCCGGCATTGACCTTTGCATCGGGCCCGACCAACTCGCTGCGGGGAGCCTGTCGGCTCACAGGGCTCGACGATGCCATCGTCGTCGATATCGGGGGCACGACCTCCGACATCGGGGTGTTGCAGGACGGATTCCCGCGGGAGTCCAATATCGTGATCGAGGTCGGCGGCATACGCACGAATTTCCGGATGCCGGACATTCTCGCCATAGGGCTCGGCGGCGGCAGCCTCGTCACGGACGAAGGGCGGACGATCGGCCCCCGGTCAGTCGGTCACCGGCTGGTCACCGAAGGGCTCGTTTTCGGCGGGCAAACACTGACCGCGACCGACCTGGTCGTCGCAGCGGGCAAGGCTTCGGTCGGCGAAGCGTCCCACGTCCAGGCGATGGATCCTGCAGTCGTCTCAACCGGGCTGGAGCAGATCGTTGCGATGCTCGACCACGCCATCGAGAAGATGAAGCCGAGCAGCAAGCCGATGCCGGTAGTGCTGGTTGGCGGTGGCGCCATGCTGGTTACCCGCAAGTTGAAGGCGGCATCGGAAATGCTTTGCCCGGAGCATTCGGGCGTCGCGAACGCGATTGGTGCCGCGATAGCCCAGGTGGGCGGCGAGATCGAACGTCTTGTGTCCTACCGCAGCCAGCCCCGCCAGGAGGCGATCGCTGCGCTGAGCCGCGAGGCCACCGCCAACGCGGTGGCGGCGGGCGCCGACCCGAAGACGATACGGATTGCCGACGTCGACGAAACCGCTGTGTCTTACATGGCCGAGGGTACGGTCAAGTTGCGGGTCAAGGCCGTGGGCGACATTGCAGGCCTCGGCAAGACGCGGAAGGAGGATCGATGAGGCTCGGGGTGCATGACCTGCCGGATCTTTCGCTCGGTGCTGTGTTCCTCGCAACCGGGGGAGGCGGCGATCCGTATGTCGCGCGCCTCGTGGCCGAAAAAGCGCTGCAGGAATTCGGGCCTGCAGAGATCATCGATCCGGACGACCTGGCCGATGACGCATACGTAGTGACGCTCGGCGGTGTAGGCGCACCTACCGTGAGCCTCGAATTACTGCCGTCCGTCACGGATGCCGGCCGGACGCTCGCGGCATTCGAGGCGCACGTCGGTCGCAAGGTGGATGCGGTCGTGTCCTTCGAAATCGGCGGCGGCAACTCGTTACTGCCCATCGTCGCGGCAGTAGAGCGTGGTATCCCGGTCGTCAATGGTGACGGAATGGGGCGCGCTCTGCCCGAGGCGCAGATGATGACCTACCCGATTTGCGGTGTCCGGCCGACGCCCGCTGTTGCGCGGGACTACGAGGGCAACATCGCGACTTTTGCGACGAGCTCGATTTTCACCTACGAACGCCAGATTCGCAGTTACGCCCAGGCATCCGGTGGCATGATCACGGCCTGCGAGCACCCGATGACCGGCAGGGAACTGAAAGCATCGATCGTACCGCGAACGATCTCGTTCTCGATCGAGATCGGACGGATACTGCGCGAGTACCGCGGCAATGCGCACAGCATAATCGAGCCGCTCGGAGAGGCGTTTGCCCGGTCGATCTATGGCCAGTTCCGGCACCTGTATACAGGCAAGGTTGTCGATGTGCAGAGCCGTATCATCGGGGGCTACGACATAGGCGCGGCGACAATCGAGGCTTTCGACCGCAATTTGCCGCCGCTCCGGGTCGACATCAAGAACGAGTACCTTGTTGCGCGCATGGACGACCGCGTGCTGGCCAGCGTGCCGGATCTGATCACGATACTCGACTACGAGACGTCTACGCCGATCAACGCGGAGCGGCTGCGCTACGGGCAGCGGGTCAGCGTGTTCGGCGTCGGCTGCCCGGAGCACTACCGCTCGCCGCAGGCGCTGGCTGTAGTAGCGCCGCGTTGCTTCGGTTTCGACTTCGACTACGTGCCGCTGGAAGACCTGGCCCTTCCGTCGTAGGAGCCCGCCCCGCGGTCTACCGGTGCCGGGTGCGGCCCGCGACGCCCGAGCGCGTCACAGTATGGGGCTCATCAGCCTCGCAGCGGCCGATGCTATCTTGAACGGCAGGCTGCGACGATCTATGTCGTCGTGCGGCACCAGCAAGGACTTCGCGAAGTCCTGCTCGAACATCGCTTCGACCTCGGCAGCGAAGGGCCTGTCCGTGCTCAGCAGCGTAATCTCGAAATTGAGACGAAACGAGCGGTTGTCCAGGTTCGCCGTACCGACACCCGCGGCGACGTCGTCGATCAGGAAAGCTTTCTGGTGCATGAAGCCTTCGGTATATCGGTAAAAACGTATGCCCCTGGATCCGGTCGCCTTCATGTGGGCAAATGACGCGAAGTACACCATCAGGTGATCGGGATTGGCGGGCAGCAGGATTCGGACGTCGACACCCCGCAAACCGGCGAGCTGCAACGCGGCGATGATTTCCTCGTTCGGCACGAAATACGGACTCGCGATCCAGAATCGCTGCTCGGCGCTGTGTATGGCCTGCACGAACATCAGGCTGCAGGATTCGTAGTCGTCGGCCGGACCGCTAGGCAGGATCAGGACGTCGGCATTCGAATTCGGTGCGGGGCGGGCCTGCCAGTCGAGGTTCTCTATGGTCTCCCCGGTCGCCCAGTGCCAGTCTTCCGTAAAGATCAGCTGCACGGCGTCCGCGGCCGGGCCCTCGACCGAGACGTGGGTATCCCGCCACGGACCGAAGCGGCTGCTCTTGCCGAGGTACTCGTCGCCGACGTTGAGACCACCGAGAAACGCATAGTCGCCATCAATGATCAGCGTCTTGCGGTGATTGCGAAAATTGATCTGGAAGCGAATCGTGAAACCCTTGGAAGACCGGAAAGGCTCGATGCGGATCCCGGCTTCCCGGCACTGTCTCACGAACTTGTTCGACAAACGGTTACTGCCCAGCTCATCGTACAGGAAGTAGATCCTGATACCGGCGCGCGCTTTCTCTATGAGCAGCGCCTTAAGTTTCTCGCCCAAGTCGTCATTTCGAACGATGAAGAATTGTATTAGTACGTATTTTTCCGCCCGGCGGATGGCATCGAACATGGCGGCGAAAGCCACCTGGCCGTCGACCAGCAGATCCACCCTGTTAGCGTAGGTGAAAGGCAGGTGGGCGAGGCGTTCGAGCGAGCGCAGCCGTCCGCCCCGATCCTGCAGTTCGCTGCGGAAGGCATTGCAAACGTTGCGGGCCTGGTTCGCGATCCAGCTGTGCCGCGTGTCCGCGCTACGCCGTGCGTCGACATAGCCGACGAATCGATTGCGCCCGAAGACCAGGTAGAACGGCAGCGCCGCGATGGGTGCCGCGATCAATGCTATCGCCCATGCCGTAGCGCCCTGCGCCGAACGCGCGTTGAATATGGCGTGCCCGGCAGCCACGATGCCTGAGAACTGCAGTGAGGCATACAGGATCGCGATCAGCTCGATCGAGCCTGGCTGCTGCAACATTTCGACGGCGGCTTGTTCCATGTGTTGTGCTGGCGATCGGAAGCGAACCTTGCAGCAGGGTAGGTGTATCCGGCAGTCCGGGCAAGCGCCTGGCAGCGGCCGCTGCCCGGCGCGCTGGATTTAGATTGCAGTGGGAATCGCGCCCGGTACAATCGCCGGGGAAACTCACTGGGTCCAGCCTATGCACGTTGTGGTACTCGGCGCCGGCGTGGTCGGCGTCACCACGGCCTACTATCTCGCCGAGCGCGGTCACGAGGTCACGATCGTCGACCGTGCGCTTTCCGTCGCGAGCGCGACGAGTCATGCAAATGGCGCGCAGCTCTCGTACAGCTACACGGACTCGCTGGCACGTCCCGAGTTCGTGCCGAAAATTCCTTCGTTGATGCTCGGCCTCGATCCGGCAATACGCGTACGAACACTGGGAAATTTCGCGCTGTATCCCTGGGGCATCCACTTCCTCGCGCAGTGCACCAACGCGAAGGCGCGCGACAACACAATTGCAGTGCTGCAAATCGCACTGCGCTCGGCACGCCTGATAGCGGAGTTGCAGGACGAGCTCGGCCTGGAGTTCTCCTATCGCCGGGCAGGGAAGCTGGTTGTGCTGGGCGACGATGCTGCCCTCGAGTCGGCGCGGGCGAGGCGCGAGCTCAAACTCCAGCACGGCTGCGTCACTGAAGTACTGACGCCCCAGGAGGCTATCGAGATGGAGCCCGCGCTCGGTGCCATGCGGCAGGAGATAGCCGGCGCCGTCTACTCCGAACACGACGAGGTCGGCGACGCAGAGGCATTCTCGGTCGAACTCGGCGACTGGCTGCAGTCGAACAGGGGGGTGACGTTCAGGCCCGGCACGGAAGTGACCGGCATCCGTCGTGACGCGGGCCGCCTGGCGGCAATTCGTACGGCGGCTGGCGAGCTGGCCTGCGATGCGGCCGTCGTCTGCCTCGGCCCGTGGAGCCAGGCGTTCCTGAGGCCGCTGGGCATCGATCCGCTGATCTACCCGGTCCGTGGCTACAGTGTGACTCTGCCACCGGGCCCGGTGGCGCCGACGATCAGCGTCACGAACATCAAGAGGCGGATCGTGTACAGCCGGATCAAGGGCCAGGTGCGAATAGCAGGGTTCGCCGACTTCGTGGGATTCGATGTGCGCGCAGACGACGAGCGACTCGAACTGCTGCTGCAGATAGCCAGGGAGCTCGCGCCCGAGGCCGCGGACTACGGGGTGGCGGACAAGCAGTCATGGGGCGGATTCCGCCCCGTGACACCTTCGAGCCGGCCGGTGGTAGGCGCGTCGAAGATTCCGGGCCTGTACCTCAACGTCGGCCACGGCGTGCTGGGGTGGACACTGGCTTGCGCGACCGCGCAAGATGTGGCGTCGGCGGTCGGACAGAAATAGAGCGGGGAGTGTATGCCTGAACGAAATCTGCAGTGTGCTACGAGCGTCGGTTTGCTGGCGGCGCTGCTGGCGATTCTCACCGGTTGCGGTAGCGACGACGGTCCGTCGGCAGCGCAATACGATCTGCTGATAGTCAACGGTAGCGTTTACGCTGGCGGGAACGAACCGCCGCGCAAGTCGAATATCGGTGTCATCGGCGACCGGATCGCCAGCATCGATGCGCCGGCCGACGCCCCCGCAGAGCTCGTCATCGACGCGACAGGGCTCGCCGTCATGCCGGGGTTCATCGATCCGCACACGCATGCGCTGGAAGACCTGAAGAGCGCCACCGGCAATGCAAACGCCAATTTCCTCATGCAGGGCGTCACGACGGTCTTCGTCGGTAATGACGGCGGTGGCATGCCGGATCTCTCCGAAACGCTCGGGCTGTTGCGCGCCCAGGGCATGGGCACAAGTGCCGCGTTCTATGCGGGTCACGGCAACATTCGCCAGATGGTGATGGGCCTCGAAAATCGGGAGCCCGCGGAGGGCGAGCTCGGCCAGATGCGCGAACTCGTCGACGCCCAGATGCGTGCGGGCGCGCTCGGTCTGTCGACAGGCCTCTACTACACGCCCGGCAGCTTCGCGACGACCGAAGAAGTGATCGAGCTGGCGAAAGTCGCGGCGCGTTACGGCGGCGTCTACGATTCTCACATGCGCGACGAGAGCTCCTATTCGATCGGGCTCGTCGGAGCGGTCGAGGAAGTCATTGCGATCGCGGAGCAGGCGAACCTGCCCGGACACATTGCGCACCTCAAGGCCCTGGGGCGTGACGTCTGGGGGCAAAGCGGCGACATCATCGCGCTGGTCGACGAGGCGCGCCGCCGCGGCGTTGACGTCACGGCCGACCAGTATCCGTACCCGGCATCAGGCACGAGCCTCGAATCCTCGCTGATCCCGGCATGGGTCAGAGCCGATTCGGACGAGGCAATGTTCGAACGCATCTCAAACCCCGACCTTGCGAGCGGCATTCGCGAGGAGATGGAAGCCAATCTCTGGCGGCGCGGCGGAGCGGAGACGCTGCTCGTAACGGGCCCGGACAGCCGCTGGCGCGGCATGACGCTTCAGCAGATCGCAGAGGAAATGGGTGTCGATCCGATCGAAGCGGCCGTGGCCGTCGTGCGTGAAGGCGACCCCTCGATCGCATCTTTCAACATGGATCTTCCGGACATTCACGCATTTGCGATCCAGGACTGGGTCATGACGGGCTCCGACGGGTCCGAGGGTCACCCGCGCAAGTACGGGACTTACCCGACCGTGTACCGCGAGATGGTGCTCGGCGCCCAGCTGTTTCCAGTCGAGCGCTTCGTGCATCGCAGTTCCGGGCGCGTGGCCGACTTCGCCGGACTTTGTGACCGGGGCTACCTGGAGGAAGGGCGCAAGGCCGACATTGTCGTCATCGATCTCGCGAATTATCGGCCGCGCGCCGATTTCACCAACCCCACCGCACTCGCCGAAGGTGTCGTCCACGCGCTGGTCAACGGCCGCTTCGCGATCAGGGACGGCGGCTTGACGGGCGAGTTGCCGGGAGAGGTCGTCGACCGACAAAATCTTGCCTGCCCGGATTAGGACGCCGCCAGCATTCCGCGAAACCAAAAAAAACGGGCACCGCCACGCGGTGCCCGCCGTTTTGTCGAACGCTTCCTGGATCAGTGATTGCCGCCGGCGTCTGCGTCCTCGTCGTACAGCGCCATTGCCGTGAGCTTCGGGCCGGTCTGCAGCACGACGTACTGCTTGCCGTCGTGTACATAGCTCATCATCCCGTAGCCGGTCTCGGCCGGCGTCTCGACGCCGCCGAGCAGCTCGCCCGTGGCCTTGTCGACGAAGTACAACATTGGCGTGCCATCGCTGGCGACGCTCGCATACATGAACAGCGTCTTGGTTACGAGCATTGCAGCATTCGCGCCGGTGCCGGTGGTCGGGATCTCCATGTCCTGAAGGTCCGGGTGGTCCAGCACGCGCTGTGGCGTCTCGCCGATCGGGATGCGCCACAGGTGCTCGCCGGAGTTCATGTCGATCGCGATGATCTCGCTGTAGGGCGGCTTGAACAGCGGCAGACCATCCGGGCCGCGGACCTGCTCGGCGCGCAGCGAGGCAAACGCAGCAAAAGTCTTGCCGGTTGGCGCGTCGATGTTCTTGTCGCGCTCCTCGCCCGGCACGATGATCCGCGACGAGCAGGCTTTGCGCGTTGACACGTAGATGACGCCGGTCTCGGGGTCGGCAACCGTCGGGCCGTCGATGTTCGTGCCGCCGCCGTCACCCGGGCACCAGTAGGCGGCCCGGTAGCCCTGGTCGTTGCCGCTATGCAGCGGCGGGTTGAACAGCGGACCGATCTTGTACGGCTTCAAGGCCTCGATCGCTCGCTCGCGAAGCTCCGGCGTGAAATCGATCAGGTCGTCGTGCACCAGGCCCTGCATGCCGTAGGCCGCAGGCTTGGTTGGCCACGGTTGGGTCGGCGACAGCTTCTCGCCGGGAATTTCCGAGGCCGGGACCGGGTGTTCCTCGATCGGCCAGATGGGCTCGCCCGTCACGCGGTTGAACGTGTAAGCGAAATTCTGCTTGGTCGTCTGCACGACGATAGGCGTCGGCGTGCCGGCTATATTGACGTCGAGCAGAACCGGAGCTGTCGGCGTGTCGTAATTCCAGATGTCATGGTGCACGAGCTGGTAATGCCAGGCGCGTTGACCGGTTTTCGCGTCGAGCGCGATCAGGGTCGTGCTGAACAGGTTGTCACCCGGGCTGAAACCACCCCAGTAGTCGATTGTGACGCCGTTCGTCGGGATATAGACCAGGCCGCGCTCCTGGTCCGCCGACATCGGCGCCCAGGAAGAGACGTCGCCGGTATACTGCCAGGCGTCGTTTTCCCACGTCTCGTGACCGACCTCACCAGGCCGCGGGATGACGTTGAATTTCCAGAGGAACGCGCCGGTGCGCGCATCGTACGCGAGAATATCTCCGGGCACGTTTTCGACGCGCGACTGGTAGTAACCCTGCTCGTGCGAATTGCCGACCACGATCACACCGTTGACGACGATTGGCGGCGACGAGGTCGTGATATAGCCGCGTTCGAGCGGGATGCCATGGTAAGGGTCGTACTCGTGGCCGAGATCAGCCAGCATGTCGACGACGCCGGTGTCCGGGAAGCCATCGAGTTCGACGCGCCTGCCCCAGTTTTCGACCGGCCGGCCGGTCTTCGCGTCGAGCGCCGTCAGGAAAAAGGCCGGCGACGAGATGTAGATGATCTCGCGGCCGTCGACAATGGCATAGGCGATGCCCTTGCCGTAGTCCTTGCGCATCGAGTATTCGTAGCGGCCGGTCTTCGGTTCACCGTAGGACCAGATCAGCTCGCCATTGACGGGATCGAGCGCGACGACGTAACGACGCGGGCCGGCGACCGTGTACAGGCGTCCGTTGATATAGCTGGGTGTGGAACGTCCGCTTTGTGCGCCGAAACTTGCCCCATCCCAGGCCCAGGCTTCCTCGACGTCCTCGAAGTTGTCCCGGTTGATCTGGTCCGCAGGAGTGTAGCGCGTGTGCGCCGCGTCTCCGCCCAGGTATCCCCACTGGCCGCCGTCCGTGTCCGGCGCATTCAGTATCTCGCCTCCGCCCGGCGCGGATGCCGCTGCCGGCGGGCCTTCGCCCTGGGAACAGGCGCCCAGCGCAAGCAGGCTGGCCATCAACACGGTGGACGGTCGGCGAAGTGCCGAAACAATAAAGTCGACTGACATGGTGTGCCCCCCTCAAAGGCATGGCGAGCCGTTCGACCGTAGCTCTGAAGGCACGGACGGGCCCGTATTACGCGTTGTTGCTTTATTTCGGTGACGCGGGCATCAGGCGCCGGGGCGCTCGAAATCACACGTCCGGCGGACCGCGCTCCCGAGGTGAGCAGTGTACGCGAATTGCCGAAGCGTTGGACGGCAAAACCGCTGTTTCCGCGGTGGGTTGCGCATAGCGGATCGGCCGCCGTTCCGGTCGGCCGGCAGGAGCGTTACATTTGAAATTTTCCGCGCCGGTCCGCATGATCGGGCGCTCGCCCGGCGCCGTGGCCTCGAGCCCCGGCGTATGACAAAAAGGACAAACGGACCGGATGTTCGACCAGTTCCTGAACCTGATTAGCCGCATAAGCGACCTGATGTGGGGACCGTGGACCATGGCGTTCATCGCGTTCGTCTCCGTCTACCTGACGATCAAGGCCCGGCTTTTCCAGGTCCGTCGCTTCGGCTACATATTCCGCAACACATTCGGTCAACTGGTCCGCCGCCCCGGCGCAGCCGCCGCGGCCCGAATGACGCCCTTCCAGGCAACCACTACCTCGCTCGCGGGCACCGTCGGCATGGGCAACATGGCGGGTGTGGCGACCGCGCTCTCGATAGGAGGGCCCGGTGCCATATTCTGGATGTGGGTGCTGGCTTTCTTCGGCATGATCACGAAGGCTGCGGAGATCACGATAGCGGTCCATTACCGCGAGGTGGATGCAGACGGACGGGTGCGCGGCGGACCGATGCACTACATTCGCAAGGCTCTCGGCTGGCCGGCGCTCGCCGCATTGTTCAGCATAGGAGTGTCGTTCAATGCGTTCTTCAGTTCGTCACTGTTGCAGGCACATACGGTCGGCCGTGCATTCGACGCGACCTACGGGGTAAGTCCATACCTGACGACTGCCGGAATGGCCATCGTGACCGCCGTCGTGGCGATCGGCGGTGTCCGGCGCATAGGACGGTTTTGCGAGGCACTGGTGCCGTTCATGACATTGCTGTACATGGCGGCAGGCCTGATCATTGTCGGCGCGAACTTCCCGCAGCTCCCGTACGCGGTGGCTCGCATACTCGAATACGCGTTCGCGCCGGCGCCTGCCGTCGGCGGTTTCGCGGGTGCGGCGGTTATCAGCGCGATCCAGATGGGCATGGCGCGCGGCATGCTGTCGAACGAGGCGGGGCTCGGCACCGCGCCGATGGTGCACGCCAATGCAAACACCGAGCACCCGTTTCGGCAGGGAATGTGGGGCGCGGCCGAGGTGTTCATCGACACGACAGTGGTCTGCACGATAACCGCGTTCATCATCCTGTCGTCAGGCGCTCTTGAAAACGGCAGTTCCGGCATCGAGCTGCTGCTGGAGGCGTTTGCGACCTTTTATTCGCCAGAGGTCGCAGGTGCGGTCATCTCGATCTCGATACTGACGTTTTGCCTTTCGACCCAGATCGGTTTCTACATCTATTTCGAGACGGCGCTCGTGGACCTGTTCGGAGCAAGGTTCTTCCGCTGGGCCCGCTGGGCCTATTTTCTGCCCGGTGTGGTTTTTGCAGGGATCACGAATGTCGACGATCTCTGGGCGCTTGCCAATATTTCGGTCGCGGCCAGCGCGCTGCCAAACCTCGTGGCATTGCTGATGCTGTCCGGCGTTTTCCTGACCTTGATGCGGGATCACCTGTCCGGCGAGAATCGCTATGCGACCGAAGTTACGGATCGCGACCGGAAATATATACGCAGCGCCTCGAATCCTTAACGACCGGCCAGGGAGAATTCACGGGCATGGGCAGGCACAGACTGGATGAGACCGCCAGCGGCGTGTACATCATTTCGGCGACTCCGTTCCGGGAAGACGGATCGCTCGACCTCGACAGTGCGGACAGGCTGGTCGAGTTCTATATCGAGAAGGACGTCACCGGCATTACGGTACTCGGCATGATGGGTGAGGCACCCAAGCTCGCTCCCGACGAGGCTGAGAAATTCCTGGCCCGCGTGCTGCGGCGCGCCGGCGACCGCTTGCCGGTCATCGTCGGCGTCTCGAACGCAGGGCTCGACAACCTTGTCCGGCTGGCGAAAAGCAGTATGGACCAGGGTGCCGCCGGCGTCATGGTCGCCCCGATCGCGAACCTGGGCACGGAGGAAAAGGTCTACAATTACTTCGCGCAGGTATTCCGCGCACTGGGCCCGGACGTGCCCGTGTGTTACCAGGACTATCCCTTCTCGACGAAGTCCGAGATCTCGGTGCCGTTGTTCAACCGGCTGGTCGCCGAGTTCCCGCAGCTCGTGATGCTGAAGCACGAGGAATGGCCTGGCCTGGGCAAGCTTAGCCAGGTGCGTCGGACGGCCGCCGAGCAGGGACTGCGGCGAGTGTCCGTACTCGTTGGCAACGGCGGCCTGTACCTTCCGCAGGAACTCGCGCGTGGCGCAGACGGTGCAATGACCGGGTTTGCCTATCCCGAGATGCTCGTCGCGGTCGTGCGGCTCTATCGGTCCGGCGACATCGATCGCGCCGAGGACCTGTTCGACGCCTACCTCCCTTTGGTCCGGCACGAGCAGCAGCCGGGCTTCGGACTTGCGCTGCGTAAGGAGATTCTGCATCGTCGGGGCGTCATCGCGTCGCCCGCGGTCAGGGCGCCGGGCCCGAAACTCAATGCAATCGATCACGAGGAACTGACGCGGCTGATTGCGCGCGTCGAACGCAATCTGAAGGCAATGTAAACATGGATCTCGGACTGACAGGCAAGAAGGCGCTGGTGCTGGCGTCGAGCAAGGGGCTGGGGCTGGGCATCGCGGCCCGCCTCTGCGCAGAGGGCGCGGACGTGCTGCTGTGCGGTCGCGGCCGGGATCGTCTCGAGGCGGCTGCTGCTTCCCTGAACTCCCGGGGCCCAGGCAGCGCCGATTACGTCGTAACGGATCTCGGCGAACCGGAATCGGCCGAGGCCCTGCATGCCGCCGCGATGGACAGGTTCGGCGCCGTCGATGTTCTCGTCAATAACACCGGCGGTCCTCCGCCGGGCGGTGTCGAAGGACAGGCGCTGGAGACCTGGTCGAGCCAGTTCGACACGATGGTGCTGCGCGTGATCGACATCACCGGGCGCTGCCTGCCGGGCATGCGCGCGCGCGGCTGGGGGCGGGTCCTCACAGTCGCCTCCTCCGGCATAATTCAGCCGATACCCAACCTGGCCCTGTCGAATACGCTGCGTTCCGCGCTCGTCGGATGGAGTAAATCGCTGTCGGCCGAGGTGGCGGCAGCCGGCATCACGGTGAATATCCTGGCGCCCGGGCGTATCCACACGGAGCGTACCGACGAACTCGACGGCGCTGTCGCGAAGCGTTCGGGCAAGACCCTGGAGGAGGTGATGGCGGCCGCCAGTGCCACTATCCCGGCAGGACGCTATGGCCGGGTCGACGAATTCGCGGCCGTCGCGGCGTTTCTCGTAAGCGAGCCGGCCAGCTACGTGACGGGTGGCATCGTCCGCTGTGACGGTGGCCTGATCCGATCCGTTTAGGCACGGTATGCAGGAGCTCGACCTCAAGATCAGCGGCGGCACAGTCGCCAATTCCGCCGACACCTTCCGGGCCGACATCGGCATCAGGGACGGGCGCATCGTCGCGATCGGCAAGTCTCTCGGCGAAGCGCGGCGAACGATCGATGCGAGCGGGAAGCTCGTGTTGCCCGGCGGCATCGAGGCGCACTGCCACATCGAGCAGGAGTCGTCGGGCGGGATCATGACCTCCGACGACTACTGGTCCGGCAGCGTTTCCGCCGCCTTTGGCGGCAATACCTGCTTCGTGCCCTTCGCGGCGCAGCATCGCGGCAACCGGCTGAAGGACGTGCTCGAGACCTACCATGGGCGTGCCTCGTCGAAGTCGGTAATCGACTATTCGTTTCACCTGATCGTGTCAGATCCGACACAGGACGTGCTGCAAAACGAATTGCCCCGCGCGATCGAGCAGGGCATCACGTCGTTCAAGATCTACATGACCTACGATCGCCTGATTGTCGACGACGCGCAGATGCTGGAAATCTTCTCTGTCGCGAAACGTCACGGCGCGCTGACGATGATCCACGCGGAAAACAACGCGATGATCAAGTGGATGAGCGGCAAGCTCGTCGACGGCGGCCACGTCGCGCCCCGCTACCATGCCCTGAGTCATCCGCGCGTCGCCGAGGCGGAGGCGATCAACCGTGCAATCGCGCTTGCGAGCTTCCTCGATGCCCCGATACTCATCGTGCACGTATCGACCGAGGCCGGCGCGCGACTGATCGCAAAGGCCCGGTATGCCGGCCACAAGGTGTTCGGTGAGACCTGCCCGCAGTACATGTTCCTGCACGCCGAGCAAATGGATCTGCCCGACATGCACGGCGCGAAGTTCTGTTGCAGCCCGCCATTGCGGGATCGTGCGTCCCGCGACGAGATCTGGCGTTGCCTGCAGAACGGCACCTTCCAGGTGTACTCCTCGGATCATGCGCCATATCGCTACGACTCGACCGGCAAGCTGCACGCGGGCCCGACGCCGGATTTCCCGAAAATTGCGAACGGGCTGCCGGGCATCGAGCTGCGCCTGCCGCTGCTTTTTTCCGAGGGCTATCGCAAGGGGCGAATCAGCCTGAATCATTTCGTGCAGCTCGCCGCGGGCAACGTGTCGCGCATATACGGGCTCGAGCATCGCAAGGGATCGATTACCGAGGGCAAGGATGCCGATATCGCGATCTGGGACCCGGAGCAAAGGCGTGTCGTGCGGGCTGCCGACCTGCACGACAACATGGAATTCACGCCCTACGAAGGCATGGAAATCGAGGGTTGGCCAGTGACCGTCATCCGGCGTGGCGAGGTCATCGTCGAGAACAACGAGCTGAAAGCAGGCCGGGGTTCCGGCGAATTCATCGCGCGGCGCAAGATCGACACGACGGGCATGCCGGGCACGCTGGCGCCGGAACTCGATCCCGACCGCAATTTCGGAGTCGATCTCGGCTTATGAGCGTCTGCCGCATACTGGTCATCAATCCGAACTCCAATGAAAGCGTCACGCGAGGCATCGCGGAGGCCCTGGAAACCCTCCGGAAGCCCGGGAAATGCGAGATCGTCTGCACGACGCTCGCGGGAGCGCCCTTCGGCATAGAAACCGACGAGGACATACGAACCGTGATGCCGATGGTGGTCCGCGAGATCATGTCGAACAACGTGGACTACGATGCGTTCGTGATCGCCTGCTACTCGGATCCGGGCCTCGCAGAGGCGCGAACGGTTTCGAAGAAGCCGGTCTTCGGTATTCACGAGAGTGCCGCAGGCCTGTCCGCGTCCTACGGGCGCCGCTTCGGCGTGCTGGCGCTCGGCCGCGAGTCGATCCAGCGCCATATCGCTTACATACGTCGCCTCGGCCTGCAGGATTTTCACGCCGGGGAGCGACCGCTGGGGATCAGCGTCGACGAGGCTGCCAATGATCCTGAAACGCTCGGCAAGATTATCGAGACGGGGCGCGAACTCGTTGAGCAGGACGGTGCCGAAACGCTGATCCTGGGTTGCGCGGGGCTGGCGGCCCACCGGCAGGCAGCCCAGGAGGCGCTGGGCGTGCCGGTCATCGACCCGGTGCAGGCGGCGGTGACCATGGCACAACAGAATTTCGGATGCTGAGGGAGAGCGCATGATGACCAGCCCGACGTCGAAGGCCGGATCGCTGACGCGGCGCCGCTTCGTGGCCGCCGGCGGGCTCACGGCGTCGGCGGCGCTGCTGCCGCCATGGGCCAGGGCGCGGGCGGCAATGCTGCCGGGGGAAGCGCTGGCGCTGGCCGAGGCGAGGCGCGACGAGCTTGTCGAGTTGCTGGCCGGTCTCGTGCGCATACGCAGCCAGTCGGGCGAGAGCGCGGAGCAGGCGCAGGCAGTCGTCCGGGATTACCTCGGCCGGCTCCCGTACCGGGTCGAAGCGTCCGCCGACCGGCCCAGCGACTACGAGTCCCATCCCGAATTCATGCCACCGAGTCCGGCGGGCGACGGACCCTTCGTCAATGTCGTCGGCTGGCCGGAGGGTTCGACCGCTTCCGGCTGTGGCCTGTTCTCCCATATCGACACGCACCTGGTCGAGGACGGCTGGGAAACCGACCCTTACGAGCCGGTGCAGAGGGACGGCCGCCTGTACGGGTTGGGCACGGCGGACGACAAGGGCGGCGTAGCGGCGATGCTCGTGGCCGCGGCGGCCCTGGCGTCCGTTGGCGGCCCGCTGCCGGTCGTCATGAGCCTGCACGGCAAGGGCGGCGGCAGCCGTGGCAGCCTGCCCGTGTTCGAGCGCCTGAGACGTTCGGGCCAGGTTCTCGATGCGGTGCTGTACGTGCACCCGGCGGAGACCGGCCGTGGCCTGGACGACATCAAGAACGAGGTGCAGGGCATCCTCGACCTGGAGCTGCGCGTGCGCGGCTGGCGCGGTGAACCGCTCGAAGTGAACAGCATCGATTCCGCGCCCTGGGAGGACGGCGGTAATGCAATCGACGCGTGCTGGAAGATGTTGGGTCGATTGCGCAACGGTGCGTTCGCCGGCACGTCGATAAACGTCGGACAGGTTACCGGCGGCGACCGGATAGGGTCCGTTGCGGATTCCGCCAGCGCGCGACTGCGCCTCAAGTTCTCCGAGCCGCACACGTGGTCGGTCTTGCTGGACGTTGCCCGAGCCGAAATCGGCGAGTTCCTGGACGCATACGCCGGCGCAGGGCAGCAGTATGCGATCGAACTGGAACCCGTCGGCTACCGGACCAATCCGGGTTCCGCCGACTGGGACGGACCGGCGAGCCGCGTGCTTCGCGAGGCCATCGAGGACCTCGCCGGCAAGGCCCCCGCCGCCTATCCCAATCACTACGCCGGCGACATCCGCTACCCGATACGCCTGCTCGGCACGCCGGCCTACGGCATCGGCTCGCTGGCCGGCGGTTTTTATGGACCGAACGAGTGGGTCGACGTCGACGATCTCGTGCGGCTCGTCGCCGTCGTCATCGCGACGGTTACCGGCTGGTCCGGGCTCTGAACGATGCGCGGCCTCGCCGCGGGCCTGCTGATGTTCTTCGTCCTGCTGGCGGCCTGCGTCGGCGTGGCACGGTCGGAAGAGCGCGTACGGACCGGCGCCTACACGCTCGAGGGGACTCCGGCGGGTCTCGTCGGGGCTGAAGCCGCGCAGGCCATTGCTGCCGTACTGCCGCCGGACGGGTCGGTGAGCTGGGAGGTTTTCGTGCCGGACGCCTACGACCCGGCCCGGCCCGCGGGCCTGATCGTCTACATCAGCCCGTCGGATGCAGGCAACCTGCCGAGGGGCTGGGGCCTTTTGCTCGAGGAACGAAACCTGATCTGGATTGCGGCGAACCGCTCGGGAAACCGGCAAGTGGTAGCGCGGCGCATCGCGCTCGCGGTGCTGGCGACAGGCGCAATCGCCAATCGCTACGAGCTGGACCGGGACCGCGTGTACCTGGCCGGATTCTCCGGCGGCGCGCGAGTCGCCGGACTGCTGGCCCCCGCGTACCCGCGCGTGTTCAGGGGTGCGCTCTATATCGGCGGCGCAGAGCCCTTGGAGCAGACGGACGGACCCCGGGACCTGGTGGCCATGCAACAAAACCGCTACGTTTTCCTGGTCGGCTCCGACGACGAGGTCAACCGGGTGATCGCGAACCAGGTCCATGGCGCTTACACGGCCGCGGGCATGGTAGACAGCGAGGTGATCGTGGCCCGGCGTACCGGTCATGCCATTCCTGATCTGAAGTACGTGTCCGGCGCGCTGGACGTGCTCGACGGGCCCGCAACCGCGGCCGCCGAGCACTGACGGAATTCCGGGGAACGAAAAAAGAAGGGGCTCTCACGTCGTGAGAGCCCCTGCTGCCCAGCAACCGAAACCGGTCAGATATTCTTGACGGCTTCGCTGATGTTGTTGAGCGCCTTCTCGATCATGGGCCGCGGAGCGCCCAGGTTCATGCGCATGTGATTTGCACCGCCAGTGCCGTGCCATGAGCCGTCCTGCAGCTGTACATGTGCGTTTTCGGCCAGCCAGCTTTCCAGGTATTGCTCGGGTGTTGTGAAGCCGCCCTTTTCCGCATTGCCCGCAGCGTCGACCGCGACCGCAAGCTCCGTCACGTCCACCCAGGCAAGATAGGTGCCCTGCGCCTTCTTGTACTTGATCAGCGGAATTCGCTCCCGGATGAAGGCTTCGGCGAAATCGTGGTTCTGATCGATGTAAGGGAGTAGCTGATCGAACCACTCCCCGCCGTGCCGGTAGGCGGCTTCGTTGGCGACCACGCCGAGCGTGTTCGTTGTGGGATGATGATGCGCACGGACCCTCTCGAGGAGGACGGGATTGGTCGAGAAGAAATAGGCGCTTTTCATCGCAGCCAGGCTAAAGGTCTTGCTTATCGCCTTGAACGTCAGGCTGTTGTTGACGATGTCCTTGTCGGGCAGGCTCGCGAACGGCGTATATTTCTGGCCCTTCATTACGAAATCGCAATGGATTTCATCGGCGAGCACGGTTACTTCATGTTTGAGGCACAGTTCGCCAATGCGCAGGAGATCTTCTTCCGACCAGCAGTTTCCGGTCGGGTTCTGCGGATTGCACAACAGCATGGCGTGGCAGTCCGGCGTCATGCGGGCCTCGAGATCGTCCCAGTCGATCTGGTAGACACCGTCGGCATCGACATACATCTCGCTGTCGTTGATCTGGGTACGCGTCGCTCGCAGGTCGCTGTAGAAGCCATTGTAGGTCGGCGTATTCATCAGCACCTTCGTGCCGCCCGGTGATACCGCGTTCAACGTGGCGATCAGTCCTGGATGAAC
>JAOUIH010000006.1 GCA_029884165.1 Gammaproteobacteria bacterium | reverse complement strand
ACCCCGGATCCAAACCCGCTATCAGGATTCTTGCTCGGTGCAGGCGCCGAACACCGTCACCGAGAATCCGTCACGCGACACGGCGACGGTCATGCGCCCGGATGCCTCGTCAATCACGAAGCTGAATGCCCGGCCGCTTTCCGTACCTTGCAGGTAAATCAATCCCTCTGCTCGGGAGTAACTCGTGAACGAAGTCGAGCGGTTCTGCCCGCTCGCTGCGGTGGTCGATACCTTTTTTGCCCTGGTATCGATGACCACGAAATCGGGAATATCGAGATCTGCCGCAGATGCCGGATAGCAGGTGTCGTTTTCGACGCAGATTTGCACCTGCCCGGCCGCGCAAATCATTTCATCGACGCCGACGACACTGTCAGCCGCCGCCAGGCCGCCGACCGCCGTTCCCGCAAGAAGAATCGCTATCTTTTTCATCGTGTAACTCCTGGTTTCGCGCGTAGGCTGGTACTACCCTGAAAATCGAACCTGAATCGGTGCTCCGGCAAACGGCGCGCCCGCGCAACAGGTGTCGTCGCGAGCGCGCCGATTTGCATCGCAGCTGACCCTCCCCGGGTCAATACTTGACCAGGTACTCCTTCGCTTCGAGGCAGACGCTGAAGGCATTCCTGAAGTTAGTGAGTTGCTGCTCCGTCGCCTGCTCGCGCTGCTGGGCCTGCGCCGATGCCTGCTGCTGCGCCTGGCCCTGGGCTTCCCGGCCCATGCGCCGGCCGCGAACCGCGCCCGCCGCGGCTCCCCAGGCAGCGCCCTCGCTGGCGTCGTCATTGGCGATTTCGCCGATCAGCGCGCCCGCGGCGGCACCGCGCACGGCGCCCTTGGCGCCCGCTCCGGCTCCCGCCTGTTTGGCGGCCTGCTGTTCGGCCTGCGCCTGCTGCTGATCGGCAACCTGCTGATCCGCCAGCTTGAATGGATCGGAACCCGTGTTGCCGACGGCCCATTCGTAGCATGCCGCTTCGTCTTTGGACTGTTGCTCGGCATTCTGGCCTTCCTTGGGAAACACATAGACTTCCAGTGTCGAGGCGAGCGTCTTGGTTTGCGCCTGGGCCCCAACGGAGAGCGTCAGCGTCGCTGAAAGAACGGCCAGGGCAAGGTTTCGATTCATCATATTCACTCCAGATCCAAAATGTGTTTTCGCCGTTCGCTGATTTTCATCGCCTGCGCGATCATACGACAGCTATACTCACCATAGACCGTGATCGACCAAAAGCCATCCGTCGGCACGTCTTTAATGGCAACCGTACAGGGCGCTATTCCATCAGCTCAAAATCGCCTGGCATCCAGGTTTTGTCGAAAAACGGCTGCAGGGGTCCGTAAAGTCTCAGCAGTGCGTTGTAACTTTTTCCCGGCATGGTCTGCACCCAGTTGCCTTCTTTTCCTGCCGGCGGCGTCGGCGCAAACCAAACCGTGTAGGAGCCATCGGCGTTTGCCTTGATGTCGGGACTGTTGCTGTCCACGCCACCGGATTTCTGATCAGTTTCGAGCACTGACCGCGTCTGGTTATCGTACACCACGAACGACCAGAAATCCTTGGCCGGAATCGGAGCTGGCAACGTGACCGTATAGGTCTTGCCACCGTCGAGGTAGCGGCCTTCGGAATCGTGCGCACCGATCTCGTAGGCTGAGCCGGTGCCGACCTTTGCCCGCGCCATGGCGGGCGTAATTCCGGTGGCGTAATAGTGGAAGATGATGCGGTCATCCAGGACACGCTCACCGTTGTTCATGAACTCTGAGCTACCGCCTGTAAAAGGCGAGTACCACTGGCGCTGGCCGGGATAGAAGTACAGGCGCTCCTCGCGTGGGCGAAAGGTCAACGACCGCGCCGTTGCATTGCCGATCGCTACACCTTCAACAAGAATTTTCCTCATGCGAGCGTCGGGCTCGAAAGGCTTTCCCTTCCTAATGCCGATCGACGCGAACAGCCCGACTATCTCAGGATCGAAAGCGTCTGCAGGCTCGTACTGCACCACGGCATTCAACTCGTCGTAGTAGGTGACATCGTTCGCATGAATGGTGTTGATCTTTGCCCCGGAGGCGAACACAACCTTGCCCTTGGGCGGGTTACTGATTTTCGACAAAGGATAAATGCGGAACTCGGTGCGCAGCCCCTTGGTAGCCGCTTCCAGACCAGCCTCCTGCACGATGGCACGCAGAAACATCCAGTTGCGGTAGGTCGGCGTCCTGACGATCCGATAACCGTCGGGAAGTGTGCCCTCATAATCCGGACCCACAAAGATAAATTTGCCGCCCTTGCCCTGATTAGGCCCGGTTGCCCCGAGATCCGTGACATGGCGGAAGAACGCGTCGTCGACCGCGCCGACCAGCATCCCTGCCGGCACCTCGACGATAGCTGGCTCGTCTTTGACGTTGATCTCGGCGAATGCGTAGGGTGTCGAGGTATTGAAGGTCAATGCGAGAGTGCGGGCGTCACCATAGTTTTCCCAGAGGACCAGGTCACCAGGCTCGGCACCAGCCTGCTTCATGCCCTCGAGCATGGCGTAAATTGACGTGGCAGGCATGCCAGTCAGGAATGCTTCGGCTGCGCGCGACGTGTCCAGAAAATCAAACGTCTTGCGAACCGTTTCGTCGCTGGGCATGCCATCAAAGAAGTCCAGCGTGCCCAGTAAGTCCGTTTGAACTTTATCCGGCGTGATCAAACTATCAGGCACATCCGCCTTGTATGTGGGGTCGGCAAAGCCGGTTGACCAAACAATTGCGCTAAATGCGATACCAGCAGCAATGCGGGGAAGCAAAGAAAAATTCTGTTTCATGTTCATGTGTCCATTTGGATTCAGTTGCCGGCATTCGCGTGCTGGCGGATGAAATTAACAATCTCTTCGGATACAACATCAGGCTTGGTCAGGACCACCAGATGCCCTGCGCTCGGGATGTTCACGAGGGTGGCGCGATCTCCGAGGTCGGCCTTGAGCATCTGACCGTTTTGCGGGGGAGCGGCCTGATCGTTTGCCCCTTGCAAAATAAGGAAGGGAGCCTGCCCGGCAGGCGCCCACCAGTCGGAGAGTTTCGCGGACATCCCCGCGGTGCGCTGGATGGGTCCGGCGTTTGGAGCCCGGCTTTGCCTGAGGGCTTCGCCGGCCAGCGCTTTGTCGGCCGGATCACCCACCATATATTGCATGGCGTCCAGATAGTCGGCTTCGGATGTGCGTGAATCGAAGATCGAGGCCAACGCTTTCTGTGCGTCAGGGGTCGGCTCGACCTTTCCACCCGCTGCAAGGAGGATGACACCTTTGACCAACTCAGGGTGGTCGGAAGCGAGCATCCGCGCCACACGGTTGCCGAATGCATGCCCGGCAACCCAAACCGGACCGGCGTCCAGTTGTTTGATCACCCCGGCGACATCGTCAGCCAATGTGTGCAGGGTGACGCCCTCCGCTGTGCCGGTGCTCGCGCCTGCGCCACGCGGATTGATGCGCACTGCCCGGTAGCCGGACGCATCGAGCGACCGGGCAAGATTCGCGAGGTAGTTTACACTCAGGCTACCACCCGGCAGCAGGACAACCGTCTCGCCTTTCCCGACGCTGAAATATTCCACGGTGGTATTGCCCACATGGACGAGGTGGGAATCGCTTTCGGCTCCCTCCGCAGCGGAAGCTGCGCAGAGGACTCCTGACAGGGTCACAATTGCAGCCAGCAGTGCAGGCAGATGGGGTGTCGACTTCACAATCCGGTATCCGTTGGTTAATGTGCTGACTGCGTACGCGGCCGCCTTGCGACCGCGGACACAGTCGGTTGAATCACTTCACCACCTCGAAATCACCCGGCTTCCAGGTCTTGTCGAAGAATGGCTGGAGTGGACCGTAGAGGCGAATCAGCACGTGGTAGCTCTTGCCTGGCATGGTCTGGATCCAGTTGCCCTCGTGGCCGGCGGGCGCCTTCGGCCCAAACCACATCGTGTAAGAGCCGTCGGCATTGGGCTTCACGGAGGGATTCAGGCTGTCGCGGCCGGCGAGTTTCTGGTCGGTCTCGAGCATGGAGCGGTGCTGGCTGTCATAGACCATGAATGACCAGAAATCCTTGGCCGGAACGGGAGCCGGAAGCGTGACCGAGTAGGTCTTGCCACCATCGAGGAAGTCGCCGTTCACGTCCTGCGCCGCGATGCCGTAGACCGAGCCCTGACCCACCCTGGGTTCGGTCATCGCCGGGGTGATACCCGTCGCGTAGTAGTGCATGAAAATACGGTCGTCAAGCATCCGCTCGCCGTTGTCGTAGAAGGCGTAGTTGCCGCCGCCGGTGAACGGGGTGTTCCACTTGCGATCGGGCCAGATGAATTTTCGCGCGCTGCGCGGAGAGAAGGTAATCGCGCGGGCCGTGGCGTTGCCGATGGCCACGCCTTCGGTGAGGAGCTTCTTCATGCGTGCGTCGGGTTCGAAGGGCTGGCCCTTCTTGATGCCGATCGAGGCGAAAAGCCCTACCAGTTCCGGGTCGAACGAGTCGGCCGGCTCATACTGGATGACCGCGTTGAGTTCCTCAAAGAAGTGAAAATCGTTGGCGTGAACGGTGTTCATCTGTTTGCCGGAGAGGTTGACGAAGCGCTGCTTGGGCGGGTTCGCCGCCTGCGCCAGCGGATACAGGTGGAAGCCGGCTTTCACATTGGCGACAGCCGCCTTCAGGTCGCCGTTTTTGGGGATGGCACGGAAGAACGACATGTTGCGGTAGTTCGATGTCCGCACGACAAAGTAGCCGTCGTTCGGCAGGTCACCCTTGTAGTCGCGATGCACGAACAGGTATTTGCCGCCCTTTCCCTGATCCGGCCCGGTAAATCCGAAGTCCGTGAGGAAACGGAAGTAGGCGTCATCCACGGGGCCGATGATGCCGGGCGGGACTTCCACGACGACCGGCCCTTCTTTCACGTTGATCTCGGCCATGTTGTAGACGGTGGTCGAGTTAGGGGTCAGATAGAGCGAGCGGGCATCCATCAGTTCCTCGAAGATGCCGAGGTCTCCCGGATTGAGTCCGGCCTCCTTGAAACCCTCGAGCATGGCATAGATGGAAGCCGCCGGGATGCCGTTTAGGAAGGCTTCCGCAGCCCTTGCCGTGTCGAGGAAGTCGTAGGCCTTCTTGACGGTATCCTTGCTCGGCATGCCGTCGAAGAAATCGAGCTCGCCGAGCAAGTCGGTTTGGACCTTGTCCGGCGTCGTGACCGACTCCGGAACCTTGGCGGCGTACTTTGGGGATTGAGCCAAGGCTCCAGTGGTTGCAACTCCCAGTACGCCGGCGAGCGCGGCGGCGAGGAAATGTTGTTTGTGTGATGCTTTCACAATAGATTCTCCATTTCTTGACTGTCTCGTACGGTCACTTCACCAGTTCGAAGTCTCCGGGCTTCCAGGTCTTGTCGAACCACGGTTCGAGTGGGCCATAGAGCCGCAGCAGCGAATTCCAACCCTTGCCTGGCGTGGTCTGGACCCAGTTGCCCTCCATGCCTTCCGGCGCCTCGGGACCGAAGTAAACGGTGTAGGAACCGTCCGCATTCGCTTTTATGTCAGGGCTGTTGCTGTCCAATCCTGCCGACTTCTGGTCGGTCTCCAGCATCGAGCGGGTCTGGTTGTCGTAAACCATGAACGACCAAAAATTATTCACCGGTATCGGCGCCGGCAGAGTTATCTGGTAGGTCCTGCCGCCATCAAGATAGTCGCCGTTAGCGTCTCTTTCGGCGTAGGCATAAACGGAACCAGTGCCTACGCGCGGAACTGCCATTGCAGGTGTGATAACGGTGGCATAGTAATGGAACAGCACCCGTGCATCCTTCATGCGCTCACCGTTATTTTCGAACTCCGAACTGCCACCGATAAAGCTTGTCTTCCACTGGCGGTCATCAAAGTAATAGCCGCGTTTGTCACGCTGGGCGAAAATGATCGCGCGCGCAGTAGCGTTGCCCACAGCGACGGCATCTGTGAGGATGGCTTTCATACGTGTATCCGGGTTGAAAGGTTGTCCTTTCTTTATGCCGATGGCAGCGAGGGTTCCGACAACCTCGGCTGGCAGCGCGTCGGCTGGTTCTTTTTGAATAACCGCATTCATTTCCTCGTAAAAGCTGAAGTCGTTGGCGTGGACCGTGTTGATCTTTTTCCCGGACAAATTGACAAAGTCAGTGGCCGGCGGATTATTGCGTTGCGCGTAGGGATAGATACGCATAGTATCTTTCACCCTATTTACCGTCGCTCTAATTCCATCTTCGCCGACGAAAGCGCGAACAAGCATCAACGTCGAATAGGTCGGAGAGTGGTAGACGAAGTATCCTTCTTCGGGTAGCTCACCGGAGTATCCAGGGGGAACGAACAGGTATTTACCGCCTTGTCCCTTGTCTGCTCCAGTGACTCCGAAATCGGCGATGTGCCGGAAATAGGCATCATCCATCGGGCCCAGCATTCCAGCGGCCATCTCAATCACAATGGGTCCGTTCTCCAGATCGAAGACTTTTGTCACGTAGACCGTGGTTGAATTTGCTGTCAGGAAGATCGAGCGGGCATCCAGAAGGTCTTCAAAAATGCCAATCGATTGTGGCCCCATGCCGGCCTCGCGGTATCCCTGGGCAAGCCCGTAGATTGATGCCGCGGGCACCCCATCCAGGAACGCCTCGACACCGCGCATGAAATCCAGATTGTCATAGACGAGCTCGACGGTCCTGGCGTCGGGTGCCCCGTCAAGAAAGCGCAGCGCGCCGAGACGGGTCTCGACCTCATCCGGTGTCAGGATAGAAGACGGCACATCGGCCTTGTACGTGGGCTCCTCCGCGGCGACAGGTGCCGTCGCAATATTCTGCGTAGCAGATTGCGCGACCTGCGCCAACGCGTCGGAATTCTCGGTCGCATCCTGTTTTGCGGATTCGCAGGCCGCCAGCAGAACGAAACTTGCGAGCACAACAACGGGCAACCTGGTAATTGCCACGGCTCTCATTGAATGCATTTCATCTTCTCCACTTCATTACTTGATTGTGCGGTTAGCCTACTTCCAGGCACTCAACCGACAAGACGGGAAATTGGGTGTCATACAGCGTATTGAGAACGCCGGACAGCGCCGCCTGGTCCGGAAGGCGACCGACCAGCGTCGACTGATCGTTGTCGGCATCATTCGACGTCGTAATATTCATGCCCATGAGACGCGGCGACCAATCGAGAGGAATCGAGCCCTGGACGCGAACCCGGTACACGGCGGGGCAGTTCATTGTTGCACGATTATTTCTCATTGTTCATCGGCTCTCTTTTCTACTTCGGAAACAACAGCGTGAAGTTGACTCGGATGCCCCAGCCTTCGGGGCCGGCATCCGGTGTCTGCAGCCAATAGCGCAGGCCACCGCCGATCTGCACCAGCTGACTGCCGATGCGCAGCAGTTGGTTGGCCTGCAGGTTGATCGGCGCGGACCAGCCGTCATTCTCCCAGTCGTAAGTTGCCTCGGTATTGACAGCGAACGTGGTCTTCGACGCGGTGACGTAGGAGACGAACGGCTGCAGGAATGTCGCGCTGACATCGGCCCGGTTGTCGCTTCCCGCAAACGACTCAATGTGATTGGCCAGCGCGCCATAGGTCCACGAGCCCTGCTGTTTGAGAACCACCATGCTCGGACCAATGCCCCACTTTTCACCGCCCAGTACGTCGTCGGTTGCGGTTGGCAACAGCAGCACTGGACCGGCACCCCAGATCCAGCCGCTCGACGTTGGCGCCTTCGGTGAGAAGAAGAAACTCTGCACGGTGTCGCCCAGTCCGAATTCGCTGGTGCCGGGAGACGGGAAATCGTCCTGATCCACCAGGGGCATGATCGTCCGGGAAATGAGGTTCCAGTCGTCGTTCAGCGATACGGGGATGACGGGCTGCGCGATGATGGTCGTTCTTGATCCGCCATCGTCAACACCGTAGCCATCGTCATAGTTCAGCTGCAGCGGCACACTGATCAGGGCCGCGACCGGGTTGGCAAGCTGCTTGGCAAGCTCCGCCTCGTCCTGGGCATACGCGCCAGGCAACGCAAATATAACCGTTAGCAATAACGGGGTAGTCCTCATGCGCATTCGATTGCCTGTCGTTGTGGGTCGGAACGTGGGAACGAAGTGTCACCTGCGCCCGGCTGCCGCGCATGGCCATGGAGGATGCAAAAGGGGGTGCAGGCCGGTGGCCCGGCCCGGGAGGCTCAGCGCGCCGGCCTGGTCAGGATTCCAAGCCCGTTCGCCTTGGCAACCGCGTGGCGGCGGCCGTGAACGCCGAGCTTCTGATAGATATTTGCGGCATGGCGTTTGACCGTGGCGGTCGAAATGTGCAGCTTGTCGGCGATCTCCTTGTTGCTCAAACGTTCTGCGAGCAATGTCAGAATTTGCCGCTCGCGGTACGAAAGTGGCTCAACAATGGGTCGATCGGCATTGGCCGGCTCGCTGGCTCCGACCGTCGGCTGTGTCCCGGATGATGGCTGAAACGCAGCCAGCATTTCGCCAACGTAGGCGAGGCCCTCTTCATCGACTTGCATCCTGCTTAGCAGGGCCCCGAGGCGCGGTCCCAGGTCGATGAACAGCCGGATGAACCGGCTCGGCTGTGCAAGTCGCAGCGCCTGTAACAGGTCGTCGTCTGCGGACTCCGGGTTCCCCATTGCCTCGTGCAGCATTGCGCGCAATGCGAGCGCTTCGATCAGAAAGCGACGGTTGTTTACCGTGGCGAGATAGTCGACGAGTCTGTCGAGCAGCGCCTTTGCGCGGCCCCGACTGGACGAGTTGTCCGCGATGACCAGGACCTTGGCCAGCACTATCGTCGGGGAGAAGAATCCATAAGTTGACGTCAGCGGCTCCGGATCGCAGCGATTGGCCCATTCCAGTGCCTTGACAAGCCGTCCGGTGCGCAGTGCAAGCTCCGACTCGAATGCCTCGGCCAGGCCCACCAGGAAAACATTCTTCGACTTCAGCGCGAGTTCATGTAAATGGCGGGCGATGTCCGCGGCCATCTGAATCTCACCCCGTTCCTGGTGCGCCAGCCCGGCGATTATCATGTTGTTGGCGTGAAACTCCGCACTGATGACGACATCGCTGCGTGCGATATCCTTCAACCGTGCAACCACCGCTTGCAGGTGGTTATGGTGATAGTCCGACGCGGCAAGAAAGTGCTCGGCGATGGTATGAACCTCGAGGAGGCCTGCTGCGGAACTCCGCGCCGCGAGCTGGTCAGCCGTTGGCCGCAGCCCGCCAAGATCTCCGTCCATCCATCGAACGAAACACAACGCTGCAAGCAGCCGGGTCACAAAGGTAGGGCGGTTTGCCGCCGACGACTCATCGGGCATCGCCGCGTAAATCGTGTCGAGTGCGCCCCTGGTGTCGCCGGTCATCTGCATGGCTCCGCCGAGAATAATCATCGCGAATCCTCGCTCGGCCAGGCTATCCTCAGGCAACAAATCCAGCGCGCGTCTCGCCGACGCGACGGCGCCCGTGCCGTCGGACATCAGCCACAGGTTGAAGCAGCGAGACGATTCGAGCGAACCGAGCAGGTCCTGCTTCAATTCATCCGTGACATCGGTTGTCTCCAGTAGCGTCTCGGCGGCATCCAGGGCTTCCGCAAACTCCTCGCGTGCGCCACGCGTACGGTGCAGACGTGCCTTCAGGAGCAGCAGCTCCGGTCGCGATTCGATCATCCCCGAAGGCAGCAATGACAGCCAGTTTGCCAGCCTGTGCCATTCCTCGTTGTTCATGATCTCGTTGCGATGCGCGATGATCAACTCCGCCGCGTCGCCACTCGCGCCAGCTACCATCAAGTGTCGAATCGCTTCCTCGAAAAACCCGTTCGCTTCGAACCATCGCGCCGCCCGCAGGTGCACCTCGCGAATATCGGCATCGTCGAGCACTGCCGTCGCTTCCTCCTGCAGCATCGTCTGGAACAGGTGGTGATATCGGAACCACTCGCGGCGATCGTCCAGCGCGATGCTGAACAAACCTGCCTCATCGATCCAACGCGTGAAGTCGCGTCCGCTGATCGCCGCGCCTCGTGTATTAACGACCTTGCACACTGTCTCGCCGATCGATGCATTGAAGCGATCCAGAAAAGCCGTGCAAAGCAGGTAGTCGCGTATCGTTTCTGGGCACTTCGCGAGCACTTCATGCATCAGGTAGGCACGCACCGACCGGATATCGCTCGGTACACGGTCGACAAACTCGCGTACGGCATCGGAGTCCCGTATTGCCAGCGCCGCGAGCCGCAAGCCTACCGGCCAGCCTTCAGTGCGCTCATGCAGGTGCGCGATCGCCCGGTCGGCGATTCTGTCGCCGAGCTTGTTCCGCATGAATTCGAGCGTCTCTGATTCATTGAACGCGAGGTGCCGCATGCGGATTTCGGTGAGCGCAGCACTCGCGCGTAGTGACTGCAAGGCCAGCGGCGGGTCGCGTCGCGTGACGATGACGATATGCAAGCCCCGCGGCGGGTGCCTGAGTATGGCATCCAGGAACTCGTGCACTTCAATTGCGGTGATCTTGTGATAGTCGTCGAGCACCAGTACGACAGGCGTATTCAGCGAATCCAGGTCATTGCAGAAGAGCCCCGCCAGGTTGACGGCATCCGGCATTTCCAGAGCGTGCAGGGCCCGAACCGTTTCAACGCAGCAATCGCGAACCACATTGGAAAGCGCCGCTACGACGTAACTGGCGAAAAGGCGAAGGTCGCTGTCCTCGGACTCGAGCGACAGCCACGCCGTGGCACCGGCGTCATGGTCCAGCCAGTGACTGACCAGGGTGCTCTTGCCGAAACCGGCCGGCGCGGAAACCAGGGTTACCGCAGTGCCCGAAAACTCCGGCGCCATAGCCAACAGGCGCTCGCGCATCACCGTGTCCGGCGCCAATGGTGGCGGGTACAGTTTTGAGCGAATAATGGGAATGGGCAGGTCGCGCATGAGGAGCCGGTGTTGACGATTCGTCGATTCGAAACGTCGTGTCAGTGACGCGCGATTCTACCAGACGAACCAAACCTCGTCCGTCCGGAGACTATGCGAAACAGTTACTTGCGCAGCCCGGAGACTGCGCGGACTGTTCTTGCCGACGCGGGTGCATGCCGGCGGCGCCCGGCCGGCCAGCCAACGGCTGCGCCACCGGAATGACGAGGCCGTCGTCGACGCGGTTGCCGTGTCTATTTCAGGTACATGTCACGCAGCGCTTGCTGCTGGTACGACTCGATGGCCAGGGCCTCCGGGAATTACTGCTCGATGCTGGCGCGTACACTCGATAAACATGGGCCGGGCACATTTCCTGCCTTTGGCTTCCCCTTAAGCCACCCGGAAAGGGACGGACCGTCTATTTACTCGGGTGCATGTAGATTGCCCGCTCATGAGAGAACGTTTTGAACCCGAAGTGCCCGTGATAACTGCCCATGCCGCTCTGGTTGACGCCCCCGAACGGCAGGCGGTTTTCCAGGTAATGGGAGAACACCCCGTTGACGGTCACCCCGCCCGACGACGTCCGGCTCAGCACCTTGTCTATATTGTCCTGGTTATTGCTATAGACATACAGCGCCAGGGGCTTGTCACGTTTTTCTATGTATGCGATGGCGTCGTCGATGCTGTCACATGTCATTACGGGCACGATTGGCGCGAAAATTTCCTCCTGCATGATCAGCATGTCGGGCGTTACATCAGTAAGCAACGTTGGATGGATCGTACGGTCGGCTTCCTCCAGGACGCCGCCGACGGCGACACGGGCTCCCTTGGCGAGAGCGTCATCAAATAGCCGCTTGACCCGGGAAAAGTTCTGCGGATTGACGATCTGGGATATGTTTTCCTTTTTTATGTGGCCGTCTTCCGTATACAGGTTCTGTTTGACCCGGGCGCCAAATTCTTGGATCAAGCGCTCTTTCTGCTTCTTATCGATAAGGACATAGTCCGGGCAGATGCACGCCTGCCCGCCGTTGAACTGCTTGGCCGCGGCCAGGTCCGCAGCGATTTTCTGCACATCGGCACCTGCGTCGACGACGACCGGCGACTTGCCGCCCAGTTCCAGGGTTACCGTAGCCAGGTGTTTCGCCGCCGCGGCCATGACCAGCCTGCCGACCCGCGTGCTGCCCGTGAAGAAAATGTGATTGAACGGCAGCTCGAGCAAGGCGGTCGCCACGTCGACGTCCCCTTCGAACAGGGCGACTTCGTTCTCGTCGAACGCCTCGCTGATGATCCCGGCGGCCACTTTGGCCGTAGCCGGGCACAGGTCGGAGAGCTTGACGATGCAGCAGTTGCCGGCTGCAACGGCTGCCGCGAGAGGGCCCAGCACCAGGCCGAGCGGGAAGTTCCACGGACCGAGTATCAGGCACACGCCTCGCGCCTCGAAGACGATTCTCGCCTTGTCGTGCTCGTTCATCGACGGCACGACTTCGATGGGCTTCATCCACTCGTCGAGATTATTGATGTTTCTCTCGATATTGGCGATAACGTTCGCGATCTCAGTAATTCTTATTTCGTTTTCCGGCTTTCGGGTATCCTTCTGTACCGCCGCAACGATGTCACCGGCGTGGGCCTCCACGGCCGATTTCAGCTTCTGCAACCTGGCCTTCCGTTCGCCGGCCGTCGTCGCTTTCATCTTCCATTGATGATCTCGCTGTAGAGCAAATATCCGTTCCATTTCCGCGAACACATCCTGGGTCTTCCGTCTGGCTGGCTTGGACACGGGGTTTCCTCCATTTGATGAGCGATCATTCGCGGCATTGCCGGTAATTGGCGGCTATCGCCAGCCAAGGTACGGCCGCGACGCTTTTCCTGCACGGAATTCGACGTTTTTATCACGTCCGCCACGCGGCCGGTAGAGGCTGCGTCACCCTGGTGCAGGGAGCGTAACGAGGTCTATGTCGAGGCCGGCGTTACCTGACGGCGCGACGCGCGTTACTACTCGCGGACGGTGTAGCGCCATACGAAATCAGAAACCTGAGGAAAAGCTGGGTCGAACCGAAATAATCTGCTGTGGACGAAACATGAGTGAAATTTGCGGTTCGACCCCCATTTGTTCGGCAATCCGGATCCGGCGCGGTGGCGGGAGCTAGTAGCGCCGCTCGCCGCGAAACAACGCGCGGTATATATTCTGCAGAAGGTTGAGCGCCCGGATGAGGCAACGCGATCCAAATATACCCGAGTCCGATTGTAAGGCGCTGGTCTTCCCTGTCGGGGAAGCCTTCTCTCCACGGACTTTCTGGGTATGCTCAGCTATAGCCGAAACCCGGGTCGAACCGCAATATTCTGCATTCAATTGAAACCGCGGTTCGACTCCAACTGTTCCGGAGGAGCAGAAAACCAATGATCTCGAGATACTTGCTTTGTGCCCTGGGCCTTTACGCAACGGCCACAGTCGCAGTTGCCCAACAAGAGTCCGCGACCAGCCTGAAAACCATCATGCAGGGGCTGCGCAATGACACTGTGTCGATCATGGATGCGATGTTGGTTGACGATTTCACAGCGGTTGCTGAGGCCGCAGTGCGAATTTCCGATCATCCCCGGATTCCGCCGGAACAGGTTTCCCTGGTCGCGGCCGAACTTGACTCGGAAATGGCCGCTTTCAAACAATTCGATACGCTGGTACATGATCTATCGATGTCGTTGCGAGAGGCAGCGGAAGAAGGCGATCGCTTCCGCGTGCAGAAAACATTCCAGGATATGATCGCCGGATGTCTTGGTTGCCATCTAGCGTACCGGCAGCGCGTTATATCGGCGTTGGCTGAGGGGAATTAGCATCGTTCGCGGGTTCCTGACCACTCGAATTTATTAGGTCAGCTCAAGTGACCGTACCCCAGAAAGCTGACCGGCCGTGATGTGGGAGTTTGAGCATGTGAAGGTCGCCCCGATGCCGAGCCATTCAGCCTGACAGGCGCACCGTCAATGACCGTCCAGGAGTTCCCGGCCTTTCGTGCCGATCCTCAACCGACCCAACTATCAAGTATCGTTTCTCGCGAGCCGCCGGTAAAAACGGACGACCGTTTCCTCCGCAGCGAGCATCGCCGAAACGACTATGATGAATGCCAGCACCCCGTGTACCGGTCCGGAGAACGCAACGTCGTCACCGAACACGAAGTCGATGGCACCCAGCATTACGAACTTCGAACCGAACAGGATGAGCCAGGCGGTGAAAAAACGGAGGAACCTGGCCATGCCGCCCGACCTGGCATTGAAATAACCGGCGACCTTGTGTTCGAGTGCCAGCGTGGCCTTGAGCAAGACCTGCAAAAGAACGGCGGCCAGGATGGATATCGTGAACGAGTCGACCGTGACAT
The DNA here is from genome assembly GCA_029884165.1 of Gammaproteobacteria bacterium. Lineage (GTDB taxonomy): Bacteria > Pseudomonadota > Gammaproteobacteria > Steroidobacterales > Woeseiaceae > JAOUIH01. The sequence goes on along the minus strand of JAOUIH010000006.1, from coordinate 66,254 downwards.
GCCGCCAATACTCGTCGAACAGGTTTAGTACCGACAGATCGATCAAGATCGCCATCAGGTAGCGGACGAATAGTCGCTGCGATGTCGTGGGGACTTCCGTCAGCGCGACGCCGCGAATTTCTTCAGTCATTGTCTGCCAGGTATGCTGATCCGGTAGGCAATCATAACGCATTCATATCGAGAGTAACCGGCAGGCAAGAATAGAGGCCGCGTATTGTGCGCCGCGTTTCGCTTTTGCTGCCGCGCGCAGGAGGGAAACCGCGGTTCGACCCCGATTGTTACGCGGCGGCAGGCAGTTTGACGGGCTTCGTGGGCGCCGTGACGTTGCGCGTCAGCCACCCGGAGTTGCCGGCCGTCAGCAGGCCCCAGACGGATATCCAGGCGAGGCAGAACAGCCAGTAGAACGTGTACGGCAATGCCCAGCGCAGCCCGAACAGGCCGCCGTAACGGCGGTGGTGAACCACCGCCGGGACGATCGAACCGATTACGCAGCCGAAGCTGACGGCCAGCAGGGCCGTAACAGGGTTGCGCAGCAGCGCCACCAGCAGCACCAGTTTCAACGCCTCGAACAGGGTCATGCGGACGACCTGTAGCACGCTGAACAGCCGGACCCAGTTCGCGCCCGTATCGTCGGGGCGGAACCGGCGAAAGATGAAGGAGAACATGACCAGGTTTTCCCGCACGTTACTGCGGGCCCACCGGAGCAGCATCTTGCGCAGCGACGTGTAGTTCGTCGGCACCTTGGTCAGCACCACGGCATCGCGCTGGTACACGACGCGGTGGCCTGCCGCCAGCACCAGGTTGGTCAGGGCACGGTCTTCGCCGATCGCGGCGGGGTAGCCCAGGAAGGTCTGGGCCGCCCACTCCCCCACCAGCGACTTCAGCAATGGTGCCCGGTAGGCCGACAGGGCACCCGGCGTACAGAAAACGCCGCCATACACGCTCTGGCCGGCACGAATGAAATCGAACGCGCTGGTGAAGGAAACGTCCAGCATTTTCGGTATCGGGCCTTCTGCGAGGTTCAGGACGCGTACATTGCCGGCGACCGAGCCGACGCGGGCGTCATGGACAAACGGGCTCACAAGCTCCTGCAGGGTTCGCGGCAATATTTCCGAGTCCGAGTCGAGAGTGACGATCACGTCGCCCTTCGCCCGCTCGAAGCCGCGCATCAGGGCGGCGCGCTTGCCCATGTTCCGGGGCTGCCGGATTATTTCGACCCGCCGCGGGAATTCCTGCCCTGCCCGGGTCATCCAGTGCCAGGTGTCGTCCCTGGACCCGTCGTCGACGCACACGACGCTGAGGCGGCGGTGCGGATAATCGCTCGCCAGCACGCTTCGCACCGTCGAAAGCACCTGTTCGCCTTCGTTGTAGGCCGGGATGACCACGGTAACCCGGGGCAGCCTGGTCACCGCAAGGCCCGCATACGGCCGATAGCGCAGTGCAAATGCCACGCGCCACGCCAGGATCGACAGGGAGGCGCCGAACAGCAGCATGGCCAGGGGGTCCCGCAGCATCCACAAATGCAGGGACCAGCTTCCCGGCGCCAACAGCGTCGCCCGGGACTGGCCATAGCCAAGGATCAGCACCAGCGCGAGAGCGAGGCTCAGGATCAGATAGTAGAGTCGGTCAGTGACCTGGAGACGGCGGAACATAGTAAATTCGGTTTGACTAACCTGCACCCTGTGAGGCTGGTCGGTGTCTTATACACCGGCGGAGGAGCGTGTTTGCGCGGTACAAATGGAGCCGCGGACAAGCCGGGAATCAATGGCCGCAGTACCCCGGCCGGATACGAACCGCCGGCGACTCCGCTCCCTCTGGTGGACGCGCATTCTAATAATGCCCGGCCGGCGGAACAATAGATTCTGAAAATAAATTCCGGCCTGTCGCGGAACGGAGACAGGCCGGTAAGCGGGGTAAAACGTAGCCCCGCTGGCTGTGGGGCTACATGCGGAATATGCCGTAGGGCGTCTCACCGTCCCGCGGCCGGTTCGTCGCCGCGGCGATCGCCTGGCCGATCACCCGCCGCGTATCGACCGGGTCGATGACGCCGTCGTCCCACAGGCGGGCGCTCGCGTAGTACGGGTGGCCCTGCTGGTCGTATTGCTTGCGGATGCGCGTCTCGAACTTCTTCTGTTCGGTCTCCGACCACTTTTCGCCGCGCGCCTCCATGCCCTCGCGCCTGACGGTCGACAGCACCATCGCGGCCTGGTCGCCTCCCATGACCGAGATCCGGGCGTTCGGCCACATCCACAGGAAGCGCGGCGCGTAAGCGCGGCCGCACATGGCGTAGTTGCCCGCGCCGAAGGATCCGCCGGTTATGACGGTAAATTTGGGTACCGACGCGGTGGCGACCGCATTGACCATCTTCGCGCCGTCCTTGGCGATGCCGCCGTGCTCTGCCTGCCGCCCGACCATGAAGCCGGTGATGTTCTGCAGGAATACGAGCGGTATGCCACGCCGGTTGCAGAGCTGGATGAAATGCGCGCCCTTCTGCGCCGACTGGGAGAACAGGATGCCGTTGTTCGCGACGATGCCGACAGGGAAGCCGTGAATGTGCGCGAAACCGCAGACCAGCGTCACGCCGTACAGCGCCTTGAACTCCTGGAACTCGGACCCGTCGACGATCCGCGCGATCACCTCGCGCACATCGTAGGCGAAGCGGAAGTCGGTCGAGACGATGCCGTAGAGCTCCTCGGCCGGGTACAGCGGTTCGGCGACGTCCGTCCGTCGCGGCAGTTCCGGCCGACGCCAGTTCAGGTTCGACACGATTTCGCGGACGATCGCCAGCGCGTGCTCGTCGTTGTCGGCGAGGTAATCGGTGACGCCCGAGATGCGGGAGTGGACATCGCCGCCACCCAGGATCTCGGCATCGACGACCTCGCCGGTTGCCGCTTTGACGAGCGGCGGGCCGCCCAGGAAGATCGTGCCCTGCTTGCGCACGATGACCGCCTCGTCGCACATCGCCGGCACGTAGGCGCCGCCCGCCGTACATGAGCCGAGGACCGCGGCGACCTGCGGAATGCCCAGCGACGACAGCCGCGCCTGGTTGTAGAAGATGCGCCCGAAGTGATCGCGGTCGGGAAATACCTCGTCCTGGGTCGGCAGGTTGGCGCCGCCCGAATCGACCAGGTAGACGCAGGGAAGCCCGTTCTGCTCCGCGATCTCCTGGGCACGCAGGTGTTTTTTCACGGTCAGCGGAAAGTAGCTGCCGCCCTTCACGGTCGCGTCGTTCGCAACCAGCATGCAGTCGACGCCGCTGACCCGGCCGATGCCGGCGATGATGCCGGCGGCCGGCACCTCGTTGTCATAGAGGCCATAGGCCGCCAGCTGGCCGATCTCCAGGAACGGCGCGCCCGGATCGATGAGTTTGCCGACCCGGTCGCGCGGCAGCAGCTTGCCGCGCGCCAGGTGTTTTTCGCGCGCCCGCTCGCTGCCGCCCGTGGCGACACCGGCAAGCGCCTGCTGCAGGTCGCCTGCCAGCTTGCGATTGGCGTCCGCATTGCGCTCGAAATCCCTCGAGCCCAGCTTCGCTTTGGTTTTTATGACTGGCATAGCTCGTCCGGATCAGCCCGTGGCGTTGAACAATTCCCTGCCGATCAGCATGCGCCTGATTTCGCTGGTGCCGGCGCCGATCTCGTACAGCTTCGCGTCCCGGAGCAGCCGCCCGGCAGGATAGTCGTTGATATAACCGTTGCCGCCCAGCGCCTGGATTGCTTCGCCGGCCATCCAGGTCGCCTTTTCGGCGGCCAGCAGGATACACCCGGCTGCGTCGAAACGCGTCGTCAGGCCGCGGTCGCAGGCCCGCGCCACCGTGTAGACGTAGGACCGGCAGGCATTCATCGTCGTGTACATGTCGGCGATCTTGCCCTGCATCAGCTGGAAGGTGCCGATCGGCTCCCCGAACTGGCGACGCTCGTGCACGTAGGGCATGACGAGGTCGAAGCAGGCCCGCATGATGCCGAGTGGGCCTCCCGCCAGCACCAGCCGCTCGTAGTCCAGCCCGCTCATCAGTATCGCGGCGCCCCGCCCCTCCTCCCCGAGGCGGTTCCCGGCCGGCACGATGCAGTTGTCCAGCACGATCTCGCCCGTGTCGGAGCCGCGCATGCCGAGCTTGTCGAGCTTCTGTGCCACGGAGTACCCCGGCATTCCGCGCTCGACGAGGAACGCGGACAGCTTGGGCGCAGCCGCCGTGCCGCCGGTGACCGCGTAGACGATCGCCACGTCGGCCTCGGGCGCGTTCGTTATCCACATCTTGCTGCCGTTCAGCACGTAGCTGTCGCCGTCGCGCGTGGCGCTCGTGCGCATGCCCATGACGTCGGAACCCGCGCCCGGCTCGCTCATCGCGAGCGCGCCGACGTGCTCACCGGAGATCAGCGCGGGCAGGTACCTGCGCTTCTGCGCGTCGCTGCCCCAGCGGCGCAGCTGGTTGACGCAAAGGTTCGAATGCGCACCGTAGGACAGGCCGACCGATGCCGACGCGCGACTTACCTCCTCCATCGCGATGACGTGCGCAAGGTAGCCCAATCCCGCGCCGCCGAATTCCTCCTCGACCGTGAGCCCGAGCAGCCCGAGCTCGCCGAGCGCCGGCCAGAGTTCGCGCGGGAATCGATTGCTGCGGTCGATTTCCGCCGCACGCGGCGCGATCTGATCGGTCGCGAACTGGCGGACGGTATCCCGCAACAGCTCGATGTCCTCTCCCAAACCGAAGTCGAATTCCACCATGGCGGTCAGTCCCCGGACGCTGGCGATAAGGCCCTGATTGTCGGCGCTCGAGGCCGCAGCCTGAATACCCTGTTGACGGTAGCTGCCGCCTCAGCCGGCGCCGAGCTCGCCGATGAAGCGGGAAAACAGTTCGTACTGCGAGCTGATGCCGAGCTTCGCAAACAAGTTGCGCTTGTGCACCATCACGGTGCCGGGCGCGATCCCGAGTTCGCGCGCCACGGATTTCGACGAATGGCCTTTTAACAATAGCTGGCTGATCTGGCGCTCGCGCTCCGTCAGCATGGACTCGCCGAAGCGCTCGAAACACTCGGTCAGGCGGCGGTGCATCGCCTCGCCCCGCGGGCCCCGGCGCCGCTCGGCATGGTCCAGCCAGATGCGCCGCATGGCGGCCTGCACGACGGGCTCGATCTGTGCGAGGCGCTGCAGCTCCGAGCGGGTGAACATCCGCGTCCGGCGCCCCACGACCAGCGCGACCGTCGTGTCCTCCGCGACATCCGCGAGAAAGTCCATCTCGTCCAGCAGGTGCGTACGCTCGCAGTACTGGCGGTAGTATTCGCTCGAGCGGAAACGATCGGGCACGGCGTCGCGAAAACGGCACAGGCTGGGTTTCTCCTGGCCGAGCGCCAGCTGGTAGAGCGGATCCAGCAGGTAAGGACCGGCGAGGTAGCGGTCCAGGTAGTGCCGGCGCCCTTCCGGCTCGAGCGAGTGATGCAACACCTCCGGCCCGGCGTCGCGGTAGAAAGCCAGCAGGCAGGTGCCCTCGTGCATGACGACCGCACCGATCGCCTCGACCAGCGCCGCGGCACGCCCGGCGGCGTCGCGCGCCGCGATTGCGGCGCCGACAGCGGCGAGCCACTCCGGTGATTCCAGGCTGCTCTGCATAGCGCCGGCCGTCAGGGCTCCTGGTACAGCGCGGCGACGGCTCCGGCCGGGTCGCGGATCACGCAAAAACGTCCGCCCGCGAGTCCGCGAGGCTCGACAAGCAATTCACCGCCACGCTCGACGCACTCGCGCGCGCTGGCAGCGACATCCGCGACAACGAGGTAGACGAGCCACTGCCGCGGCAACCCCGCATTCGAGCCACGTGCGTGGCAGATGCCGGCGGCCGGGATGCCGGATTCGGGCATCGTCATGTTGAAGTCGCTGTAGGTACCCATGTCGACGTTCTCCGGTTTCCAGCCGACGACATGCGCATAGAAATCCCTGAGGCCTGCGGCGTCGTCGACGGTAATGTCGACCCAGCCGATTCGCCCGATGTTGAGCTTGTCGCCCATGAACTGCTCCCCTGGCACGCGCGCTCAGGCGTCGGCCGTCTCCTCGTCCAGCTTGCGCCAGATCTCCCGAACCCACTCGCGTATCGTCAGCGCTTCCGCCCACCGATCCGACAGCTCGCGCTGCTCGCCGTCGGTGATCGCATAGGGACGCGGCCCGAGTTCGCACAAGAATACCAGCTCTGCATCCGGGGCACTGCGCGCCCGCCAGAGCCGCATGCCCTCGGTCCACCAGTCCCTGAATTGCGCCACCCACTCCTGATGCTGCGGGAAATCGATCTGCACCTGGACCTGCTCACGGTTCGCGACGCGCCCCTGGAAACAATCGGCACGTTCGAGGATCCTGCGCATGTAGCGCGCATCGCGCTCCGGCAGCGGCAGACGGAGTTCGCGATCGACGACGAAGTGCGACAGGTCGGCGCACAGCCGCATCTCGGGCACGAGGTCGATCAGGCGCAAGGTGTAATACAGGTCGTTCAACAGGCTGTCGCGGTGAGTCTCAAACAGGAGCCTGATGCCGGCATCGTTTGCCTCCGCCATCCAGTGCCGCACGACCGGCACGGCTTCTGCTTCGTACAGCGGCATGACGCCGCCGATCACGTTGACCTGCACGGCACCAAACTCGCACGCGAGGGCGAGCAGCGGCGCGAGTTCGTCCGGCTCGTGCGGAAACGCGTTGATCATGCAGCCGAGCCCGAACTCCTCGTACAGCGGCCGCGCAGCCCGGAACTCCGGGATCTCGTGTGCCGCGAGATCGATGCAGACGCCGTCGTAGCCCGCCGCGCGAATCCGCGCGAAGTGCTCGCGCATGGACGCCTCCGGCTGCCCCGGGATGCGCTGCTCCATCGCCCAGAGGGACTGGTAGACGCGGAGTACCTGCACCCGTATGCGCCGCTCAGAACGAGGTCAGGAACGAGGCGGCGTTGCCGCCAAAGACCTCGGCCCGCCGCGCGGCGGCGAGGTATGCGCGGCCAGACGGCGTTTCCTCGCCGTGGTTGTCCATGACCCGCCGGACCCGCTGCCTGTGGAAGATCTTCAGCTGGGCCGAGAGCGGTACCACGTTTTCAGGGCTGTCGCCGAACAGTTCGCGGTGCTTCGCCGGCAGCCGGTACCAGGGTACGGCTGTGTCGGCGTGGTGCGCGTTGTGGAATCCGAAGTTGAGCGTGAACCAGTTCGGCAATTCGTGGCGGAAGGACTGCGGGTTGCTGAACGTGTGTTCCTGCTCCCACTCGAAGTTTCCCTTCCGGGGCGCCTTGCCGGGCTCGAATAGCGTCAGGTCGTAGGTATAGTCGTGCTGGATGCTGTCCATGAAGCGCAGGATCGTCATCATCAGCAGGTAGGCCAGGACATACAACAGCGCGGCCTTCGGGCTCACGGCAAGCACCGCGAAAAAAATCGACCAGCGCACGACGATGACGATCGCGTTGCGTAGCCGCTGGCTGTGCCGCTGCGGGATGATGAAAGCCCCGAACATCATCACACCGTGCATGATCAGGTCGTGCGCGGGGATATAGAACCATTCGAGGACGCGTGTCAGGGCGAGAACCCGCGGGTGCTCGCGGAAGAAGCGCTCGTAGTCGAACCAGACGACGTCCGCATTGTCGACGTGGTGCCGGAAATGCTTGTAGCGAATGTCCTCGTAGGTGCCGTAGCTCGACCCGGACAGCCAGGACAGCGCACGGCCCAGGCGCGTGTTGTGCTGCTGCTTGCGGAACACCAGGTTATGGCCGCACTCGTGGATCAGGTAGGCGGCAATCGTCATCGAGTGCGCGAGCAGCAGCGTCGCCGCCAGGTTGACCGCGAGGCTCGTATGGAACAGGCCGTACCAGCCGAGCGCATAGCCGCCGAACGCGTAGGCGAGCGCGGCTCCGTTGAAGCGCAGCCCGGCAGGTTCCTGCAGCAGCGAGGTGATCGATTTCATGCGGTGCGACTTCTTGCGGCGTCGGCGCGAGCCGCGATTCACTGTGTCCAGCACCGATCTTACGCCGCTGCCGCCAGCGGCGCATCTCCCGGTACCCTCGCGCTGCGGCGCTTGCTAGCATGGCGGCCTCGATTCTCCACCCGGACTTTCCAGGAGCTGTCATGGACTTCACCGGCAAGGTTGCGATCATCACGGGCGCTTCGCGCGGGCTCGGCCGCCATTACGCCAGGGAGTTTGCGAAGCGCGGCGCGAGTGTCGCGGTCAACGACGTCAGGGATTGCTCCGAGACCGTGCAGGCGATCGAGGCGGAAGGCGCTGCCGGGATGATGACCGAGACCGACGTGACCAGCGCCGACAGCGCGCGCGCGATGGCCGACGCGGTGCTCGAGCGCTTCGGCCGCATCGACGTGCTGGTGAACAACGCCGGCCTTTACGGCAGCCTCAACTTCCGGCCCTTCGAGAAACTGGACGAGGCCGAGTGGGACAAGGTGATGAACGTCAACGTCAAGGGCATCTGGCAGTGCTGCAAGGCCGTGTTACCCGCGATGAAGCAGCAGGGCTCGGGATCGATCGTCAACATCAGTTCGCTCGCGGCGACCTACGGTATGCCGAACGGCCTGCACTACACGGCCTCGAAGGCGGCGGTCATCGGCCTCACGCGTGGCCTCGCGCGCGAGGTCGGCCGCTACAACATTCGCGTCAATGCGGTCGCCCCGAATGTCGTCAACACCGACGCGACCGCGGAAGTATTCGGCGACAAACGCGACAAGGTTATCGAGGTAACGCTCTCGCAGCAGGCCATACGCCGTCCGCTCGAGACCGCGGACATCGTCGGCGCCGTGCTGTTCCTGGCGAGCGACCTGAACCACATGACCACCGGCCAGACCCTGATGGTCGACGGCGGCACGGTGATGCTATGACCGGCTATAATCCGCCGAACTTCCAGTCCGGGAACCCCTTATGAAGCTGGTAACGGCAATCATCAAACCCTTCCGCCTCGACGACGTCAGGAACGCGCTGTCCGAGGTGGGCGTCCAGGGCATGACGGTCAGCGAGGTCAAGGGCTTCGGCCGGCAGCGCGGTCACACGGAACTCTACCGCGGCGCCGAGTACGTCGTGGACTTCCTGCCGAAGGCCAAGATCGAGATCGCCGTGTCCGACGACCGGCTGGAAGAGGTCCTGGAAGCCATAGCGAACGCCGCCCGCACCGGCAAGGTCGGCGACGGCAAGATCTTCGTCACCGCACTCGAGCAGGTCATCCGGATCAGGACCGGAGAAACCGGCGACAGCGCGCTGTAGGTCAGCCTGCCGCGGCCGGGCGGGGGCCCGCTCGAGGCTGTATGGAACCACCGGTGCGTCATTGCGAGCGCAGCGAAGCAATCTTTATGGTATTGATTTCAGGCGATTGCTTCGTCAGCTTCGCCTCCTCGCAATGACGAATTCCGAGTATTCACACAGCCTCGTTCCGGGACACCTGTACTATCGGCCTAGCCGTGCGACATGCAGAACGCGTTCAGCTTGTTGCCGTCCAGGTCGCGGAAATAGGCTGCGTAGAAGCCGTCCATCCGGAAGCCGGGGCCGCCCTCGTCGGTCCCGCCGAGTTCCAGCGCCTTCTTGTACAGCTTGTCTACCTTGGCCTGGGAGTCGACGGCCAGTGCGACCATCACGCCGTTACCGACGCTCGCCTTCTTGCCGTCGTAAGGCTTGATGATCGAAACCGACGGCGCCTGCGGGCTGGTGGCCCAGGCGATGAAGCGGTCGCTCTCCATGAAGCGCTTGGCGCCGATCTCCGCGAGCAGCTTGTCGTAGAACTTCGCGGCCTGCTCGAATTTGTTCGTTCCCAGCGTGACGTAACCGATCATGGGTCTGTTCCTTTTATTGATGCCCCGCCCCGGGGCTGGATGAATGATTCCGTATGACGGGCCGTAACGCGTCGGCCCAGTGCCCGAGCTTCGCCTCGAACGGCAGCGCGGCATGCGCCGGGCTCGTCGACGGCAGCGTGACGAGCCGGATGCCCGACAGCGGGACACCGGCCTCGTTCGCGACCAGGCGGGAGAACAGCGACGCGGCCGCCTGCCCGTTGAAACAGATGCACTGTATGCGCGCATGTGCCCCGAGGAAAGCGGCGAAGTCGTTCGGCACCGCGCTGTCACGCCGGATGGCCGCGTCCAGGCTACCCGGCCGTTCCGACGACGCGAGCACGTCCCAGAGCGCGATGCGCGCCTCGACCAGGCGCTCGAGCCGCCCGGGGTACGGTAGTTCGGGCCCGGCGCCGGCGACTTCGCCCATGATGCGCCAGAAAGCGTTGCGGGGATGCGCATAGTATTCGCCGGCCTCGAGCGAGCGCCGGCCCGGCAGGCTGCCGAGCACGAGGCAGCCGGCATCCACCCGGGCCACCGGCGGGAATCCCGCCGCGGCGGACGGAAGCGCCGGCACCCCGACCCGGGTCGAGTCCCTCATGCGTCCGGGGGGCCGTAGCGCCGCAGCATCAGCCCGACCGGGGAACCCGCGATGCCCCAGGTAAACACGGTCCAGGCGACCGGTGCGATCTGCGCAGCCGGGGCGATATCGACCAGCGACAGCGTGTGCAGCGCGCTCGGCATTGCGGTCAGCAACCCACACAGCGCGCAGAGCGTCGAGGCGCCGGAGGCAGTCGTCGCGCCGGCTTGGCGGCAGACCAGGGAAAGCAGCAGCGCGGTCGCGGCCAGGGCCGCGATATTGAATACGAACAGCGGCTCCGGCCGGAGGTTCGAGTACGGCAGCGGGACGCCGCTGCCGAATACCAGCGGGAACACGAACGCGTTCACGATCAGCAGCATCAGGAACGCGGCGAGCGTGGCGGCAAGCAGTGACTTCAGCATGGCTCCTCCCCTGACGCCTGCGTGCGTCATCCGGCTCAGCTTTCCGGCGCGGCCCGCGGGCGCCGGCCGCGATTGCCGATGTGATCGAGTGTCTCGTCCTTCAGTCCGTCGAGCGTGTGCAACTCGACGATGCAGCGGTTCGCGCGGCAGAGCGGAACCCGCACGAACGGCTCGGACGGGCAGTCGTAATAGACGCGATACTCGCAGCTCTGTTCGTAGCTTGCGTAGGACTGCCGGATCGCCGGGATCCGGTCCTTGTTGATCGAGGTCATGCACTGGATCGGGTAGCCGTAATCGAAGATCGTGCAATCCTCGTCGGTCTCGCAGGACTGCGACGCGTCGACGAGCTGCATCAGCGACTGTTCCGCCTCCGTACAGCCCTGGGCGGGCCTCTCGGAACGTACGCCGGTGTCTTCGCGCACGCCCGACGGGAAGGCCGCCTGCCCGGCCGACGCGGCATCGCCGTCCCTGCCGGCGAACTGCGACTCGAGCAGCGTCGCGACCGACCACAGTACGACGGCCGCGATGACGGAGATGGCGATGGTGCTGTCGCTGCGGAAATTCATGTCAGAAACGATCTATGACGCTGATGCCGGGACCGCGGAGGTAAACCTCCGAGCCCAGTCCGGCAGCGGCCTCGGCGAGCGTCACCCGCCGGCCGACCAGCCGGGCCGGATCGAGCCGGCCATCGAGGATCATCGCGAGCATGTCGGGATACCGGTGGGCCTGCATGCCGTGGCTACCGACCACTTCGAGTTCGCGCGCAATCACAAGTTCCAGCGGCAGCGGCGCGCGACTGTCATCGCCTGCCATCAGCCCGACCTGCACGTGCCGCCCGCGCTTGGCCAGGCAGGCGACCGAGTTGAAGGCGGTGACGGCCGAACCGAGCGCGTCGAGTGACACGGCGGCCCCGCCGCCCGTCGCGTCCCGGATCGCGGCCGGCACGTCGTCGACGCGGGCGGCGTCGATGCACGCCTCGGCACCGGCTTGCCGCGCGAGTGCCAGCGCCGCATCGTTCACGTCGATGGCGAGGACCCGGGCGCCGAGCGCGGCAGCGATCATCACCGCGGAGAGCCCGACGCCGCCGCAGCCGTGTACCGCAACCCACTGCCCGGCCGCGACCCGTCCCTGCGCCACTACCGCGCGGAAGGAGGTCGCGAAGCGGCAGCCCAGGCTCGCGGCGGTGACGAAGTCGAGCGCATCGGGCAGGCGCACGAGGTTGCGATCGGCGTAGTCGATCCGGACCCGCTCCGCGTAGGAGCCCCAGTGCGTGAAGCCCGGCTGTGACTGGCGATCGCAGACCTGCTCGTTGCCGCTGGCGCACTGCGGGCAGTGGCCACAGCCGCAGACGAAGGGCACGGTCACGCGGTCGCCGGGGGCGAAGTTACGTACCTGCCGGCCGACCTCGACGACGACGCCGGCAAGTTCATGGCCGGGCACGTGCGGCAACCGGATGTCGGGATCGTGGCCGAGCCAGCCGTGCCAGTCGCTCCGGCAGATGCCGGTTGCGCGCACCTCGAGTACCGCCCCCTCGGGCCCGGGCTCCGGCTCGGGGAGTTCCGCGACGGCGACGGGACCGCCGAAACGCTCGTACAGGGCAGCTTTCATCGTGCGGTTCCGCGGCCCTCAGGGTGTTTCCCGGAACCGCTTCGGCAGGTCCTGCCAGCAGTCGCGGTAACCGGATTGCAGCGCGGCACACTGCATCGCATATGCCGTTGGCTGAATCAGGTAGCGCGACTCGAACATGAAAGCCATGGTGTCTTCGAGCTTCTCCGGCTCGAGTCGCCGCTCGCTGGCGGCCTCGAACGCAGCGCGGTCCGGGCCGTGCGCAGCCATGCAGTTGTGCAGGCTGGACGAACCGGGCACGAAGCCCCCACCGGTCTTTGCATCGTAGACGCCGTATATCAGTCCCATGAACTCGGACATCAGGTTGCGGTGGTACCAGGGCGGCCGGAAACTGTGCTCCATGACCAGCCAGCGGGGCGGGAAGATCACGAAGTCGACGTTCGCGGTGCACGGCGTGTCCGACGGCGACGTCAGTACCGTGAATATCGACGGGTCCGGGTGGTCATAGCTGATCGAGCCGATCGTGTTGAAGCGGCGGAGATCGTATTTGTAGGGAGCGAGGTTGCCGTGCCACGCGACGACGTCGAGCGGCGAGTGGCCGAGCGTGCAGGCGAACAGGTTGCCGGCCAGCTTGAACACGAGCTCGAACTCGCCCTCGCGATCCTCGTAGGCCGCGACCGGCGCAAGGAAGTCACGGCTGTTCGCGAGACCGTCGGTGCCGATCGGCCCGCGCTCGGGCAGCGTCAGCGCCGCGCCGTAGTTCTCGCAAACGTAGCCCCGCGCGGACTCGCCCGCGAGGTCGACTCGGAACTTGACGCCGCGCGGGATGACCGCGATCTCGCCGGGCACTATCCCTATCAGGCCGAACTCGGTGTGGAGCGTAAGCCCGCCGGCTTCCGGCACGATCAGCAATTCGCCGTCCGCATCCTGGAAATACCGGTCGCCCATCGAGCGAGTCGCACGATATATATGTATGCCGATTCCGGCCTGCGCGAGCGGCGCACCGTTTGCCGCCATCGTCACGAGGCCGTCAACGAAATCCGCGCCGCCCTCGGGCATCGGCAGCGGGTCCCAGCGCAGCTGGTCAGGCATGGTCAGTGTGCCGTCCGGGCCGGTTCTTACCAGGCCCTTGTCGATCGGCCGAAACTCGCCGTGGACGACCGATGGGCGGATTCGATACAGCCAGCTCCGGAGGTTCGCCGCACGCGGCGCAGTGAATGCGGTCCCGCTCAACTTCTCGGCATAGAGCCCGTAGGCGCAGCGCTGCGGCGAGTTCTGCCCTACGGGCAGCGCCCCGGGCAATGCCTCGGTCGCGAACTCGTTGCGGAATCCGCTCATGTAGCCCGCCTGCACTCTCGTTGCGTCCATCGCTTATACCCGTGCCCGTACTGCCGCCTGCACTATCGCCTGCACAATTACCTGGTCGATCGCGCCGAAGATGCTCTTGCCGTCCCTGCCGCGCATCTCGATCCTTACCCGGTCGCCGAAACTCATGAAAGGCGTGCCCGGCTTGCCGGAATCGATGGTCTCCAGCATGCGCTTTTCGGCGATGCAACTCGCGCCCTTCGAGCGATCGTAGTTCGATACCGTGCCCGAACCGACGATCGTACCGGCGCCGAGCCGGCGCGTCTTCGTGGCGTGAGCGATCAGCTGCGGGAAGTTGAACGTCATATCGACACCGCAGTCCGGTTGGCCGAACAGCTCGCCGTTCAGAAAAGTTCGCAGCGGCAGGTGGATCATGCCGTCGCGCCAGGCATCGCCGAGCTCGTCCGGCGTTACGGCGACCGGCGAAAAAGCGGTAGACGGCTTGCCCTGGTAGAAGCCGAAACCTTTCGCGAGTTCGCCCGGGATCAGGTTCCTCAGCGACACGTCGTTGACCAGCATGAGGAGCTTGATATGCCCCGCGGCCTCCGCGGCTGTGCAGCCCATCGGCACGTCGTCGGTAATGACCGCCGTCTCGGCTTCCATGTCGATGCCGAACTCCTCGCTCGGCACGGGCACGTCGTCGCAGGGCCCGAGGAAGTCGTCCGAGCCACCCTGGTAGACGAGCGGATCATGCCAGAAGCTCTCCGGCATCTCTGCGCCGCGCGCCTTGCGGACGAGTTCCACGTGGTTCACGTAGGCGCTGCCGTCTACCCAGTGGTAGGCGCGCGGCAGCGGCGCGGCGACGGCGCAAGGGTCGAACGCGAACTCGCCCTCGACGGGCCCCTGTTCGAGGAGGGCCGCAGCCGACGCGAGCCTGGGCGCGATCGTCGGCCAGTCGTCCAGGGCGGCCTGCAGGGTCCGTGCGATCCGCGGCACGGCAACCGCACGGTCCAGGTCACGGCTGACGACGAGCAGGGTCCCGTCACGCCCGCCGGCTTTAAGGCTGGCCAGTTTCACTTCGTCTTCTCCCCGTCCGTCCCAGGCCTCGCGGCCGTTTTAGTTTCCACAGCAACTATCCTAGCAGCCGCTCCCGGGTACGCCAACGCCGGCGGCTCCGTCGCCGAGGATCTCGGCCAGCGCCTCTGTCAGCGCGTCGACCTCCCCCGGCGTGTTGTAGTGCGCCATGGAAACCCGCAGCACGCCGTTCGCGCCGGCGAGGCCAAGGTACTCGACCAGGCGCCGGGCGTGGAAGTCCCCGTAGCGTAGCGCGATCCGGTAGCCGTCGACGCGCCGGGCCAGTTCGCCGGGATCGTGTCCCGCGACCGTGAAGCTGATCGTCGGCACCCGGCCCGGGTCCCCGCCCGAGGGCAGCCCCAGGATCCGGCAGTCGGGGCGGCCGCGCAGCCACCCGAGCAGGCGTTCCGCGAGGCGCTGCTCGTGGGCCCGTATCGCCGCAAAGGCGGCCTCGATCGCCGCGCGCTCGCCGCCGGCAGAGCCACTACGCCTGCCGAGTTCTCCCAGGTAGTCGACGATGCCGGTCGACCCGAAGGCGAGTTCGTAGTTCGCGTTGCCGGGCTCGAGTTTCGCCGGGACCTTGTCCTTGCCGTAAAAGTAGTGATACAGGTTGTCGAGTTCGGCCAGCAACTCGTGCCGGCCGTACAGGACGGCCGCGTGCGGCCCGAAAACCTTGTACAGGCTGAAAACGAGGTAGTCGACGTCCCAGGTCTGGACGTCGATCGCAGCATGCGGCGCGTAGGCGACCGAGTCGACACATATTTCGGCACCGCGCTCGTGCACGTAACGCGCGATCTCGTCGATCCGATTGACGGTGCCGAGGATGTTGGAGACGTGAGTGACCGCAACGAGCCTGGTCCGGGGCGTCATCAGCGAACCGAGGTCTTCGAGATCGAGCAGCAGGCGCTCGCCGCGCGGCTGCCAGAATTTCGTCCGGATACCGCAGCGCTCCAGGCCTGCCCATGGACCGATGTTCGACTCGTGATCCGTCGTCGTAACGACGATCTCGTCCCCGGCCGAGAGTTGCCCGGCCATTGCCCGCGAGAGGTTCTGCAGCGCGACCGTCGACGAGGGGGCGAACACGATCTCCTCGGGCCGTCGCGCATTGACGAGCCGCATCATTGCGCGGCGTCCGTCGAACAGCGCCGCCGCGGCCCGCTGCGAGAGCTCATAGCTGCCGCCGATCTGCACGTTGCGGTGGAACAGGAAGTCGTTCATTCGTTCCACCACGCGCGCCAGGACCTGCGTTCCGCCCGCGTTATCGAACAGCACCCAGCCCTGCGCGAGCCCGGAGAACTGGGTGCGTACGAAGTCGATATCGAGCCGCGGCGCGCTCACGGCTGTGCCCGACTCAGTGGCGGATGATCGCATTCAGGAAACTCCGGGTGCGCTGCTCGCGCGGTGCATCGAACACCTGCTGCGGTGTGCCGGTCTCGACGACCTGGCCACCGTCCATGAAGATCACGCGGTCCGCGACCTGGCGCGCAAAGCCCATTTCGTGCGTAACGACGATCATGGTTACTCCGGAACCGGCCAGGCCCTTCATCACCTCGAGCACCTCGCCGACCATCTCGGGATCCAGCGCAGAGGTCGGCTCGTCAAAAAGAAGCACGCGCGGTTCCATAGCAAGCGCGCGGGCGATCGCCACGCGCTGCTGCTGGCCGCCGGAGAGCTGGCCCGGGTACTTGTCGGCGTGCGCGGCGAGCCCCACGCGATCGAGCAGGCGCCTGGCCCGCGCCCTGGCCTCCTCGACCGACAGCCCGCGCACGCGCTCCGGGGCGAGCGCAATGTTGTCCTGCACCGTCAGGTGCGGAAACAGGTTGAAGGACTGGAACACCATGCCGACCTCCGCGCGCACGGCCGCGAGTTGGCGCCCTTTCCGCACCTCGATGCCGTCCACGAAGATCTCGCCCGATTTGTCGAAATCCTCGAGCAGGTTGATACAGCGGATCAGCGTCGACTTGCCCGCACCGGACGGACCGATGACGCAAACGACCTCGCCCTCTTCGACGTCGAGGCTGACGCCGGTCAGCACCTGGGCGCTGCCGAAGCGCTTGGAGAGGTTCCGGATCGAGACGATGGCCGCCATCAGGACCCTCCCTGCCGGAAGCGGCGTTCCAGCCGGCCGACCAGCAGCACCAGCGGCCACAGGATAGCGACATACATCAGCGCGGCAACGATGAGCGGGGTCGGGTTGGCCTCCAGCGCCTGTGCCTGGGTCGCCTGCTTCAGGAGATCCGGCATCGCGACGACCGATGCCAGCGCGGTGTCCTTGATGACGTTGATGCAGTTGTTCGTCAGCGGCGGAATGACGATACGGATCGCCTGCGGCAGGATCACATCGGTCATCATGTGCCGGTACGAGAGCCCGAGCGCCTGCGATGCCTCGAACTGCCCGCGCGGAATCGCCTCGATGCCGGCTCGGAAGATCTCCGCGGCGTACGCGCCGGACACGAGCGTCAGCGCACAGGCCGCGGACATGAACGGGGACAACCGTAGCCCGACGAAGGGCAAGGCATAGTAAACGACGATCAGGAGCACCAGCAGCGGCACCGAGCGGAAGATGTCGATGTAGATCCGTGCGAGCAGCCGGAACGGCTGGACCGAGTAAATCCGGGCCAACGCGACAAACAGGCCGAGCACCAGGCCTGCCGCGATGCTGACGAGCCCGAGCCGGGCCGTAACGCCGAGGCCCGACAGGAGGAGCGGGAACGAGTTCCGCAAAACGTCCAGGTTCAGAAAGGTTTCAGCGAAACTCACGCGGCGCAGCTCCGGGAGGGTTCCGCTCTATTGCGGTGCGCGCGGCAGCGGCTTCACGAGCACGGTCGCGCTGCCCGGCGCCGGCACCGAGCCGAACCATTTCTGATGCAGGCCCGCGAGATAGGACTCGCGTTTCAGCTCGGCAATAACAGCGTCCACCGCGTCAACCAGCGGATTGTCCCGCGCGAACATCATCGAATAGCTCTCGCCGGTCTCTATGCGCTCCGCAATCCGGAAACCGCGTTTGTCCTTGATGTAGTACTCGAGCGCAGGAATGTCCGAGATGTAGCCGTCGATGCGCATGCTCTGCAGATCGAGCATCGCAGGCGCGAGGCCTTCGTAGCGACGTATCTCGCCGAATCCGTAACTCGCCTGGTTCGCACTGGTCCACATGTCACCCGTCGAGCCGGTGTCCACGCCGACGACCTTGCCACGCATGTCGGCAAGCCCGGCGTTGCCGCTCTGCTCGAGTACGGTCAGCGACTGGGCGCTGTCGTAGTAAGGCTGCGCGAAGGAAACCGATCGCAGGCGCTTGTCCGTAATCGTGATCGATGACAGCGCGATATCGATGCGGCCGGACTGCACCGCGGAGAACAGGCCGTTGAACGGGATGTTGACAACCTCGACCTCCCGGCCGAGCCGCTTGCCCACCTCTCGAACCAGGTCGAGTTCGAAGCCGACGAAACCGCCGTCGGCATCCTGGAACTCCCAGGGGACGTTGCCGATGTTTGCCCCGGCGACGATCGGCTCCGCTGCATCGGCGCCCGGCGCGACTTCGATCAGCAGCGCCGCCAGGACGGCAATCGTGGATCTCAAGCGTTTCCCCGCAGCTTGGCGCCCGCGGGCGCCCGATTTGTCATTTCGTTACGGTCACGGAAACGCACGCCAAATGCAAGCGCGGGGCCGCAACGCCGTGTCCGGGCGCTGCGCCGGTCTTTTTGCCCGATGCCCTCCCCGGATCAGGCCGGGAAGAAGTCTATCGGCTTGGTCGTTGTGATCGGCTCGACGTCCCTGGCCTCGAAACGGAACAGCTTGACGCGCTGTACCAGGCGGCGCTCGAGCTCATCGTTGCCGAGCTCGCTCGACACGATCTCGCAGAAAGTCACCTCGCCGGAGGGGGCGATGGTCAGGCGCAGTACGAGCTTGCCTTCGAGCGTCGGGTCTTCGCGCAGGGCGCGATTGTATAGCGCGAAGATCGCGCCCTTGTTCTTGTCGAACACGAGCTCTATCTCTTCGCGGCTGCGTGATGCCTTGCCGCTCGAGCCCGTGCGCCTGGCGCCACCGGCTCCGGCGCCGTCACCGACCGCTTCGACCGGGCTCTCCACCTGCGTCGTGCTGCGCTCGCCGAGCCCTGTCCCGCCCGTGTTGCGGGAGAGGCTCGCGGTGTTGATGCCGCCGCTGGCCGTGCCGACCTTCGACGTGATCATCGAGCGTTCATTTCGCTCGGCCTGTCCCACCGATGTGCTAAGTGGCCGGTCGTCCGTCACGCGGTCGAGCACATTGCTGTCTGCCAGCTGGGCCAGTTCTTCGGTGAACGGCAGCAGTGCGGCCTTGGCTTTCTCACGGGCCTGCTGCTGGCGATCGATCTGCGGCTCCGGTTCGGGCTCGGGTTGCGGCTCGGGCTCCGGCGGCTTCTCCGCCACCTGTTCCGGCTCCGGCTGCGTCAACTGCTCGGGTTCCGGCTCAGGCTCGGGCTTCGGGGGCGGGGGCGGCGGCGGCTTCTGCTGTTCCAGCAGCAGCTTCGTGAAACGCGGCGGCAATTCCTCGACGTCATAGGGGTCCGGCTCGGGCGTCGGCAGGAACGGCCAGATCAGACCGAGCACGAGCAGCGCCGCGAGAACGATCCCGAGGATACGTCGGAACTTCTCTTCCTGGCCCGAACTACTGGTCCAGGGAAGTTCGTACTCTCTGTAGAACGGTAAGTCCAATCTCCAACTCCTGAGCTTGAGTCCCTTCGGGGCCCGTTACCTGGCCGCACTCAGACTGTCGAGTTTGTCAGAGCTCTTCTGCAGGACAGCGAGCGAGATCCGGCCGTAATCGGACGCGGTGCACGTCGCCATCACCTTCTTCAAGAGCTTGTACGAAATATCCTTGTCACCCATGATCGTGACCTCGCGTCCGGCGATGTCATCGAGCGCCTCGCGCCTGAGGACACGGTCGTTCTGCGACATCAGGGCCTGGCGAAGCTCCGGGATGTCGTTGCCCGGCAGCTTCATGACGTCCGCGACCTTGGCTACCGGCAGGCCCTGCACGATGATGTCCTTGTCGCTGATCATGATTACTACCGTTTCGTTCGCCTTCTCCTCCGCAATCGACTCCGGCAACTGGATGTCCTTGGCGTTTGGCAGCGTCTCGACCTCCGCCGAATTGACCAGCAGGAAGAACACGAGAATCGTAAAGATGTCCATCAGGGAAACGAGGTTCAACGCGCCGCCGCGCTTGCCGCGCTCGTGACGCCGCTCCATTCTTGCTGCGCGCTTGGATCTTTCCATGTTTCAGGCTCCGCCCTGTTCGACCGGCGCGTCACCGATCGAAATATCCGGGAACAGGTCCGAGCGCACGATCGAGTCACCGTCAATGGTCTCCTCGATGCGAACGCGGTCCAGGACCTGTACCAGCGTGTCATAGGAAATGTCCGACTCCAGCAAGATCGATGCGTCGGTCTTGTCGGGATAGCTGCGTTTGAGCTCGGTGAGCTTCTTGCTCAGCGCCTCGAAGTCGTAGCCGTCGGCGCCGTTGGGATAGATGCCCAGCGCGCCGATATTCCGGTCGCCCACCTCGATCCGGTCATCCCGGACGATGACTTCCAGCTGGAAGGTCAATTCCTGTTCTTCAACGGGCTCGTTAGAGGAGCCTGGCAGATTGAGTTCTACAATCGCCAGTCGCGAGAACACCGCTGTAATCAGCAGGAACGGGACGAGGACCACCATCAGGTTCATGAACGCCGTGATGTTGAGTTCTGCCGTCTCAACGTTGCGACGGCCATGTCGGCGGCTACGTAACATCGAATCAGGCTCCGGCCGGCTTCAGCTGACGTTCCGTTACCGCGTTAAGGAATTTCACGCTGGCCATCTCGAGACTATCGACGATCTGGTTCGTTTTCGTCTGCAGCAGCGCATGGACCAGCAGCAACGGTATTGCGACCATCAGGCCGAACGCGGTCGTATTCATTGCGACCGAGATACTCGCCGATAGCAGGTCCGCCTTGTCGGCCGGATTCGCGTTGGATACCGCGGTGAAAGCCGTGATCAGACCGATGATCGTGCCGAGCAGTCCCAGCAGCGTCGCAATATTCGCGAGCGTCGCGAGGTAGTGCGTCCGCTTCTCGAGGCGCGGCAGCACCTCCATCAGGCTCTCCTCCATCGCCTTCTCGATGTCGTCCCGGCGACGCGCCGACTTCACGCGGTACAGGCCGTAGGTCAGGATCGACGCGATCGCGGCCTTGGACTTGCTGGTGACCGTAGCGGCCTCCTGGAAGTTACCGGCCTTCAGGAAGGGCACGATCTTCTTCCACAGGGCCCGATTGCTCGCTCCGGACACGGTGAGATAGGTCCAGCGCTCGACCGCGATCGCCACGCCGAGGCCGAACACGATCATGATGGGGTACATGAACACCCCACCTTCCTGGAAAAAACGCACAATGGCGTGTACAGCATCCATTTGATTGCTCCTCTAGAAAATCAAACGTTCTTACAGCTAGCGATTATCGTCGTTCAGACGATGGTAATAATCGACCTGGCGCACGAATTCGGAACGATCCACGGGCGCCAGCACCTCGTTCAGCAGCGTATTGACCGGCCGGCCCATCAGGTCGCCCGGGTCAGATTTCCGCCATGGCACGATGTAAAGCACTTTAGGCAGCTCCTGGTTACCCGTGATCTCGCTGCGGCCCAGCTCGAGTTCGTCCATTACGCCCGAATCCGTGTAGCGGCGCTCCGACCCGGCCGCCAGTACCTCGCTCGGTACGGCAGGCTCGAGTTCCTCGCGCTCTTCCCGGCTGGCTGCATTCGCCTCGTCCTCGACGGACTCCTGCGCAAACGCGGCAAGCTCCGGGGCGAGGCAGAGCAGCATGATGGCGATCCGGCGCGGCATATCCTCTACTCCGTCATGTTCGCGGTACGCTGGTTGTCCTGCAGCCGGCGCTTCAGGTCGGTGATCCACTTCTCGACCTCTTCGTCCGCGCCGTTCAGCCCCTGGTAGATCTCGAAATGCTGCAGCGCGACATCGAGCCGCTGCAGGTACAGTTCATTGAGGACGCCCAGGTTGTAGTGTGCCAAGGCATAGTCCGGCTCGGCTGTGACCGCCTTCAAATAAGCGGATTCCGCGTCGTGGAATTTTCCCTGCCGCCTCAATAGCATGCCGAGCTGGTTCAGCGCCGGCGCATAGTCCGGGTCGAGAATCAGCGCGTCGGTGAGGCTGCCTTCGGCAGCCCGGTCATCGCCGTTTTTCGCATGGATGATCGCGAGATTGACGTAGGCGCCCGGGAAGTCTGGAAATTCGAGCACGAATGCCTCGAAGCGCAGCTGCGCGTCCACGGTGTCCCCCGCCGCCAGCGCGGCGATGGCCTGCTCGTACAGCGTCTGGGCGCGTGGCGGCACCTCGCGGAGGACCGCGCCCTCCTCGCCGGCGACCGGCGCCTCGACCTGCGGCGGGGTGCTCGCACAGCCGGCGAGCAGGAGCAGCAGGCAGGCCTGCGCCCAGCCCCGCACCGTCCCGGCCGGTCGGCCAGGCTCAATAAAGCGCCGTAACCACATCTTCGCTGCGTTCCAGTTTTGCGTAGCGTGCCGGCATCAGCTCGGCAAGCTCATCGAAACTCTTCTGTACCCACTCATCGTAGACGCCGTCCGCCGCGCGATCGGTGTTGGCCTGGAACAGCTCGATCGCCTTTTCCTCGAACGGAAACGCCTGTTCCTCGATCAGGAATTCGTATTCCTCCAGCGCGTCCTGGTCCAGTTCCGCCGGGCGCTCCGAGTCCATCACGTCGCGCCCCATCTGCTGGTAGACCTCGGCCAATCGGAAGGTCGCCGCCGTCGTTACCTCGGCGACGCCGTAGGCCGCTGCGTCGCCGTAGGCTTTCAGCACGTCCTCCATTGCCGCCCGTTTCAGCTTCATGCTGTCAGCGAGCGGCTGGGTCAGCTTCAGCACCGCGAAATTACGGCGCACCGGCTCTGCGAGTTCGAGCGACGCCTTTGCCGCCAGGTAGCGGGTGCGATCGCTGCGCTGTGCGCCCGCAGTCGCGTCGACGCGCACGATGTCCTGCAGCTGGGCGACGCGCGCCTGGCCGTCGTTGCGGGCTTCTGCGAGTTCGGCCAGTCGGTTGCGCGCCTCGATCGACTCGACGATCGGATTGGGGTAACGCGCGACGATGTTCCTCAGCACGCGTTCCTCGTCGCCCGCCTTCGCGCTGTCCTTGTACAGTTCAGCCGCCTTCCACAGCGCGTCGCGCCGCACCTCGTCGGTGCTGGTGGCGGCATCCGCGATCGATTCGAACTCGGCAGCGGCTTCGGCGCCGCGCCCGGATTCGAGATAGGTGACGGCGAGCTTTGCGGTCACGTCGTCGGCGAATTCGCTGTCCGGATAGTTCCTGCGAAAATCCTCGAGGACGCCGCTGGCGCGGCCCCATTCGCCCATCGTGATCAGCGCGGCGGCGGCGTCGTACTCCGCCGTCGCCCGGATATTCGAATCGGGTACGGCCTGTCCCAGGCGCATGAAATGCGCGACCGCGGCATCGAGGAAGCCGGCGTCGCGCGCGAGCTCACCCTGCTTGTAGATCGACGATGCAATGCGGTCCTTGATCTCCTGCTGCGCCTCCGTTTCCTCCGCAGGCACGAACGTACGCAAGCGGTAGTAAGCGTTCTCCGCTTCCGGGTAGTTCTGGAGATCGAACTGCGAATGGGCGATGACTGTCCATGCGGTGCGCGCCAGCTCCGGATCTACCGGCGGCTGCTTCGCGACGACAGTCTGGCCGACCGCGATCGCGAGATCGAACTGGTTCTGCGCGAACAGGTCCTCGGCCACGGTCGTCAGCACGGCGCCGGATTCCGGGTGCTCGGGATAGGTATCCGCGAAGCGCAGCCCGCTGTCGAGATAGCGCTGGTGCCAGGCCGCCCTGGCCGAGCCCTCCAGCCGCTGCTCGTGCTCACGGTAGGCCAGGATCGCCGCGTAGCCGGCCTCGCTCGAGCGCGGGTGCACCGCGTAGTCGTAGGCCGTGCGTTCGTACTCGAGCGTCGCCTCGTAGTAATCCTGGCTCTCGAACAGGATCTCCGCGAGCAGGAAATTCGTGTTCGCGCTGTCGGGCTCGCCCGGGAAATAGTCCAGGAACTTGCGATACCAGCGCGCGGCTTCCTGGTAGTCCTCGCGTTTGCCGTTGGCCTGGGCCTCCGCATGGTAATACTGCGCAAGGTCGGTCAGGTTTGCCTTCAGGTGAGCGGCAACTGCCGTGTTTTCCTCCGGCGGGTTCAGCAGCCAGAACGGCCGGTCCATGCCGTAACGGTCGACGTAGGACTTCTTGGCGTCGAGCACCAGGGTCGGGAAACCGCCCTGCTTGTACGCTTCGATAACCTCGACCTGGAGCAGCGGCGCCTTCGCATGGTCCGGATCCTGCCGTACAAACGCCTCGTAGGTCTCGGCCGCATCCACATAGCGTTCCTTGTCGAGATACAGGTCCCCCAGGTTCATGTATATGACGTAGCCGTAGTGCGGGTGGCCGCGCTTCGCCAGGTAGTCGTCTATCGACTCGGCGCCGTCCATGTACGAGAAGCTGATCGACAGCACGCGGAAGGTATCCTCGACCAGCTCACGTTCGGCGCGGCTCAGCTCGTCGAGCCTTTCGTCGCCGTCCTTCAGCTTGATGCCGCCAATCCGACGGTCGAGCAGGCCGAAGAACGGATCCAGGCTCTCCTCGTGCTTCGCCAGCTTGAACTGTGACCAGGCCAGCTTGTAAAGCGACTGCTCGTAGTAGCGCGATTCGTCACCGAAAGCCACGACCTGGCGGTAGGCCTCTTCGGCCGAGTCGTAGTCCTTGCGCAGGAACAGCATCTCGCCCCGGCGGAACTGGACCTCGTCGAGCAGCTCGGTGGCCGGGTACCGCGCGATCAGCTCGTTCAGCACGCGCAGCGCGTCGTCAGTCTGGCCGCCGATTTCATATGCGCGCGCGAGCTGGTAAAGGACAGTGTCGTTGCGGCGGTATTCCGGGTAGGCCTCCAGCAGCTGCTGGAACAGGGTCACGGCGCCCGAGTAAGCCGCTGCATTCTGCCCGTCGTCGCCGCTTGCGCCTGCCTGCGCCTCCATCGCCTCGAGTTCGAGATCGCCCAGCCGCCGCATCGCCTCCGCTCGCAGCTCGGGGTCTGCCGAGATCAGGTCGAGGAAGGAGCGGTAGCTCTCGCGCGCGCGGTCGGTACTGTCGATGATCAGGCCGCCGGGCTTGACCTCGTAGGTCTTTTTTTCCAGGCTCTTGATCGTATCCTCGTGCTGCGCAGGCGCCTGCACCGGCGCGAGCGCCAGCGCAAACAGGACCAGCGAAACGAGCCGGGCAATCATTGCGTGCTCGCCCCCACCGTGGCCGACATGTCGTATATGGCGGCCAGTGCGAAGCGCGCCTGCACGGTGTAGGTATCGAGCCGCCGCTTCTGGGCCTCGAGGTCCGCGACGGCGATGCGCCGCAGGAAGCCGAGCTGGCGTTCCCGAGCCGCATCGACCCGCGCCTTGATCGTGTCGATCTGCGGGCTCAATCCGCTGACGCGCGCATCCAAGGACGCGAACTGCGCCGGCTCGTCCCGCATCGATTCGTCTATCTGGCGTCGGGCCCGTTGCGCCTCGACCAGCGCCTCGCCGGCCTGCCGGAGGTCGCGACGAACCGACCAGAGCCGCGCCTGGAACTCCTTTTCGAGGTCCCACTGGAGGACGCCCTTCAGCAGGCGCAGCTTGTGGCGCGCCTCATCGGCTTCGCCCGGCCGCCGCACCTGTTGCTCGCTGACCACGCCGGTTCGCCGCGAGACCGAGCGTACCGTCTCAACCATCTCGGCCCCGAGCGCGGGATTTCGCTCCAGCGCCGTGATCTCGCCCCACTGTTCGAACTCGCGCTTCGTCGCCAGGGCCAGGAAGTCGGCGTTCTCCTCGATGATGTTCAGGCGGGCGTCCAGCTCGAGCTTGCGCTCGACCAGCGCATCGAGGTCCGCTGCTTCGAGACTCGCCTCAACGCGCGGCAGGCGCTCGTCATAGGCCAGCTGCCGCGTATCCAGCATGTTGCGGTAGACGCCGACGCTCGACTGCCAGCGATCCAGGTTACGTGTCAGGTAGTCGAGGTCACGGTAGTTCTTGAGACCTTCCTGGAATTCGTGGCTGGCGAGCAGGTGATAGAGATAACGGGTCTCCGGGCTCCTGGGCAGATCGTCCAGCCGCCAGAACCACCCGCTCGTCTGGGCGGGATCCTGCGCCAGAAACTGCTCGAACAGGTCGCCGGACTCGATCAGGTCGATCATCCGGTCGATCCGGCGCGATTCCTCGTAGAACGCCTCGACGGCGTTGAGGTAATGGTCCGCCGCCTGGCTGATCGAATCGAGCTTCGCCATGGCGTAGGGTATCGCCAGCATCGACTCCTGCACCGCCGAATCGAGCAGGTCGCGATCCTTGAGTTCCATCCATGGCACCAGGGCGCGACGGAAGTCCTGCACTTCGGCATCGGCCCAGCCGACCCCGAGCAGGGCCTTGTTGGAGAACGGGCCGTTCAGGCGCACCCGTTGCAGCGGCAACTTGGCCGCGAGCGGCTGGCCGTCCTGCAGATACGCGTAGCCGAGCGCCAGATTGGCGCGGTCCTTCAGGGAACGAAGTTCCTCGTTGAACGGGTCCATGCGGCCGATCTCGTCGAGCATTGCCGCGGCCGAGTTGACCTGGCCGCTGCGCACCAGCGCGACGGCCAGGTTGAAGCGCGCGTAGCTTGCCCATTCCGTACTGTCGGCCCAGTTGCCAAGTTGCCCGATCGCGCTGGCGTAGTCGCCGCCGTCGATCATCAGCTGCGCGGCCAGCATGCGTCGTTCCGCTTCCATCGAGCCCGGCAGCGAACTACGAATGTTGGCCAGCGCACTGGCCGATTCCTCGAGGTAGCCGCGCTGCTGCCAGATCTTCGCGAGGAAGAACCAGGTCCGGTCGCGGACCTCGGGCCGGACATTGCCGGCCAGCAGCTGCTCGAAGATTTCTGCCGCACGCAGGTGATTCCCGTAGGACAGGTAGAGTCCGCCGAGCAGGAGCTCCGCCTCGCCGCCATGATGGTTGAACTGCGCCTGCTTCTGCGCCGCGAGCAGCCGGACGATCGCCGGGAAATAGTCTTCCTGGTAAAAGTAGAACAGGACTTCGCCATACTGCGGGTCCTGGATTACCGTGGGCGGCAAGTATTCGTCGGCGACGGCAAGCTGCGGCGGCGCTGACGCCGCCAGCAACGTCAGACAGATGGCCGGCAATATCGCGCGGACAGGCGCCAAGTACTACTCCCACTCCCGGATATCGAATTCGGGCTGCTGCTTGCTTATCCGGTCGGTGATCTCGAGTTCGACGTACTTGGCACCTATGCCCTTGTTGAATCGAAGCGTTGCGCCGCGCCGGTAGTCGCGCCCGTGCGGCCCCTTGCCGGTGAACACGGCGATCAGCTCGTGCTCCCCGACCTTGAGGTTTTCCATGTGCAGCCGATGAACGCCGCCGCGAACCAGCGCATCGACCTCGCGCTGCGTGTACAGGTAGTTCGCGACTTCCTTGCCGTCGACCTTCAGGTTGACGGAGTCGAGTCCGAAATATTCGCCGATGTCCATCGAAATGAAGAAGGCGACCTGGGAGTTTGCCGGAAACAACAGCTCTTCCTCGAGCAGGAACAGGTCCCGGTTGAGGTCGAGCACTTCCTTCTTGAGCGACTGCACCTCTTCGTCGAGGCTGCGGAACTCCTGGCGCGATTCTGCCTCGTTCGCGAGCGACGCGTCCGTTGCGGCCGAACCGAGATCCTGCGCATTCGCCGCAAGCCCGGCCATCATAAGCAGCACACCCGGCACCGCCCCTTTCACCAATCGTCTCACCGTGATTCTCCCGCGCTAAGCTCGCGCATATCGGTCGTTCGCCATATTTGCCCTTACTCCCGCAGGAGGGCGCGGATCTGGGTCAGGTACTGCTCCTCGTAGCCGGGCTTGTAGCCGTGATGTACGTGGCGCACGGTGCCCGCGCGGTCGACGATCACCGTGACCGGCATCGCCTCGACCTGGTAGAGCTTGCTGACGGTTTTTTTCTCGTCAAACAGGACCGGGAAGTTCACGCCGAGTTCCTCGACCATCTGCATCGCGCGCCGCGAATCGTCGTCGATGTTGACGCCGAGCAGGCTGAACCCGACGCGCTGGTAACGGCTGTACAGGTCATCGAGCAGGGGCATCTCCTGCCGGCAGGGCCCGCACCAGGTCGCCCAGAAGTTGATCATGACCACGTCGCCGCGGTACTCGCTGAGGCGCAGGTTTTCGCCTGTGGCGCTCTTCAGCGCGAAGTCCGGTGCCGACTGGCCCGTGAGGTCGGAGGCGGCAATGCCACCCTGTGCCAGTACGGTGAGCGCTGCGACCAGCAGTATCTTTCCAAGTCCCTTCATGGCTAAGTTCCTTGCGTTCGTTACGACGGCGCGCGTCCCGGCGCGCCGTCCCGGCCTCGCGGCCGATCAACCGGGGCCCGCAGGACGAGCACCGTAAACCGCCCGCCATGCCCCGCGGGCACGGTCGGAAACCCAACGAATCGGCTAAGCCGGCGCCGCGGCGAAATGGCTGCGGAGGGCGCGGAATACCGACGATCTATGGTGACCCGAGACTCGCCGCGGGGCCGTGATCATAGTCACAAACAACCGATCCTCTCTATACATAATCGCCGCAGTCGGACCGCCCCGGCGAACGGCCCGTGCCTGCCGGACCCGGTGCGCTGCCGGACCCGATAGGCCGCAAATAATAACGCTATATTTCTGAATTTAAAGGGAAAAACCGTCGCCTTTCGGCGACAGGCGCGTAGCGAAGGTGCCACAAGTCCGGAAAAATCCCGCCGAATCAGCGCCCTTGGCGTCTCAGCGCCGCGCCTCCGGCGGCGCGAGCCCGTCCGAGTAATAGAGCTTGCCGTCGGCGTCGATGACGATGCCCTCGTAGTCCGGCAGTGTCGCGATCAGCCGGAGGCCCTGGTCGACGCCCATGACGAAGACAGAGGTCGACAGGGCGTCCGTGATGACGGCATCCGGACCGACGATCGTCGCACTGCGGACGCCCGTCGCCGGCTCGCCGGAGTGCGGCTCGATGATGTGGTGGTAGCGCTTGTCGCCCTCGATGAAGAATCGCTCGTAGTCGCCCGAGGTCGAGATCGCCTCGTTTTCGAGCGGGATGGTCACCGTAATGCGCTCCTCGTCGCGGGGATCCCGGACGCCGACCATCCACGGCTGGCCCCGCCGGTCGCCGAGGAGTCGCGTATCGCCGCCGGCCGTGACCCGGGCGTGGCGCACACCCAGGCCGAGCAGTACGGCGACGCCCCGCTCGACCGCGTAGCCCTTCGCGATGCCGCCCAGGTTGATACGTACGCCATCCCGGCTGAAACTGACCGATTGCTCAAGGGGATGCAGCCGCACCTGCCGGAAGTCGATGCGCTGCCGCTCGGCCTCGACGGTGGCCTCGTCCGGGCGCCTGCGCTCCCGGAAGTCGTAGTGCTGGCCCACGCTGTCGTAGGTGATGTCGAACGCGCCGCGGGTCAGGACCGAGATATCGAGAGAGCGCTCGATCAGGTCGAACAGCTCCTTGCCGGCCGGCACCGGCGCCCGGGCCGCCTGCCGGTTGATCTCCGAGATGCGGCTGTCCTCGAGATAGGTGCTCATCAGCGCGTTGATGCGCTCCATCTCGGCAAACACGGCCTCGACGGCATGCGCGCCGAGTTCCGCGTCGTCGTGCCACAGGTACACGCTGACCTCGGTGCCCATCATGCCGCGTGAGTCGCCGAGCCAGTCAGCGCGAGCTCCGCCCGGGATCGAGAAAATCGTCGAAATTACAATAACTAGCGCCGCCGGAGCGCAGGGTTTATCCTTGCGCGACCGCAACCGCTTCCGGGAGACCAACGGTGAGTTCATTCCTGATATTCCTTGCCGTCATCGGCGCGCTGATCATTTACGTGATCGGCATCTACAATAGTCTCGTCAATCTCAGGAATCGCGTCAAAAATGCGTTCGCGCAGATCGACGTGCAGCTTACGCGCCGGCACGACCTGATTCCGAATCTCGTGGAGGCGGTAAAAGGCTACATGAAGCACGAGCGCGAGACGCTGGACGCCGTGATCAGGGCCCGCAACTCGGCCGTCACGGACCTCGACGCGGCGAAAGCCGACCCGTCCAACGCGGAGGCCATACGCAAGCTCGGGGAATCGGAAGGGGCGCTCGGCGCCGCGCTGGGTCGGCTGTTCGCGCTGTCGGAGGCCTACCCGGACCTCAAGGCGAACCAGAACATGATGCAGTTCCAGGAAGAGCTTTCCAGTACCGAGAACAAGGTGGCCTTCGCGCGCCAGGCCTTCAACGACTCGGTGATGACCTACAACAACAAGGTCGAGAACTTCCCGAACAATATCGTCGCGGGCATGTTCCGTTTCGACGCCGCAAGCTTCCTCGAGATCGATGCCGAGGAAACGCGCGCCGTCCCGAACGTCTCGTTCACCTGAACCGGCCGAGACGGGCGGGATTACCCGCCCGTCGCAGGTGGCGCCCGTGAATTTCTTCGACGCCCAGGACAAGGCCAGGCGCGCTACGCGCTGGCTGGTGGTCGTGTATCTTGCCGCCACGGTGCTGATCGTCGCCGGCGTAACGCTGGTCGTTGCCGGCGCGTTCTACACCGTCGGTGAGGTCGGTACTCCGCCGCATCCGGCACTGCTGCTCTGGACTGCCGCCGCTGCCACGCTGCTGATCGTCGGTTCGACGCTTTTCAAAACGGCACGACTGTCGGCCGGCGGCAGCCGCGTTGCGACCGATCTCGGCGGTACGCTCGTCTCTGCCGACGTGCAGGACCCCCTGCGGCAGCGGCTGCGCAACGTCGTCGAGGAAATGGCCATAGCCTCCGGAGTGCCGGTGCCGGATATCTTCGTGCTCGAGCAGGAGCCGGGCATCAATGCGTTCGCGGCAGGATACGCGCCGGGCGATGCGGCCGTCGCAGTGACTCGCGGCACACTCGAACTCCTCGACCGCGACGAGCTGCAGGGCGTCATTGCGCACGAATTCAGCCACATCCTGAATGGGGACATGCGGCTCAATATCCGCATGATGGGCGTGCTGTTCGGCATCATGGTAATCGGCATGATCGGCCGGACGATACTCCGCAATACCCGGACGTCGAACCTGGTCTCCTCGCGCCGCGGCGGCAAGAATGCCGGCGGCATCATCCTGATCGGTCTCGGCTTCGCCATCCTCGGCTGGATTGGCGTGTTCGTCGCCCGCGTGGTCAAGGCCGCCGTGTCGAGGCAGCGCGAATACCTTGCCGACGCGTCCGCGGTGCAGTTCACGCGGCAGACGGACGGCATCGCGGGCGCATTGAAGAAGATCGGGGGATACGAAGCGGGGTCGTATTTCCGGGCAGCCGATCCTGAAGAAGTCAGTCACATGCTGATCGCGCGGGGTGCCCGCTTCGCGTCGCTGTTTGCGACGCACCCGCCGCTGACCGACCGGATCCGGAAGCTCGAGCCCGGCTTCGATGACTCACAGTACCCCGTCATCCACCTGCGTGACCGCGAGCCCGCCGCCGGCGACGATGCCGATGCGGCCGCCCCCTTCTCGGCCTTTGCCGGTTCAGTCGCGGTTGCACCGGCCGCACTCGCCGCGTCGGTCGGACGGCCGGGCGCCGCACACGTCGATTTCGCGACGCGCCTGAGGCGTGCCGTGCCGATGACCATAAGCGACGCCGCCCACTCGCCGTCGCAAGCCTACCTCCTGGCCCTGGCTTTGCTGCTCGCCGGCATAACGGAGCCGGCGCGACAGTTCGAGCTGCTACGGCAGCAACTCGGCCCGGAACGAACCGCGATGCTGCAACGCTATCACGCGCAGGTCGCGAAACTCGGAGCGCACTTCCGCCTGCCGTTGCTCGAGATCTCGTTCCCGGCCCTCAAACGCATGCCCGCTCAGCATCTCGAGTTCCTGCTCGATCTCGCGCAGCGCCTCATCGACATGGATGGCGAAGTCGACTTCGAGGAGTACTGTTTCTTCCGGATCCTGTCGACGAGTCTCGGCCAGTCCGCCGCGCCGGGCCATCGAACGCGCCGCGGCAGGCCGGGCCGTGACGAGCTTCGCCGGGCCGCGGTCACGCTGCTCGGCCAGCTCGCGCTCCGCGGTCATGGCGGCGAGGCATCCCGCCGCGAGGCCTTTCGCGCCGGCATCGATCGCTTCGGGCAGTGGGCGGAATCCGAGACACTGAATGCCGTCGCGCATGCGAGCGTCGCGGACTTCGATCGCTGCCTCGACGTGCTGGTACGCATGTCGCCCGCCGCGATGAAGACGCTGCTCGAGGCCGCGACCGCAACCGTCCTGCACGACGGGGAGGTCAATGCGCGCGAGGCGGAGATGCTGCGTACTGTCTGCGTATCGCTGGAGTGCCCGCTGCCGCCGATCCTGGAGGCTATGCCCGGTTCCGCCTGACGGTGAGCGTCCTCCGCATATGGAGTATCATCCGGGTCCAGAGGAACTCCCGGCCGCGATCAGGATCTGAATACAAGACGATAGCGGCGCGCTTGGGCTGCGCTTCGGGTGCCATTCATGTTCACACAGCGGACGATCATTATGCGCATACGCCTGCATTCCCTGTTAATCATATCCCTGGTCGCGCTGGCTCTGCCGGCCGCCGCGGCCACCACGGAAGAAAAACGCGTCGCGGACGCAACGGATGTGCTCGACCAGTTCCTGCGCATTCCGGAGCAGTCGATTCCGCCGGCACTGCTGGCCAGGGCCTACGCCGTGGCGGTAGTCCCGAATGTGGTCAAGGTCGGATTCGTGCTGGGCGCAAGGCGCGGCAAGGGCATCCTCGTCGTGCGCCAGCCCGACAACTCGTGGAGCAACCCGGCTTTCGTGACGTTGACGGGCGGCAGCCTGGGATGGCAGGCCGGCGCGCAGTCATCCGACGTGATCCTGGTGTTCAAGACCCGCAAGGGCGTCGAGGACATCCAGAACGGCAAGCTGACGCTCGGCGCAGACGCATCGATCGCCGCCGGTCCGGTCGGGCGCCAGACCGGGCTCGCGACCGACGTCGAATTCAAGGCCGAGGTGTATTCGTATTCCCGCAATCGCGGACTGTTCGCTGGCGTCGCACTCGAGGGATCCGGCATTACGATGGACCGGCAGAGCAATGCCGCGTTCTACGGCTCCTCCAGCGTCACGCCCGAACGGATCTTCGCGAGTTCCGGCAACATGGCCCCGGTCGCAGCGAACAATTTCGTGCAATTGCTGACGGCCCAGACCGCGCGGCTGCCGACGCAGCCGGGAATGGATACCGGCATTGCGGCGGCGTCGCAGCCGGCCGCCCCGGAACCGAAGCCGAAAGTCCGCACGTTCGCAGTCGGTGACCCGGACGCGCAGTACGGAGACGACGGGGTCGCACAGCAGTACCGGTAAGCCGAGCCCGGGCGACCTCGCGGAGGCGAGCCCGGGCGGGCTCAGGCGCCGCGAGATCTCGCTAGCGCGGATCGCTTTCCTGCCGGCGCTGCAGTTCGTCCCGTATCGATTGCAGGTCCTGGCCTTCCCCGGCGGCCGGCGTGGCGCCGGGGGCGGTCGCCCCGGTCTGTAGTGGCGGCTCGGCGCTCGGCACGGCCGGCGCAGCGTCTGTCGGGCTGGTCGGCGCGGGGCGCTCTGCGCCGGGTTCGGTGCCAAACTGCAGCAGGTAGTCCTGCTCCTGGCGCAGGCGTTCGGCTTCCTCGGCACGCCGGCGTGCCTCCGCCGCCGCCTCCTGGGTACGCCGCAATGTACGTCGTTTGCGCTCGGATTCGGCCTCGAACTCCGCGCGGCGCTTCTCCTCCTCCGCGCGTGCGAACCGGTTGACGGCGTCGCGTGCGTTGACGCATTCGGGCTCGTACTTGGTCGACGACCGGTTCTGCCCGCAGCGGACCATGGCGGCCTCGAGCAGGATCGGGTCCTCCATGAATTCCGCCACGGTCGGCGGCGGCTGCTCCCTGGCACAGGCGGCCAGCAGGCCGCAGGCGCCGAGCACGATGATCGGGCGTCTATTTTTCATGATTAATCAGTGAGTTGCGAACACCCAAGCGAGGCGTCAGCCCAAACTCCACGTTCGCGATAATACCACTGGACATAAATCCGGATATGGACCAGTTCGCAGTTCTCCGGGCCGGCGAGGCCGGCAGGCGCATTTGTTATATTGAGCCCGCCCCGGTCTCAGAAAGGCGCGGCCTTGTCCGACTCGAGCCAATTTACACTGCTCCGGCAACGCCGTTTCGCGCCGTTCTTCGTGACCCAGTTTCTCGGGGCCTTCAACGACAACGTGTTCCGCAACGGGCTCGTCATTCTCGTGACCTTCCAGGGAACGCTGGTAGCCGGCATGAATGCGAGCCAGCTTGCGAATGTCGCCGGCGCCCTGTTCATACTGCCGTTTTTCCTGTTCTCGGCGACTGCGGGGCAGCTGGCCGACAAGTACGAGAAGTCGCGGCTGATACGTGCCGTCAAGCTGCTGGAAATTGCGCTGATGCTCATCGCGGCTGTTGCACTGCTCTCCAGCCAGTATGTTCTGCTGCTGTTGGTGCTGTTCCTGATGGGCTGCCAGTCGACGATGTTCGGCCCGGTGAAGTACGCCTACCTCCCGCAGCAGCTCGACGTCGACGAACTCGTCGGCGGCAATGCGCTCGTCGAGTCCGGCACCTACGTCGCGATCATGCTGGGACTGATCGTCGGCGGCGTGGTGGTGGCGGTACCGCACTCGGGACCGGCCGTGCTGGCGGGATCGCTGGTCGCGATCGCGTGCTGCGGCTATCTCGCGAGCAGGCAGGTGCCGCTGACCCGAGCCGTCGATCCCGGCCTCCGCATCAACTGGAATCCGTGGTCGGAGACCTGGCACATCGTCGGTTATGCGCGCGAAAACCGCAGCGTATTCCTGTCGATCCTCGGAATTTCGTGGTTCTGGTTCTTCGGCTCGGCGATCACGCTACAGCTGCCGGCCTATACGCTCGTGATCCTGAACGGCGACGAGACCGTGACCACCGTTCTGCTGGTCGTATTCGCGATCGGCGTCGGCATCGGCTCGCTCCTCTGCGAGCGCCTGTCGGGGCGCCGGATCGAACTCGGACTCGTGCCTTTCGGTTCTATCGGACTGAGCCTGTTTGCCATGGACCTGTATCTTGCGGCGCCGACGCCGAGCCTCGACAGCGTATCGACCGTGAGCGAGTTCATCGTGCGACCCGGCAGCCTGCGCGTGATGCTGGACATCGCACTCATCGGCGCCTTCGGCGGCTTTTACAGCGTGCCCCTGTATGCAATGGTCCAGCAACGCGCGGACCGGCAGCACCTGTCACGCATCATTGCCGCGAACAATATTCTGAATGCGCTGTTCATGGTCACGGCATCGGTCATGGTCATCACCCTGCTGGCAGCCGGCCTGTCGATCCCCCAGCTGTTCCTCGTGCTCGCCGTGCTCAATGTCGTGGTCGCCGTATATATCTACAGCCTGCTGCCCGAGTTCCTGATGCGATTTCTCGCCTGGGTACTGGTGAATCTGCTGTACCGGATACGAGTCCGGGGCGAGGAAAACATCCCGCGGCATGGACCCGCCGTGATGGTCTGCAATCACGTCAGCTTCGTTGACGCGCTCGTCCTGGGTGGCTCTGTCCATCGCCCGATTCGCTTCGTCATGTATTACAGGATTTTCCAGATCCCGCTGCTCCGATTCCTGTTTCGGGACGCGAAGGCGATCCCGATTGCATCGGCGCGCGAAAACGAAGCACTGCTCAACGAGGCCTTCGACAGGATCGAAGCGGAACTGGATGCCGGCAACGTCGTTTGCATCTTCCCCGAGGGCGGCATCACGCGCGACGGCGAGATTCAGCCGTTCCGGCAGGGCATCGAACGCATCATCGAACGGCGTGCCGTGCCAGTCGTCCCGGTCGCACTGGCCGGACTCTGGGGAAGCTGGTTCAGCCGCCAGAGCGGCGGCGGGCTCCGGAAGGTACCGGGCAAGTTGTTCGCGCGCGTCGACGTGCGCATCGGCGAGCCGGTACCGGCAGAGGAAATCACGGCGGCCAGGCTCGAACTCCTGGTTCGCACGTTGCGCGGCAACAGCCGCTAGGGCTGCACCCCCTCGGCAATGCCGAGCTTGCGGCGCCACAGCTCCAGCAGCTCCGCACGCTCACCGAATACGAGCGCGCCGCTCCGGTAATCGAAATCGAGCTCGGCGATTTCCGCGTAGCCGGAGTCGCGCGTCAACAGCAGCACGCGCTGGTCAGCAACCGACGCTGCTGCCTCGGCGTGTGCGGCCGGCACTTCCGACGCGTCGAATGCCATGCGCGAACCCGGCAGCGACTGCGGTGCGCGCACCGCGCTGTGCCAGGCGAGCCCGGCGCGCGACAGGTCGGCGCGATGAATCCACCGCGACGTGCGGAACAGCACGTGCGAGCCTGACGGGCTGAACACGATATCGGATACGGCGTCGGGGAGATCCAGTTTGATCGATCCGATCGTCCCGTTGCGGATGTCGAATACCTGCGCGACGTTATCCGAGCTTACCAGCACCATCAGGTGCCGACTCGTCGACACGCGGATTCGCTGCAACGGCGACGGGCCCTGCCACACGTCCCGCAGATTCCACAGAGCGAGGCGATCCGAAACCAGAGATCGCAACGTGCCGCCGCTGCCGGCGAGATAGAGCGTTTCGTCGTCCGCGAATGCGAGATCTTCATGAAGTTCGCCCAGTTCCACGCTCGCCACGGTTTCGCCCGTTTCGACATTCAGGATCCAGACGCGTTGGCCGCCGAGGATCGCGAGGTGCCGGCCGGTCGGCGAGAAACTCATGCGACCGACGGCGTTTGCGGAAATGTTCGCCAGGTAAGGTCTCGGCAGGCCGCTGACCGCGTCCCAGACGCGGATCGTCCCATCGGCGCCGGCACTGGCGACCAGCGATCCGTCGCGGCTGAACGCGAGCTGCAGCACTTCGCCGGGATGCCCCAGGAAACCGAGTTCGTCGGACACCCCCGCAACTTCCTGCTGGCTCGGGTCGGCGCGCACGATATGGACATGCCCGTCCTTGTCGCCGATCGCGATGCGCTGGCCGGCCGGCGACACGGCCGCGACCAGGTCGTCCGATTCGCGCCACAGCCAGCGGCCGTCCTGCGGCATCGTGGGCCCCGGTAGTCCCCCGACCGCGCCTGCCTGGGGCGTTATCCACAGGCGCGCCATGCCGGAGGCATCGGCGGTGATCACCGCGCGGTCGTCACCGCTGAAGGCGAGCAGACTCTGGGCATCCCGCACCTGCCCCGCGCCGAGCGCGGGGCCGATCGCCGCGCCGTCCAGGGTCCGGTAGACCTGGTAACCGCGCCGACCGCTGCCGGCGATGAACAGGTCGCCCGAGGGCGAAAACGCTGTCTGCCAGATGTCGCGAGCGCGCTGCATGACGAGCGGCGCATCGTCTCGGTCTGTTCGCCACATCGAGACGCCCTGCTCGCCGTGCACGATGCCGAGCGCCTGGCCATCGGCCGACAGTTCGACTCGACTCGGCTGCGCATGCAGCGCTATCTGCTTCAACAGCTCGCCACTGCGGAAATTCCAGACGCGAACGGCGCGGTCGTAATCCGCGACGGCCAGTCGATTGCCGCCACGATCGACTGCAACCAGCGCCGGCGCGCCTGCGAGGACGACGACCGCAACCATGGACGCCGAATCGAGGCTCCACATCTCGAATGCTGTTTCGCCCTCGCGCCCCCGGGTCACGAGCAGCTGGCGACCGTCACCGGTCAGCCGCAAGTCGAGGGCGGCGCCGACGTCCAGTTCGCGCACCCGGCGGCCGGTGCCTACGTCCCAGAGGTGCACGGCGTTCTGGGCGACCGTGACCAGGAACCCGGAGTTGGCCGCCAGACCCAGGACCTGCTCGCGGGCCGGCACCGCGATCGTGCGCGTGGGTTGCGCGTATGCCAGGTCCCACACGCGCGCACTATCGCTCTGCAGCGCGCGCGCGATCGCATACCTGCCGTCTCGACTGAACCAGACGTCGTCGGATTCCCGCTCGACCGGTTGCGGAATATCGAGCCCGCGCTCGAAACTCTCGACCAGCGCCTGTGAATTCAGGCTCAGGTTCCAGCTGACCAGGTGACCGGCCACGCCGGGCGCCTCGTCGCGCAGGCTCAGGGTCCAGGTGCCGTTGAGGCTTTCTCCGAGCAGCGCAGAGAGCGCAGCGCCGCTGAAACGGATCTCCTCATTGGCGGCGGAACTCGGCTGCGAGAACTCCAGCTCCACCGTGCGCCCGGATGGGGCAATCAACCGCAGCCGAACGTCGTTCAGGCGAGCATGACTGACATTCACACGCAGCCCGATTCGTGTAACGGTTCCCTGCCGATCCAGGGCTACGCGCCGCAGGAGCGGCGTAACCTCGAGCGCCGAGATTGTCCACGACGGCCGTTCCTCGAGCGACTGTCCGACCTGCACCCATTGGGCGACGCGCGCGCCCGTGATAATGGACAGCAGGTGGTTCTCGGGGTTGTACAACAGGCGTTCGGCCTCCGGCCCCCGCACCGTGCCGATCAGCCGCGGATAGTCGTCGCCGATCAGGGACCCTACCACTCGCCGACGTTCCGGCGTTGCCAGCACGAGCGCCTCGAGCGCGCCGACCAGCGCCTCGTCTCTCCGCTCGCGTCGCATCGCGTCACTGACCCGGCCATCCCAGAATTCGGCCGTAAGTTGGTCCCCGAACGCGTCCCGCCCCGGGATGGAGTCGGCATGGTTCGCTATCTCCGTGATGGTCGCCGAGTCGGAGGCCATGTGCGCGCGCTGCCCGAGTGAAGTCGCGTACAGCCGGTCCGCCGTCGCCGCGTGGCCAGGGAACGAGCGCAGGTTCGTATAAGCCTCGCGTACGACCGCAAGCTCGACAGATGGCGAGGTCAGCACTCGCATGTAGGGACGCGGCAGGAGCTGCGTGTACCAAAACGGGATGGCGAGCAGCACGAAGACGAGGCCGGCAGCGATGGCGGGCCCCCGCCAGTGCAGCGGCAGGTTTTCATTCGCCCAGCGTGCACTGAATACGGCTCTGTACAGGCGATTGCGACACCGGAGCTTGCCCTCGGAGTCGACGACTGTCAGCCCGACGGCGAGCAGCTTGCGCTGCGGAGCAGACTCCGCGTCGTACGGGACCTCGATACCCTTGCGCATGCGACCGTAGGCGTTCAGACAGCCTTCCGAGGTCTTTTTATCCTCGACGATACGCCTGTGGATATAGCCCATATGGGGCTCGTTCTGGATCGCGTTGCGTCCTGCAAGCTGCTGCTCCGCAATACGGTCGACGTGTGCCCTGACGTCGTCGGCGACTTCCTCGCGCGATACAGCGCGCGCGAGTTTCTGGGTCAGGTAGGGCTGCCCCGCAGTCCAGTAAAATATTCGGTCGAGCGCGATCGACGCCTCCTGGGGCTGGAGGTTCAGTTCCGTAGCGAAGATCTCGATTTCTGCGCGCGAAAAGTCCGGCAGCTCGATCCGCTGCCCGATACTGAATGGGGACAACGAGGGATCGTCCAGCAGCGATTGCGGGTCGCACTCGCCGCACAGTACGAAACTGAGCCGTGAAAAATCCGGCTCGGTTGCGCGCGCGTTGTGCGCTGCGCGAATGCTTGCCAGGAGGTGCTGGGCGAAGGGCAGGTCCTCGACGCTCTGCAACTCGTCGACGAAAACGACCACCGGCTTGCGCGTATTCGCGAGAAGGATCTCTGCATAGAACTCGACGAGGCGCTGGCGGTTACTGAGTATCGATTTGTCCTGCCACCACGTGTGCAGGTCTTCCTTGATCCGGAGCTGCCTCTGCAGGCGGTACGCCACGCTGTAATACCAGCGCCCCGGGTCGGTGCCGCCGTCGCGTTCGGTGATCTGCGCGAGATCGAGTATGGCGACCCGGTAGCCGTTGTTCTGCAGCCGGGCCGCCGCACTCGAGATAAGGCTGGTCTTGCCGGACCGCTCCGGGGCGATAACCTGCGCGTAATTGCCGCTCGCGATCGTAGCGTGCAGCGCGTCGTCGGCTGCGCGGCGCACGTAACCGGGCCGCACCGCATGCAGCGGCGGCCCCACGGTGAAGAACTCCGGCTCGCTCTTGCCGGGGCCCGAGTTGATTCGATCCTGACCGTCAGTCATCGAGTGCCGTTTATCCGGGTTCGTGGTCCGGGCGCCGGCGCCACCGGGACGCGCGAGCGCATTACGCAAAACCCGCCAGCCTGTTTTTCGACAGGCCGTCGGACCGGTCCTGTATTCTCGGTAATCGGCGCCGTCGGCGCCAGCGAAAGCGGTCGGCCCGGCGCCGACCTGGCGCTGCCCGGGAGGCACAACTGGACGCCAAGTTGTTGAAAAAGGACCTGTTCGGCGAAGTTCGGCTCGAACCACGGGACGATGGTCCCGTGATCGTCCGGGATGCCCGGTCGGCCCCGGCCAGCACGCGCTGGTTGGCGCGGCGGCTGCTGGCGCGGGAGGCTCGCGCGCTGGCTGCGCTCGCAGGCCTGCCGGGCGTGCCGGAACTCCTGCGGGCGGGCCGGGACATCCTCGAACGCAGCTACGTGGAGGGCCAGCCGTTGCACCGCGCGAAAGCGGCGGAGCCGGCGTTTTACGCCGCCGCTCAGGCGCTGTTGCGCCGCATTCACGCCCGCGACGTGGCGCACAACGATCTTGCGAAGGAACCCAACCTGCTCGTCGGCGCGGATGGCAGTCCGGCCATCATCGACTTTCAGCTTGCCTGGCACGCACCGGCTCGCGGATGGTGGTTCCGCTTGCTGGCGCGCGAGGACCTGCGCCACCTGCTGAAGCACAAGCGGAGCTATTGCAGCGAACACCTGAGCAGGCGCGAGCGTGACATCCTGGCACGACCGGCCGTCCCGTCGCGCCTCTGGATGCGTACCGGCAAGCCGGTCTACCTGTTCGTGACGCGCCGCTTGCTCGGCTGGGCCGACCGCGAAGGCGCATCGGACCGGGGCGCTCGCCAGCCGTAACCCGGGCGCACGGCTTACGGGGTCTGCGCTATACTCGCGACCGTTTCGAACGCAAGGTGCATATCACGTGAGCTTCTGCCACCAGCATAACCTGGTCGAACCCGAGAAAGCCCTCGCCGACAGGCGCTACGGCATTCGCGTCAGGCTGCCCGCCGGCGACACCTTCACAGGCCTCCTGGGCGAGGACTGGGAGCGCCTGCACTGGTACCGGACCGAGGCGGAGCGTGACGCGGCGTTCCAGCAGATGGCGGCGCGGCACGGCTACTACCGCAAATCCGATTCGCCGACCCAGGTACTCGAAAAAATCGTCCGCTAGCGGCCCGTCATCGCGGCGGCGCACCGAGCTGCAGGTAAAAGTTGTTTCTGCCGCCCTCGGCGAAACCCGCTCCGATGAACAACGGCCCCAGGTAGGTATCGAACCCGGCAAACAGGCTGCCGCTGGCAATCAGCGAGCCGAACCCCATGTCCGACCGGTTCTGCCAGACGTTGCCCGCCTCCAGCGACGCGCCGAGGTAAACCGGCACCTCGAACAGGCTTCCTTCCGGGGTGCCCGATCGCCGGTAATAAACCAGGCGGCCCAATGCCGCGTGCGGCCCCAGGATCTCGCCCCGCGCCAGGCCTGAGAGCCGCAGGAAACCGCCGAGGGGGAAAAAGTTCTGGATTTGCAGCTCGTCGGAAAATGTCGTGTTGTACACGGCACCGACCTGCCAGGTGTGACGCCCGAAGGTTCGGACCAGGCTGATGTCGGTCTCGACGGAGTCGGAGTTGACGTCATCGCCCAGGGACGGACGCCCGCCCCGCCACTCCAGGTCCGCCCGCAGCCCGTGCCTCGGGATCTGCGCATCGTCGAGCGTATCCACGGCAAGCCGCGCGAAGAACCCGCCCGTGTCGAAATCGAAGGTCGGCAGGCCCGGATCACCGACCTTGACGGCGGCATGGCCCCGGCCGCGGAACGCGCCGACGCGCAGCTCGCCCCAGTTGCCGAGTTCGCGGCCGGCGTCGACGCCCAGGTCTCCTTCACTTACGCGGTAGCGCGCGATGCTGAATTCGTCGGCAAAAGCCTGCACGTTGCGCTGCTCGACAGCGAATCTCGGTGCGACGAAGTAGCGCGAATCGAAACTGAGCGGCTGGTAGAACTCGGTGGTGAAATAGGGCTCGGAGCACAGCTGCAGATCGCTGCGCCATTCCGCGCCGCGCGAATTCAGGCCCATGCGCGTCAGGCGGGCCGACATGTTGAACTCGGTCGCGCCCTCGAAGTCGTCTTCCATGGATACGCCGAACTGCAGGAAGTTGGGTCCCCAGGACTTGGGCCTGGCATCGAACACGACGCCGGTTCGATCGCCCACGCTCGCCAGGCGATAGTCGACGTGCTCGTACTGGTCCATGCCGTAGATCGCGTTCGCGTCCCGGGCGAGCCGCTTCGAATCGACCGGGTCGCCGGGTTTCGACGTCAGCCGCGCTTCGAGTACGCGCGGCGACAGCGGTCCTGCGGCCCTGACCTCGACGAAGTCCAGCGTCCCGGGGCGCAGCAGCCCTGCATCGCGGCGCGCCTGGTATCGCGCGTAGCTCTCCGGGTCGAGCGAGTAACGCGCCAGGCCGGCTTCCTCTGCCGCCGTCGCCGTCGCGCCCGGCTCGATAGCCTCGACGATCTCCCCGAAATTCGTGGAGCCGAACTGCCCGAGGTCCGGTCGGATCAGGAAGTCCTGCTCGTTGAGCGTCGCAAGCTGCCGCCGGGTTTCTTTCCGGATCAGCACCGTCAGCATCTGGGCCGTGATATCGAGCGCGGATGCCAGCTGCTCGGGCTCATACAGCGGGAATTCGACGTCGACGGCTATGACGATGTCGACGCCCATGTCGCGGATCGTGTCGACGGGAACGTTGCCCACCAGGCCGCCGTCCACGAGCGTGCGTCCGTCGACGACCACGGGCGCGAAAATGCCCGGCGCGGACATGCTGGCCCGCATCGAGAGCGCGAGGTCGCCTTCCGCCAGCTCGACCATCTCCCCGGTTGCGATATCGGAAGCGACGGCGCGGAAAGGAATCGGCAGCTCGTCGAAATCCCGGACAGCCGCGGCATCGATCGTGAGCTCCCGCAGGATCAGCCCGAGTTTCTGCCCCTGGATC
This sequence comes from Gammaproteobacteria bacterium, assembly GCA_029884165.1. Classification (GTDB taxonomy): domain Bacteria; phylum Pseudomonadota; class Gammaproteobacteria; order Steroidobacterales; family Woeseiaceae; genus JAOUIH01. Next base: position 23,475 of record JAOUIH010000006.1, on the reverse strand, counting down.
AGTCCCTTGGGCAGTTGCACTTCGCCGTCCCTGATGCCGAGCGTGAAGCGTATCGGGAACGCCTCGTCGTCCTGTTTGCGGCGGAAACGAAGGTCCTGCCGGCCGGGCGCGTCGGCGAACGCGTCGTACCAGTCGATGGATTGGACGACCTGTTCGAGCTCGTCGACGCTGACCCCGGCGGCGTATAGACCACCGACGATCGCGCCCATGCTGGTGCCGGCTATGGCATCTACCGGTATGCGCTGGCGTTCGAGTTCCCGCAGCACGCCTATATGCGCCGCGCCGCGGGCGCCGCCGCCACCCAGGACCAGTCCGATACGCGGCCGACTTTCATCGCCGGCCAGCGTGCCGGGATGTGGTTGCCCCAGCGCAATTCCCTGCATCGACAGCAGGGCCAGCACGGACGCCGGCAGTATTCTTGTCATCTGATTCATGGAATTCCATTCCCAGGCGGGAGATTTGGACTGGCTCGCATTATAATGGCGCGCCGGCGCCGGTACCCGGGCGGGCTGCATCCGCCGAATAACAAGAGCGAACCTGATGGCTGACCCCAAGTGCCCCGCCTGCTCCGCAAGCGGGATCGACAAAGTCGTATCCGCGCCGAGCGTGGAGACGTCTCGGGAAGGGACGCCCTGGTTCTTCGTAGCGCACTGCAGCCAGTGCGGCAACGTCTACGGAATCTTCACCAAGCATGTTTTCGGCCGCGGAGGCCCGCGGCTTATCGTCGAGAACCGCTGATCAAGCCAGGGGCGCCGCAGCGGGACGAGAACAATCACCAGCAGGAATCAAGATGAACGAAGCGAAGATCATTTACACGATAACCGACGAGGCGCCCATGCTGGCGACTTACTCGCTGCTGCCAATCATACGGGCATATACGAAAGTCGCCGGCGTGGAAGTGGAAACACGGGACATCTCGCTCGCCGGCAGGATCATCGCGAACTTCCCGGACAAGCTCAGCGGCGCGCAGCGACAGGCCGACGATCTTGCCGAACTCGGCGAACTGGCCAAGACGCCGGATGCCAACATCATAAAGCTGCCGAACATCAGTGCCTCGATCCCACAGCTGACGGCAGCGATTCGGGAGCTGCGTTCGCAGGGCTATGCGCTGCCGGATTTCCCGGAGGAGCCGAAGACCGAGGCGGAGAAGGAAATCCGGGCGCGCTATGGGAAGGTGCTCGGCAGCGCCGTTAACCCGGTACTGCGCGAGGGCAACTCCGACCGCCGTGTTGCCGCGCCGGTCAAGCAGTACGCGAAGGCCCATCCCCATTCAATGGGCCCCTGGTCGCGCGATTCGAAATCGCACGTGGCGCACATGCGCGATGGCGACTTCTACTCGAGCGAGAAGTCGGCCGTCATGGCCAAGGCCGGCCAACTGAAGATCGAGCACGTCGATGGCAAGGGCGCCGCGACCGTGCTGCGGGAGAAAGTTTCCGTTCAGGCGGACGAGGTGGTCGACGCCGCACGAATGGACTGCGCTGCGCTGCGCGCTTTCTTCGCGACCGAGATAGACAGGGCACGATCAGAGGGAGTGCTGCTGTCACTGCACCTCAAAGCGACCATGATGAAGGTTTCGGACCCGATCATGTTCGGGCATGCAGTAACGGTCTATTACAAGGACGTTTTCGACAAGCACGGCAAGCTGTTCGAGAAACTGGGCGTCGACCCCGACAACGGCATCGGCGACGTCTACGCGAAAATCGCCGACTTGCCCGAGGCAAAGCGGAAGGAAATCGAGGCGGACATCCAGGCAACGTACAAGCTTCGCCCACCCCTGGCGATGGTCGATTCGGACAAGGGCATCACGAATCTCCACGTGCCCAGCAACGTGATCATCGACGCATCGATGCCCGCTGCGATCCGTTCGTCGGGCCGGATGTGGGGACCGGACGGCAAGCTGCACGACATGAAGGCGGTCATTCCCGACCGCTGTTACGCAGGCATTTACCAGGCGGTCATCGACGACTGCAGGCAGCACGGCGCCTACGACGTGAAGACCATGGGCAACGTGTCGAATGTCGGCCTGATGGCGCAGAAGGCGGAAGAATACGGTTCGCACGACAAGACCTTCCGGATTGCTTCCGACGGGACGGTTCGGGTCACGGACCAGGACGGCAGGCTGGTGTTCGAGCATGACGTCCGCAAGGGCGACATCTGGCGCATGTGCCAGACCCGCGACCTGCCGATTCGCGACTGGGTAAAGCTGGCGGTCAGCCGCGCACGCGCCACCGGGGCCGCGGCCATTTTCTGGCTCGACCCGAAGCGGGCGCACGACAGCAAGCTGATTGCCAAGGTCGAGCGCTACCTGGAGGAGCATGATACCGAGGGCCTCGACATCCGGGTGCTGTCCACCGTCGAGGCGATGCAGGCGACGCTGCAGCGGGTGCGAGCCGGGCAGGACACGATTTCCGTGACCGGCAACGTGCTGCGCGACTATCTCACTGACTTGTTCCCGATCCTCGAGCTCGGTACCAGCGCGAAGATGCTGTCGATAGTGCCGCTGCTCGCCGGTGGCGGACTGTACGAGACAGGCGCCGGCGGCTCGGCACCGAAGCATGTGCAGCAGTTCGTCGAGGAAGGTCACCTGCGCTGGGACTCGCTCGGCGAGTTCCTGGCGCTGGCGGTGTCAATCGAGGACCTGGCGAACAAGACCGGGAACGCGCGCGCCCTCGCCCTGGCAGGCACACTCGACCGCGCCAATGGCCGCTTCCTGGAAAGCAACAAGTCGCCGTCGCGCAAAGTCGGCGAACTCGACAATCGCGGCAGCCATTTCTACCTCGCGATGTACTGGGCCCAGGAACTCGCTCTGCAGGACGATGACAAACTCAGGCGAGTCTTCGAGCCGATCGCAAGGCAACTGGCCGAAGCGGAGACGCGCATCATCGACGAGCTGAACGCGGCGCAGGGCAAGCCGGTCGACATCGGCGGTTACTATCGTCCAGACGTCACACTGACCACCCGTGCGATGCGCCCGAGTGCGACGCTGAACGGCATCGTGAATTCGATCTCTGCCTGAGACCCGAAGGGGCTCAGCTCAGGACCGGTCGATACGTCGCAACACGCCGTTGTGCGCGTTGAGCAGCCCGAGCTGCCGCTCGGCTTCGCGGCTGCCCCAGTCGAGCTCTGCGGCAGCGATGCTCGCGATCGACAGCGTGAGACGGGCGCCGAGATCCGCCGACAGGCCGACCATCATGCGGCGATGCACGATGTCGGTCAGTTGCAGTGCATACTCGCGCCGGACGGCCAGCGCGACCTCGGCCGCCAGCACTGACCGTTCCGGGTCGAGCGTTCGCCCGAGTTCCGGCTCGGCGTCGACGATCTCGCGCAACTCGGCAACCCGGCCACCGTAGATGTCGACAAGCCGCTGCGCGCCGCTTTCCGACAGGCCTGGAACAGACTTGGCCTGCTCGGCTGCGGCATCGAGGCCGACCGCACCGGGCAGCGGCAGCTCACCGGTCCGGCAGGCCGTACGCCCCTGGCCGGACATGCGCGACACGAGATCGACAGCCTGCTCCGCGAGGCTGCGATACGTCGTCAGCTTGCCGCCGATGATCGACACGAGGCCGCGCGAGGCGCCGCGATGCCGCTTGATGATGTGCCGCCTCGTTATCGCCGATTCGGGCCCGCGAGCCTGGTACGGCAGCGGACGGACGCCCGCATAGGCAAAATGGACGTCCCGCAGCGCGAGCCGCGCGGCCGGGAAAATGCGATTCGTCTCGTTGATGAGGTACTCGATCTCCTCATCGCCGGGCGCAGCGTCGGCGGGGTCGCCGTCGAAACGGATGTCGGTCGTGCCGATCAGGTATTGCCCGTTCCAGGGCACGATGAATATCGGGCGGCCATCGGACTTCGCCTCGACATACAGCGCCGTCGATGGCGCTCCGTCGAAGTGGCCGACGACGATGTGACTGCCCTTGGTTCCTCCCATCACGCGCGGGTGCGCCTCGTCGTTCAGCGCAAGTACCTGGTCCACCCATGGCCCGGCCGCGTTGACGACGACGCGCGCAGCGGCGACGCACTCGGCTCCGCCCGGCCCCTCCTCGTAGCGGATGTGCAGGTCGCCGGGCCCGCGGCACTGGATCCCGGTGACGGGACTGTAGTTCCGGACCTCGGCACCCGCGCGGCCTGCGGCGATTATGTTCTCGAGCACCAGCCGCTCGGCATACCGGACCTGGGCGTCGTAGTAGCGGGCGCCGCCGACGAGGCCTTCGTCGTTCAACCCGGGTTCCGCGTCGATCAGCTCGTCCCTGGACAGCATCCGGTGCCCCGGCAACTCCTTGCCATGCGACAGGATGTCGTAGGCGAGCATGCCCATGCGAACGAGCAGGCGCCCGCGACGGCTGCCCGCATAGATCGGGATCGTAATCATCAGCGGCCGGACGAGATGCGGCGCAAGTTGCAGCAGGCGCGTTCGTTCGCGCAGGGACTCGTAGACGAGCGGCAGTTCGCCGTATTCCAGGTAGCGCAGACCGCCGTGAATCAGCCGGGTGGACCAGGCCGACGTAGCGCTGCCGAAGTCGCGAGCCTCCAGCAGCAGCACGGACAGGCCCCGCTCGGCGGCATCGCGGGCGATGCCGGCGCCGTTGATGCCGCCGCCGATGACGACCAGGTCGAACTGCCGGCCGGCCGACTCCATCAGGGCCGAACCTGCCCGGAGCCGCGCACGACGTACTTGAAGCTGGTCAGCTGCTCCGCGCCGACGGGACCGCGCGCATGAATGCGGCCGGTCGCGATGCCGATTTCCGCACCCATGCCGAACTCGCCGCCGTCGGCAAACTGGGTCGAGGCGTTATGCATGACGATTGCGCTGTCCACCTCCGCGAGGAAGCGGGCCGCTGCTGCCTCGTCGTCGGCGACGATGCTCTCGGTGTGGCCCGAGCCGTAATGGCCGATATGCTCGATCGCCTGCGCAATGTCGTCGACGACACGGCAGGCAATGATTGCGTCCAGGTATTCGGTCGACCAGTCGGCCTCGGTAGCCGGCAGAACGGTCGGGCAAAGCGCCCGCGACTCCGCATCGCCGCGAACCGCACACCCGGCATCGTTCAGTGCGCCGACGAGCCGGGGCAGCAGCCGCCCGGCGGCGGTCCGGTCGATCAGCAGGGTCTCGGCCGCACCGCAAATGCCGGTGCGACGCATCTTGGCATTGACGGCGAGCCGCTCGGCCATCTCCGCGTCGGCGGATTCGTGCACATAGAGGTGGCATATGCCCTCCAGGTGGCCGATCACCGGCACCCTCGCCTCGGACTGCACGCGCTGGATGAGACTCTTGCCGCCCCGCGGCACGACGACGTCGACAAAGTCGGTCATCGACGACAGCAGGTAGCCCACCGCGGCGCGGTCGGTCGTCGGTACCATCTGCACGGCGGCCGGATCGATGCCGGTCCGCCGCAAGGCCTCGACCAGGCATTCGTGTATGGCGAGGCTCGACCGGAAGCTCTCGGAACCGCCCCGCAGGATGACTGCATTGCCGGACTTCAGGCACAGTCCGGCCGCGTCGGCAGTCACGTTGGGCCGGCTCTCGTAGATGATGCCTATGACGCCGAGCGGGACGGACACGCGCTGGATGACGAGCCCATTCGGCCTGTCCCACTCCGCCAGCACCCGGCCGAGGGGATCCGGCATCGCCGCTATCGCCTCGAGCCCTGTCGCCATTGCATCGATGCGAACGTCATCCAGCATCAGCCTGTCCAGCAGCGCCGCACTCAGCCCGCGAGTCTCGCCGGCCGCCATATCCGCGCGATTGGCAGCCTCGATCGCGGCGCGGCGCTCCCTGATCAGACGCGCGGCCTCGCAGAGCGCCCGGTTGCGCAGTTCGCCGTCGGAGCGCGCGAGTTCGGCAGCGGCGGCGCGCGCCGCCAGACCGATGCCTCGCATCATCGCTACAACGTCCAGCTTGTCTTTCTCGCCCGTCATTTCCTGCCTGCCTGTCCGAACAGCACCAGGTCGTCACGATGCACGATTACCGACCTGCCACGATAACCGAGTCTCTCCTCTATTTCCTCCGAGCGGCAGCCGACGATGGCGCTGGCTTCTTCGCTCGCGTAACTCGCGAGACCGCGGCCTAGCTCTCTGCCACCCGGCCCGAGCAGCTGCACTGCGTCACCGCGCCTGAAGTCACCCTGCACCTCGACAAGACCGACCGGCAGCAGGCTGCTGCCCGACTCGAGTGCCTTCTGCGCACCGGCGTCGACCCGCAGGCTGCCGCGTACCTCGAGGATGCCGGCCAGCCACTGCTTGCGTATCGCCGCCGGCGAGCCCTCCGGCATGAAAACCGTGCACCTGCCGCCGGCGGCCAGTGTCCTGAGCGGATGGTCGACGTGGCCGCTCGCTATGACCGTCACGCAGCCGGCATGGGTCGCTATCCGCGCCGCCAGCAGTTTGGTCCGCATGCCGCCGCTGCCGAGGACGGATCCGGATCCTCCTGCCCTGGCCAGCACGTCGTCCGTCACGTCTCGCACGAGCGGGATATGCACGGCCTCCGGGTTTCCGCGCGGGTCCGAATCATAGAAGCCGTCCACGTCCGACAGCAGGACAAGCCCGTCCGCCATCACGAGCTGCGCGACGCGAGCTGCGAGTCGGTCGTTGTCACCGTAGCGCAACTCGTCCGTGGCTACCGTGTCGTTTTCGTTGATGACCGGGATGACCCGCAACTCGAGCAACTTGTTGAGCGTTCCGCGCGCGTTGAGAAAACGCCGCCGGACTTCGGTGTCGTCCGGCGTCAGCAGGATCTGCGCGGCGCGAATTCCGTGTTCGGAAAGCGACTCCTGCCAGGCCCGCACCAGTTGAACCTGCCCCGCCGCCGCTGCTGCCTGCAATTCCTCGAGCCGCGCACGTCGCCGGTTCAGATCCAGGATGCTGCAGCCGATAGCTACGGCGCCCGACGAAACGACGAGAACTTCCTGACCCTGCTGATGCAGCGCCGCAATGTCCTCCGCGATCTGATCGAGCCGCTCCCTTGCGAATCGACCGTCGCTGTCCACCAGCAACGCCGAACCGATCTTGACGACCAGGCGCCTGAGTGCCCCAAACGAATAATCGGTCATTCGTCAGCCGGTCAGGCGATGGTGCTTCTGGTAGGACGACAGCGTGACTTCGCCCTTCGAGACTGCGACGCTGCCGCTGCGCGCCACCGCCTGCAGCTTGCCGATCTTCTGTGCTGCATCGATGAATGCCTCGACTTCGGCAGGGCGCCCTGTCAGCTGCAGCGTGCAGCTGGCCTGCGCGTCGTCAAGGACTTCGGCGCCGTGCTCTTTCGCCAGCACGATAACCTTCGCGAACCCGCCGGTGGCGAGCTTCAGCTTCAGGATCGCGAGTTCGCGCTCGAAGTGATCGCCGAGCGTCATGTCGTGTATGTTCACAACGTCGATCAGTTTTGCCAGCTGCGTATTGAGCTGCGCGATCGCCGCGTCCGAGCCGGACACGACGAGCGTTACGCGCGACACCGTCGGATCATCGGTCGGCGCAACGTTCAGCGAATCGATGTTATAGCCGCGTGACGAGAACATCCCGGTCATGCGGGTCAGCGCACCGACTTCGTTCTGTAGCAATACCGCGATCACGTGACGCATGCAGCTCGTCCTCGAAGGCCTGGATGAATTCTCCTGAAACCAATTGCCGGCCGGGAGGCCCGGATACTGGCGCAGGGCAAGCAGTATTGCAATGCAATAAAAATTAGTAAACACTCGCATGAAATCCGACACTTACGCACTGCTTCCGCCGCGCACATGAACTTGCTAGTCGACGCCGACCAGAACCACAGCCACCCGCTGGCCGGGTCCCGCATGACCGGGGCAGACATCGTCGTGCAGGTGCTGGCGGACGAACGCGTCGACACGGTGTTCGGTTACAGCGGCGGCGCAATCCTGCCCACCTACGACGCGGTCTTCCGCTACAACGACGGCCACCGGCTGCCGGACGGCACGTCGCCGATGCGGCTCATCGTGCCGGCCAATGAACAGGGCGCCGGTTTCATGGCGGCCGGCTATGCACGCGCCAGCGGCCGCGTCGGCGTGGTCATGGTCACGTCGGGCCCCGGCGCGACCAACACGGTTACGCCGGTGCGCGACTGCATGGCCGATTCCGTCCCGATCGTGGTCATCTGCGGGCAGGTGCCGACCCAGGCCATAGGCACCGATGCGTTCCAGGAAGCGCCCGTATCCGCGATCATGGGCGCGGTCGCGAAACATATTTTCCTCGTCACCGACCCGACCCGCCTCGAAGCGACAATGCGGACCGCTTTCGAGGTCGCACGCACAGGGCGTCCCGGACCCGTCGTCATCGACATCCCTAAAGACATACAGAACTGGGAGGGCGCGTTCACCGGAGGCGGATCGTTGCCGCTGACCGGTTACAGGACGCGGCTCAAGGCCGTGATCGACAACCGGCTGACGGACGATGCCTGCGAACGCTTCTACCGGATGCTCGCCGAATCGGAACGGCCGCTGATCTACGCAGGCGGCGGCGTGATCAACGGCGAGGCTACCAAGCCGATGCGGCGCTTTGCTGCCGCCTACGGCATTCCGGTCGCCACGACGCTGATGGGTCTCGGTGCCAGTGACACTACTCACCCGCTGTCGCTGCACATGCTGGGCATGCACGGCACCGCATTCGCGAACTACGCGGTCGAGGACTGCGATTTCCTGATAGCGGTGGGCGCTCGCTTTGACGACCGGGTTGCCGGCGATCCTGGCCGCTTCGCGCCGAATGCGCGTCACATCGCACACTTCGACATCGACGTATCGGAAATCGGCAAGGTCAAATCCGTCAACTGGCATCACGTGGGGGTGATGAAGCGCGATCTCGAAGACCTGCTGGCCTTCGGCAAGCGCATCGGCTTCGAAAAACAGCTCGATGACTGGCACCGCCACATCGCCGCCTTGAAGTCGCGGCACCGGATGAACTACGACCGGAATAGCACCCTGATCCAGCCCTACGCCGTCATCGAGGCCGTGAATCGGCTGGCCGGAGGACAGGCGATCATCACCACCGGCGTCGGCCAGCACCAGATGTGGGCGGCGCAGTATTTCGACTTCAAGGAGCCGAGGCTCTGGCTGACGTCCGGGAGCATGGGAACGATGGGATTCGGACTGCCGGCGGCGATTGGCGCCCAGTTCGCCCAGCCGTCCCGGCTGGTCATAGACATCGACGGTGACGCGAGCATGCGGATGAACATCGGCGAGCTCGAAACGGCGACGACTTATGGGCTGCCGGTCAAGATTGTCGTGCTCAATAACTACGGCGACGGCATGGTCCGTCAGTGGCAGAAGCTCTACTACAAGGGCCGGATGTCCGGCAGCGACAAGTCCCTGCACAGGAAGGATTTCGTCAGGACGGCGGAGGCCGACGGCTTCCGGTTCGCCAGGCGACTGGACCGCAAGGCAGACATCGAGACGACGATCGCCGAGTTCATCGCGTTCGATGGCCCGGCATTCCTCGAGGTGATCATCGACCCCGACGCGGGCGTATACCCGATGGTCGGCCCGGGCCTGAGCTACGACAAGATGATAACCGGTGACTGGATTGCGGCGCGCGACAAGCCGACGACCGATGTGCCGGGCCCGAGCGAGATGTTCTGAGTCTCGACCCCCGGTTCAGACGACGACCCGATTCCTGCCCCCGTGCTTCGCCTTGTAAAGGCGAGTGTCCGCCTCGCTGAGGACGGTCGTCCGCCGCGAATCGTCACCTATCTCGGCGATGCCGAAGCTGATCGTGATGTCGATTGCCTCCGGTATCCCAGGATGTATGCCGGACCAGTTCGCCTCCTCCACGGCGAGACGGATCTGGCTGCAGATCTGCTCGGCGAATTCCGTACTCGTATCCGGAAAACAGATCAGGAATTCCTCGCCTCCGTAACGCGCGACCATGTCGGTCTTGCGGCAGCGCGAGACCAGGATCTCTGCGATCCGGGCAAGAACCCGATCGCCGACGGCGTGCGAAAACCGGTCATTGATGCTCTTGAAGTGGTCTATGTCGGCGAGCGCAATCGTGAACTCTCGTCCGTAGCGATGGGCGTTCTCGATCTCACGTTGCAGATAGTCGTCGGCATAGCGTCGGTTGTAGAGGCCCGTCAGCTTGTCGTGAGTTGCCTGTCGCTCCAGCTCGATCGACTTGAGCCTCAATTCCTCGGTTCGTTCGTCGACCAGCGCCTCGAGGCGAATGCGGATGACCGCATAGTTTTTCAGCGCGAGCATGCCGAGGCTCAGCACGAGCAACAGCAATACGAAGAACGGCCCGTCGAAATTGACCCAGGCGAGAGCCACCAGGATCGCCACGAGTCCGGAACTCAGCTCCAGGCCGGTCGTGAATATGTTGAGCACCTTGGACGGGCTCACGCGCCGCATCCTGAACAGCACCATCATGCCGAGATCGTTGACGACCTGCATCGCCAGCATCAGGAACAGCAACAGGCCCACCGTCCGCAGGTTCAGGTCGACCGGCGGCACCGGACCGCCGAGCATCACGTAAGCCTGACCGCAGCCGAGTATCGCGAGCGACATCAGGCCGGCGTTGTGCAGTGACGCGGTCAGCACCGTTCTGAGCGGCGTGCCGCTACGGAGGCGGTGCCAGGGATAGATCAGTGATGCGACGCCATTGATCCAGGCCGCGTCGACCGGCCCGAGCACGAGCAGGCTCGCGATCTGCGCAACACGGTCGAAGGAGACATGCCCGAAGCCCGGGTGCGGGAAGCCGACCGTAATCGTGAACAGCCCGTAAGCGACGAAAAAAACGGCGGTTCCCCAGCCGGGACTGCCCGCCAGGAGACCCTGCCTGTCGATCGCGAAACCCACAACCAGTACCGCGATTGCGAACAGCAGCACGGCATACGGCAGGTCATATTGCCTGGCAGCCGCTGGATTTGGGTCTGGGTTGGCCATGGGGTGAAGCAAGTATGCAGCGGGGCGGCTGCTCACGCCATGCCGGGCGTCACGCCCCGGCCCATCGCGCCAACCCGTCGGCTATCATGGAGCCGGTCCCGGCCTGTGGCGAGGTGCATTGATGACGCGAGAGACCCTGATGGGCGGCTGCCTGTGCGGCGCGATTCGCTTCGAGATCAGCGGCGAGCTGCGGACGTTTCTGCACTGCCACTGCCGTCGTTGCCGCAAGGCGACCGGCACCGGGCACGCGACCAACCTGATCCTCGTACCCGACAGCGTGCGCTGGACTGCCGGCGAGGACCTGCTGGCGAGCTACAAGGTACCGGACGCAGCGCGTTTTCGGACGGTTTTTTGCCCGATCTGCGGCAGCCCGCTGCCGCGCGTCGCGCCGGATCTCAGCATGGCGGTCGTACCGGCCGGCTCGCTCGACAGCGAGCCGCTGGCCAGGCCCCTCGGCCGTATCTTCTGGGACTCGCGCGCCGGCTGGTCCTGCGACCAGGACGAGCTCCCCGCCTGGGCCGAATATCCGCAGGGATGAGTTTCCGCTATGCTGGCCGCTGCCCAGGACGATGGCCGGCAGCGGGTCCGCGGGAACCCGCCGGCCGCGGCCACGTATCCCGCCAGGTTGGAGAATCGACATGCAGAGCAGACTGAAGTCCGGGATCACCATGCGGCTGGCGGCGCTGGCGCTGGGAGCGCTCTCCGCGACGGCGCTGTATGGCGCGCACCATACGCTGGCCGAGCGCATCGCGAGCGAGACCCGCTCGGCCGACGACCGGGCCCGCGACGCAGGGCGGCGTCCCGCCCAGGTTCTCGAATTCCTCGGCGTCGAGGCGGGCATGAGCGTCATCGACATCATGGCGGCAGGCGGCTGGTACACGGAGGTCCTGTCGCTGGCGGTGGGGCCGGACGGTCGGGTCGCTGCACAGAATCCGGACTTCATTCTGCGATTCCGGGACGGCGCAAATGACAAGGCGCTGAACGCGAGGCTCGCGGACGGGCGGCTGCCCAACGTCATACGCCTCGACAAGAATTTCGGTGATCTCGCCGCCGCCGACGGGCCCTTCGATGTCGCGCTGAGCGCCCTCAACTTCCACGACGTATACAACCGCGACGGCGCCGAAGCCGCCGTGGCAATGCTCGAATCCGTGAAGTCCGTCCTGAAGCCGGGCGGCGTGTTTGGTGTCATCGACCATGCGGGCAATGCCGGCACGGACAACGCTGCCCTGCACCGGATCGAGAAATCGCGCGTCGTCGAAGCCGCCGAGGCGGCGGGTTTCGTCGTCGAGAGCGAGAGCGACGTGCTGCACTTCGCGGAGGACGACCGGACGCAAAACGTGTTCTCGGAAGGTCTGCGCGGCATGACCGATCGTTTCGTGCTGAAGCTGCGCAAACCGGCCGAATGACGATCGCAGGGCGGACGACCGGCGCGCGGCGTCTGCCCGATCTCACGTGAGGCGGCTCCCTGCAGCGGTCGACCTGAAAACCGCCGCACTCACCGCCGTTGCGATGCTGGCGTTCGCCGGCAACTCGTTGATCTGCCGCAAGGCACTCGCCGGCGGCGCGATCGACGCGGCAAGTTTCACCGGCCTGCGCGTGCTGGCCGGAGCCGCGACGCTCGCCCTCATCAGCGCCCTCATGGCACGGCCAAGAGTGGACCGGCAGACGACCGGGGGCTGGCGACCGGCCCTCGCCCTGTTCGCCTACGCTGCCCTGTTTTCGTATGCGTACATTGGGCTCGACGCCGCAACCGGTGCGCTGCTGCTGTTCGGCCTCGTGCAGGCGACCATGCTGGCGGCGGCACTGCTGGCCGGCGAGCGGCCGTCGGCACCGGAATGGCTGGGCTGGCTGCTGGCCGCGGGCGGCCTCGGCTGGCTTCTCCTGCCGGGTGCCGGGGCTCCATCGGGCTGGGGCGCGGTCGCGATGGGGCTCGCCGGTGTCGCCTGGGGCATCTACTCGCTGCTCGGCCGCCGCGAGTCCGACGCGCTGGCCGCCACGACCCGGAATTTCGTGCTGGCCGTCGTGCCGGCGCTGTTGCTCGTCACGGCCGCTTCGGGGGGCGCTTCGGTTTCCGTGCAAGGCGCGGCGCTCGCGCTGCTGTCGGGTGGCATGACGTCCGGCCTGGGCTACGTCATCTGGTATGCCGCGCTGAGCGGCCTCTCGTCGGCGCAGGCTGCGCTCGTCCAGCTCTCCGTGCCGGCGATAGCGGCGGCCGGCGGCGTCGTCCTGCTGGGTGAGCCCGCGTCCGCGCGGCTGCTTGTCTCCGGCACCCTGATTCTCGGTGGCATTGCGCTGGCGATTACCGGCAGGAAACGGCCGGATGCGGTCCGATGACGCGAGCGGGATGTCCGCAGACGGCTAACAGCCGCCATCCGGGTCCGGTATTATGTGAACCGGCGCAAGGAACTGCGGCCGGTATTGCGTGACAGTGTGACGCAGTACTCAGCCCGATGAGGGCAGGTACGTCGAGTATTCATAGCTGCGAGTCGGGATTACAGCGAGCAGGCAGACGCGAAGACAATGCTCATTACGCCAAACAGACGCGACCTGAACACGATCGTCATCCTGAACCCCAAGGGTGGTTGCGGCAAGACGACGCTCGCGACGAACATCGCCAGCTTCTACGCGAAGCAGGGGCCGATGCCGGCGCTGATGGACTGCGACCCGCAGGGTTCGTCGATGCGCTGGCTGGACAAGCGGGAAGCCGCCCAGCCCCCGATCCATGGCATCGCTGCATACAAGAAGAGCATGCAGGCGACGCGGAGCTGGCAGCTGCGCGTGCCGAACGAGACGAAGAACCTGATCGTCGACTCGCCGGCGAGCCTGACGCACGACGACCTGCGGGCTCTCACCGGGGATGCAACGAGTATCCTCGTGCCTGTCCTGCCGTCGTCGATAGACATCCACGCAGCATCGCGTGCCGTCGCAGACCTGCTCCTCGTAGCCAAGGTCGACAGGCGGGACAACAAGCTCGCCGTCGTCGCCAACCGCACACGGCAGAACACGAAGAGCTTCGACAAGCTGATGCGCTTCCTCAGTTCGCTCGGAATCCCGATCATCGCGGTTATGCGCGACAGCCAGAATTTCGTGCACGCGTCGGAGGAAGGCGTCGGAATCGTCGACATGCCGGGATACAAGGTGCAAAAGGATCTCGACGAGCTGCAAAAAGTCATCGACTGGCTGGATAGCTGGCCGAACCGACGGCGCGACCTGCACGATACCGGCGTCAGCAACAAGCCGGCCGGCAACGTTACCGTGTTGCACAACCCGCTGATCAACTCGGGCTGAGACGCTCCTCGCCGTCCTCGCTCTGAATCGCGGCGAACAGCGCCGTGTCTATGTTGCCGCCGCTCAGCACCACTGCCGTCACCTTGCCGTTCGTATCCACCTTGCCCGCCAGGACAGCGGCAAGCGCGACGGCACCACCCGGCTCGACCACCAGTTTCAGGTACCGGAATGCAAAGCGTATCGCCTCCCTGACCTCGTCGTCGCTGACGGTCAGAACGCCCGACGCCAGCCTGCGGTTGATATCGAAGGTCATCTGGCCCGGCATGTCGGTCTGCAGCGCATCACAGATCGACCGCGCCTTGCCTTCGTTGCGCACCCGGCGGCCCTGCTCGAACGAACGCCTTGTATCGTCGAAGTCTTCCGGTTCAACGAGGTACACCCGGGTCTCCGCCGATCGTGCCTTGATCGCGATCGCGCAACCCGAACCCAGCCCCCCGCCGCCGCAGCAGATCAGCACCTGGTCGGGTACCAGTCCATAGTCCAGGGCCTGGTCCATGATTTCGAGTCCGACGGTACCCTGGCCGGCGATGATGTCCGAATGTTCGTACGACGGCACCAGTTCGGCACCCCGCTCCGCGGCGATTTTGCGCGCGATCGCTTCGCGGTCGCCAGTGTAACGGTCGTACAGCACGGGCTCTCCGCCCAGCCTGCGCGTGTTTTCGATTTTCGCGCGCGGCGCATCTTCGGGCATGACGATCGTCGTCCGGATGCCAAGCAGCGTGCCGGCCGCTGCAACGCCTTGCGCATGATTGCCGGAAGACCAGGCTACGACGCCGTGCGACGCCTGTTCGGGCGTCAGCTGGCTCATCAGGTTATAGGCGCCACGGATCTTGAACGAACCCGTACGCTGCAGGTTCTCGGCTTTCAGCAGCACCGTGCCGCCGACCCGCTCGTCGAGTTCGGGCGAGCGAAGGAGCGGCGTTTCCACCGCGATGCCGCGCAAGCGCTCCGCGGCAGCCTCGACGTCCCCTATGTCCGGCACATGCGGCGCGTTCATGCGTCGGCCAGCAGCCGGTCGATCTTGGCTGCGCAGATAAAGTCGTTATCGGAGAGCCCGCCAATCGCGTGCGTCGTGTAGTCGACGACACACTTGCTGTAGCCGACTCGGAGGTCAGGATGATGCCCCTCGACCGTTGCAATCCACGCGACGGCGTTGACGAATGCCATCGTTCGGCCATAGCCGGGGAAGTGGAACTCACGGAATATCGACCGGCCGTCGTCGGACAGCGACCAGGCGTCGTCGAGCGCCGCCAGCAGCGTGCGCGCCGCATCAGGGGCAAGTGGCTCGACGCCGCCCTCGCAGGGCTTGCACTTTCGTTGCGCCAGGTCGGTCATGAGTACATGTTCCGGCAGAAACCCGGCCACACTATAAGGCGAGGCATCGGCTTTTGCATGAAAAATGGAGTTCCCTGTTCCTGATCCGGGTGGGCGGGCAAAAAGAAGCCGGCCCGCAAGGGCCGGCCGAAGCGAGACTCCAGGCCGGGTTCGCAGGGGGTCAGGGATTGGACGCAACCGCCGGCGAGTCGTCGAGGAACAGTGTCAGGCTGACCTTGCGCTCCAGCGCGTAGCTGTCGGCGTTGCTGTCGGCCGCTGGCGATTCTCCGTGCGCATCGACCCGGATGCGCTCGGCGCGGACGCCGCCGGACACGAGCAGGGCCCGGACCGATGCCGCGCGCCGCTCCGATAGCTCGCGGTTATAGTCCGCATCGCCACGCTCGTCGGCATAACCGTCGAGCTTTATGGCCACATCGGGCATCGCCGCGAGGCTCGCCGCGAACTGTCGCAGGCGCGTCGCCGTATCGTCGGACAGCGCGTCCTCGTCGGTGCGGAACAGCAGGTCCATCTCGATGCCGGACTGCAGCAGGGCCAGCAGTTCCGGCCGGGCCAGGCCGCGCATGCGATCGAGTTCCGCGCCCAGCCGGTCGACGCTCGCATTCAGCGTGCCGACTTCGCCGCGCAGACGGCCCTCGCGCTGCCGGGCGGCACCGAGGTCGGCGGTCAGCTGCTCTACCTCGACGTCCTGCCGGTAAAATGCGTCGCCCAGTTTGGCGCCGATGGCGGCGCCGATGATGGCACCTACCGGGCCGCCCGCGATCGCGCCCACGACGGCGCCCGAGCCGACGCCTACGACCTCCTTGCCCGAACTGCTTTCGCCGGCCAATGCCGGGTTCGCCAGGGCGGATACAGCCAGTGCTGCCAGTAAGATCCTGCTATTCATGATGATTTCCTCCGGTTCGCTGAGCGCCACGTTTGTGGCTGCCTTCGGAGTCAATTACAGGGTCGGATCGGGCCGGCGCCGGGGCGCCGAAGTGGCCCGGTCGGGATCAATTCTGACGAAATGTGGCGGCCGGCCCGGCCGATGGCACAAACCGCTGGCAGGGTGTTTTTCAACACCCTGCCAGCGCGAGACAAGGATGCCTCGCCCGCGCTTCAAGCACGTAAATACTTGAACCGTCGGGAGCGAGGCCGGACATGCGCCGGACTCAAGACGTTGCAAAAGGTCTGGACGACCTTTTTCAACATCCTGCTAGTGGTCGCGTTCCGTGAGCGCGACGAAGGTGCCGCCGTTGCGCTCGCAGAGCAGGCGCATCAGGCCGGCGAAACGCTGGGAGCTTTGCGGGATGTTTCGCCCGGTGAAGTTGTACGGGAAGCCGACAGCGTGTATCCGGACAAGGCGGTTGCCGTCCTCGTCCTCGCGATTGATGTCGTCGATATTGCGAAGCACGGCTTCCATCGAGGTGCCCTGGAATTCGTCGCCGAACACATACAGGCTGATCTTCTTGTCCGGCGCCCAGAATGACTGGATCGCGTACGCGATCCCGTCGGACGGGTCGGAATCACTGAAGGGCGCCCACTGGCGCATGGTCTGCTTGATTGCCTGGCGCAGCTGCGGCGTATCCGGCAACCAGGTCCGGCCATATTGCGTGAACATGAACCGGCCGTTGTCGTTCATGATCTGCAGCCCCTTGACCGTGGGGTAAACGTCCAGCACCTCACTGAGCTTCTGCTCGGCCCAGTCCCACTTCGCCTGCATGCTGCCCGAGGTGTCGATGATAAAGATGATGTACTCCGAATCGACCGGGATGCCGCCGATAGAGTCGTCCGGCGCGCGCCGGAACGTCGGGTTCAGGCGCATCATCTCTTCGGTGAGCTGCTGCCGGGCGGCGAGAAGTTCACCCTCGTCCACATCAAGTGCCGGCGAGTCGGTCTGCAACAGCTCGAATTGACCCATGACCGAATTGAGCTCCTTTTGCAGTTTTGAGAGCGTCATTTTTTTCTCGGTCGTTTCCGTGCGCGCGGTCCGCAGGTCCCGCATGATGACGTCCGTCTGGCCCTGTATCTCGAACAGTTCTTCCTGCAATAGCGCTATCAACTGTTTGAGATCCTCTTCGGTCTTTTCTATAACCGCTGGCTCGTAGATCTTGCTGAGCACGAGCAGCAGCACGATTGCACCGAAACCGCAGCAGATGCAGTCGAGGAACGACAGGCTGAAGACTTCGATGTTTCTGCGCTTCCTCATCTCGGTTTTACGGCCAGTCCTTGCTGATGCTCATGAATGAGCCACCGGTACGGTACGCGAGCAGCCAATAGGCGATTGCCGCGTTGTAGTCGCCCTCCATCGGGTAAAGCAGGATGTTGACCGGGATGCCGCTCGGGATCTCGGTCTCGGCCTCGTAGTGGAATCGGAGTCGCTCCTGCCCGGTCACCATCCCGCGGTCGGTCTCCGGCGCGTTCATGGTCGGCAGGCTGTCGACCAGCACGATGACGTTGTCCGGCCGCGGGTTCATCTGGTTGATCACGTTGAACGCATCCTTCATGTTCGTGCCGTTCTCCGGCACCGTTCGGCGCAGCACTCGGATCGCCCTGTCCAGCTGCTCGCCGTCGCCGACGTCGAGCCAGACCCCATCCGTGCCCTTCAATACCGGCCGGGTCTCGTTGTTGAACGTATAAATCTGGAACTTGCTGGCAGGGGGGAACTGCGCGGCAAGCCAGTCGACACTCGCAATGGCCTGGCGCCACTTGCGCGAGCGCAGCTTGACGTCGTCGGACATGTTGCGACGGCGGATAACGTTGACGATCTTGCGGTCCAGCATGCTGGCCGACGCGTCGACCAGCACCAGGATCCGCTGCCCGCCTACCTTGAGGCCGGTCAGGTACTGGCGGTCGCCGGCGCCAGTGAACGTGCGGACCTTGCTGCCCGACTCCTGCGACGCCTCGAGCGCGAGCAGCCTTTTCTTTTCCTCCTCCAGGCGCTCGATGTCGGACTTCAGTTTTTCGACTCGCTCGATTTTTGCAACCGTCTCCTTGTCTTCCTTCTGCAGCTCGGCCTTGAGCTTCTCGAGCAGAGCAATGATCCGGGAGATCTCGTCCTCGGCCCGCACCTGTTCGTCGTCGAGTTCCTCCATTGTGTTGCGTGCGAGCACGAGATTCTTCCGCTGGTCCAGGATCTCGAACTCCAGCCGGGTGGTTTCACCCTGTAACTCCTGCGGCGGGGCATCGGTCGTACGCGTCACCTGCGAGTTGATAATCATGAAGAACAGGATGACCGCCCCGAACCCGCAACTCATGCAGTCGAGGAACGACATGCTGAAGACTTCTGTGTTACGCCGTCGTCGAGCCATGTTTTTCGTCGGTCGTGATCAACTGGAATTCGAACCCCGGGGACCCGATCCGTATCGTGTCGCCTACCTGCAGCACGGTGGAGCCGTTGATGCGGTGCCCGTTGAGGAATGTGCCGTAACGGCTGTGGTCCTCCACGACACAGCGCCCGTCGATTCGTGCGAGCGAACAGTGTCGCCGCGACATGCCGGGCATGTCCGCCGCGAGCGGAATCGATCGCTCCGCGTCGCCTGCCTGCGAGCCCAGCACTAACGGTGTCTCACCGATCGCGTAAGCCTGGCTGCCGAACAGTACGTGCGTCGGAACATCGCCATCTGCATGATGCACCTCCGGGCGCTCGATGACGAACGGCGATTGGTCCCACGGCAGCTGGCGCAGGAGGCTGACGGATCCTCCTGCGGCCGTCTGGTCGGGGCAGCGCGCGAGGGCGCCGCGCGCCGTCGCGCCCGGCTCCAGCGCATAAACCTCGCCCCCGATGCGAGCCTTCAGCATGTCGGCGAGGCCAGGCAGGCGGGCTATGCGATCGCTCACCTGGATCGCCGGCAGTTCTCCCGCGCGATACAGCGCGCGGAGCCGGCTCGATATCTGCTGGTAGAATGGCGCCACGGCGGCGATCAGGGCCAGGGACTCGATCTCCGCACGATGCGGGATCCCCGCGTACTCGAGTTCCATGGCCACCACGGGATCCCGGCTGGCCAGCGCGAGCCATCCCGCCAGCCGATCAAGCAGGATCTGCTCGGTCGCGGCGGTGTGCAGCGGGTCGAAGCGCGATTGCTGCACGAAAGCCTCGGCGATCGCCGTCAGCCAGGCGTCGTACAACGCGTAGATTCCGAATTCGTTCAGCACCTCCGACCGCTCGAACTGCGCCTGGCCCGCCTGCGACAGGCGCGTCAGTGTCGTCGCATGCAGGCCCATGTCGATGTGCACCGGTACCGCGTTGCGGTATTCGCGCCGGGTCGCCGCCACGGCCGCATCGACCAGGGCCGCGACAGGCATGTCGATCTCCGCGGCGATACCGAGAAACAGGCCGAGCCTGGCGGGATCGAGGTACGGGGGTACGGCGACAACGACCTGGGCACCCGGCGTCCCTGCGGCCTCCCACAGTTGCTCGAGCTGCCGTATCGCCAGGTCGGCCGTGGTCAGGTGGCCGAAACGCTGGTCGACCAGGGGCGTCGCGGACAGTTCCGACCAGTAACGGTTCTGGATGCGCCGGGGATTGATGCGCGCGCTCGCGAAGGCGGCATTGCCCGTCGCCAGATCATGATCCCCGAGCAAGGCAAAGCCAGGCTCGCGGTACAGGATGCTGCGCTCGTCGAGCAGCGTGATTCCCGCATCGTTCAGGTGTAATGCCAGACGGTTCAATTGACTGCGCCCTGAGACCTCAATCCGACTTCATGTGCCGGATCAGCTTGTCATTCGTGTAATTCTCGCTGTCGAATACCAATCGCTCCTGCTGCAGCTGCAGCTGGTGAACCAGGAACATCAGGAAAATACTGATCAGCAGCGCAATGAACGTGGAATTGAACGCGACGCCCAGGCTCTGTGTAACGCCCGCGATGTCGCCCTGCACGGCCTTGTCCGCCTGAGCCAGCGCATCGCCGATACCGCGGACCGTTCCTATGAACCCGATGGACGGGATGGCCCAGCCGATGTAGCGGATCATCGAAAGCTCCGATTCCAGCTTGTCGGCCTCGGACTCGAAAATCGTGTGCGTGCTGCTCGACACGTCCTGGATATTGCGGGTGGTGCTGAACCGGCGCAGCGCGTTCAGCAGCGCTCGCGGCAGCACCATGCGTTGCTGCTTGTCCGGCAGGGCCTGGACCTGGCGCGCGAACTCGCGCGTATCCTCAGGCAGGATCCGCATGCCCTCCGCTATCGGGATCAGGTCAACGTCAAGCAATTTGCGCTCGTCGATGATCATCCTGGACTTGTAGCCCATGATGGCGAGCGCCCAGAACATGAGCACGAAACAGGACTCCTGCTCGGGGTCCTTCAACAGTATCCAGGTGGAACGATCCCTGACGTAGTCTGGATTGGCCGCCGCTTCGATAGCCTGCCGCTCGAGGTCTGCGTTCGCGTTCGGGCGCACAACGGAAACGTAGAACCCGTGCACCACGATGATCGATATGATCAGCGCAAACAGCTGATATACGAACTCGACAGGTATGTTTTTCTTGTTCATCAGAAAAGTTCCGGATCCTGGGGATTTGCCTGGCCGCGCTCAGATGTCGCTCGGAAACGGGATCGGCTCGTCCGCCGGGATTTCTTCAGTCGGCACGAAACCATCGTCTTCCTCGTCGTAAGTCTGCTCGTCCAGGTCGGAGATATCGAAATCGTAGAGTTCCTCGTCGCCGGGTTCGTCACCGGCCGCATCCCCGGCCGGTTCTTCGCCCGCATCGACGGGTTCCTCCGCGGCCGGCGCCGGGTCCGGCTCGGCCGCGGGCGGAGCTTCCTGGGCCAGCGCCGACCAGCCCAGCAACAGCGGCAGAAAGGCGGCCGACAGCTTAAGCGATTTACGCATCCAGATGCCTCGTTTTTCCGGGTCGTTACTTCGACAGCGGGCAGGCGCAAAAATTACACCAGATCGCCACCCTAAATCCTGCCTGCTGACGCGAAAGACCACCCCCGGGAGGGGCGTGAGCGGCCCTGGCGGCGCTTTGCAGGCTTCATCCTGCCCATCTTGTCGGGCCCCGTCGCCGGGCACTGCCAGAACGGACGTCCTCGTTTCGCGCTGGCAGCGCGCGTCCCGCCACACCGCTAGCAGGATGTTGAACAAGGTCGTCCAGACCTTTTTCAAGGTCGCGGGTCCGGCGCATGTCCGGACTCGCGCCCGACGGTTCAAGCACTTACGTGCTTGAACCGCGGGCGAGACATCCTTGTTTCGCGCCAGCAGGGTGTTTTTTCAACACCCTGCTAGTCGATGTTTCGCGCAATACGGAAACCGACGTCGATGCGCCCGTCGTTGCCGAAGTCCCGGTAGCTTCCGCGGAGTTCGGTGACGCCGGCGTGGCGCCAGCTCGAGCCACGGATCACGTGGTAGGAACCGCGACTCGGGCCCATCGGGTCGACCAGCGCCTCCGTCAGCCCGGGCTGCGGCACCGCATAATAATCCTGCACCCATTCGGCGACGTTGCCGCCCCCATCGTAGATGCCGAGCGCATTGGCCGGGAAGCTGCCGACCGGCGCCGTGGATGCGAAACCGTCGTCGTAGCCCGGCAGCAACGAGGGAACCAGCTGGCGGGCCGACTGGTCCGCGTAGTTGCCGCTGTCACGCCGCGGCGGCAGGTCATTGCCCCAGGGAAAGCGCGTCGCGACCGGGCGGCCCTGGTAGCGGATGGCCCATACCCACTCGGCTTCCGTCGGCAGCCGGTAACCGTTCGGCACCGGCATCACCGGCTCCCACTTCTCGAACCGCTTCTGGTAAGCCGGCGTCAGGCCCTCCTGGGTGCTGAGCCAGTTCAGGTAATCGACCGCATCTTCCCAGCTGATGTTCACGACCGGGTTGTTGTCGCCGGCGAGCGCCGCGTGTACGCCGGAACCGGAATCGTGGTTCGGCCGGAAGCGTGCGTACTCGCGGTTGGTGACTTCCTTCGCGCCGATGAAAAAGGGCTTCGTCAGCGTCACCGGCACGATGACCTCGTTCGCGCGGCGGCCCTGCTCGCTGCGCGAAGCACCCATCGTGAACGTGCCCGGCTCGATCCGACGCAGTTCCTGGCCCTGCGAGTTCGTGGTCGCCGCGGCTATGCTCCGCTGGCGTATCTCTTCCTCGCTCAGCAGCCGGACCTGGATGGTTTGCGGGTAACCCGGCCGGGGCGTGAAATCGCGCTTGAAGGACTGGTAGCCGTCCATGCGCACTTCGAGCTCGTGCGGCGCCGAGGACAGGTCGAAGGTCATCGTACCGCTGCCGCGATCGCGTCCGTCGATCAGGATTCGCGCATCACCCGGCAGCGCGGCGATCGTGACCTTGCCGGTGCGCGCAGCCAGGTCGACCGTGATGGATTCGGACGCACCGGAGCGGAGGCGGACGCTCCTCTCGGTAGATCCGTATCCCGCCTTCGACAGGCCGATCCGGTAGTCCGTATCGGGTGACAGAGCGAGCTTGACCGGCGACTGTCCCCGGTAGCGCCCGTCCACCGTGACGTTGGCGCTGCGCGGAATCGTATTCACCGTCAGCTGCGCGTTTGCGGGCTCCAGGTCCACGACCGGCAGCACGATGTCTTCGTTGGCCCGGGCTTCTACTGTCGTGTCCCAGGCCTTGTACCCTTCCAGGATGACGACCAGGTCGTGGTTGCCCTCGAGCAGTTCGAGACTGACCGGCGTCCGGCCCAGGACGGTTTCGTCACGAATGACCTCGGCCCCGGGCGGATTCGTCGCAATCTGAACGTCGGCCCAGCGAGGCACCAGCTGCACGTCGACGACCTGGCGCCCGCCGAGGCCCGGGACGGGCAGTTGGTCGACATAGGGCAGGTAGCGCTCTGCGCTGACTTCGATCGTGTGCGTACCCGGCTCGAGCTCCAGCGGACCGAAAGGCGCGTCGCCGATGAGGGTTCCGTCGACGGTCACGGTCGCCTCGACAGCCGGGTCGGTCGCTACGGTGACGAAGCCCGGGAGCTTGCGCATCTCGATCGTGATCGTCCGGCTCGGCTCGTCACCGACCTCGAAACTCTGGTTTGCCTCGAAGTAGCCTTCC